>CADBSD010000069.1 GCA_902797225.1 uncultured Ruminococcus sp. | reverse complement strand
GTCGACGAGTGCGACGGTCATCCCGTAAACTCGATTTTTAACCCCAACGATTTAGGCGACTACCAGAGCTATAAGCCCCACAAATGCCCATTCTGCCAGAGAGGCGAAAAAATCGAGGCGCTTGTAAACAGCTACGGCTTCTCGGCACTGTAAATAAGTAAACAATAAAAATTCGGTCGGATAAACAATTCTCAGTTTATCCGACCTTTTCTTTTGGTTTTTCTGTTAGCTGTGTGCTCTACAGTCGTACGCTCTATTCGACCGCGCCTGCCTGTTCAGCTTTAAAATCCGCGATTTCGTCGGGCTCGTCGTCAAGCCCCTCGCCCACGTCGATAATCTTCGGCTGTTTGCGGTAGAAAATATCATACAGCACAGGTACAATATACAGCGTCATAAGCGTTGAGTAGAGAAGTCCTACGCTTACCACAACCGCCATACTTCTCTGCATAGCGTTGCCAGCGTCGTGCGAAAATACCATTACGCTCATAGAGAGAATTGTAGTGAGAGCCGTCATAAGAATCGGCCTCATTCTCGTTTTTCCCGTTTCAATAAGCGCTCGCCGTTTTTCGACGCCCTTTATTCTCAGGCGGTTGGCGTAATCTACGAATACGATTCCGTTGTTTACTACCGTTCCCATTAGTATCATAAAGCCCATAAGCGACATTGAGGAAATCGTCATTCCGAAAAGCCCCAGACCTATCATACCGCCCGTAAATGCCAGCGGAACGGTAAAGATGATGATAAACGGCGATAAAAAGCTCTGGAATTGAGCTACCATAATCAGGTAAATAAGCAGGAAGCCGAGCAGAATAGCCTGCCCCATTTGCTTCATCATATCCTCGGTCTGTATAGCCGAGCCCGCTATCTCTACATCATAGCCCGAGGGCGCCTTGTATTTGTCCAGCTTTTTCTGAACCTCTCTGCCAACAAGCGCGGCGTTGGCTCCGTCGGACAGCTCGCTCGTTACCTCAATATAAGTGCGCTGGTTTTCCCTGAGAATACTGCTCATAGTATAACCGTCCTTGGAACTCGCGAACTTTTTAAGCCTGTAGCTTTTCTTAACTTCCTTTCCGCTAGAATCCTTTACGGTGGTTTCAATTTTTGTATTCATCAGATTCTCGTAGGTCAGCTTATCGGTTTTCTTTATTATATTTACGTCGAGGCTTTTGTCGTTCGATTTCATCGTTATAGCTTTTTTCTCGGTAGAAGCCTTTGCGGCGATTTGCTGAAAAATCTGCGCGACAGTGAGCCCGTACTGAGCCGCCTTGTTGCGGTTTATATGAAGCCTTATAGTCCTGTCGGACTCAGAGATACCGTTTTCCGTACTCTCGATACCCTTAACCTCCTTCATCAACTTCATAACGTCCTCGCTTATCTTTATAAGCTTTTGCTGGTCGTCGCCGTAAATATCGACGGTAACGCCTGTATCGGACAGCGAGCTCATACTTCCCATAGCCGATGAATCGACTGTGAGCTTCTTGCATTTAATATTCTTTGTATTGGTTTCAATCTTTTTTCTGATTTCCTTGTATTCTTCGGTCGTCTTTACGTTGTCGTTTGCAAGGACATTAAAAGTGAACGTATCGTATTTGTCGCTTACGCCCGAGCCTAATACCGTAGACATAATACCTGTGTTGCCGTCAAGGGCGCTTACCTTTGAGACGCCTTTGATTTTCATAATCGCGTCGAGCGTCTTATCGGCGGTTTTGAACGCTTCCTTTTTGGAGGTATCGCTGTCAAGCGTAAGAGTTACGGTAATCTGGTTGCTCTCGGAGGAGTCAATCATCGTTATACCCGTGGAAAACGTCTGAAAAACACAGATTCCCAACAGAACGACAGAAACGAGTATCGGCAAATATTTATGCCTTAGAGAAAAGCCGAGAGTTTTAGCGTAAAAGTTCTTAAGCTTATCGAACCAATTGAGCTTACGCTCCCTGGTTTTCTTGAGAAGAATCGACGCCATTGTCGGTACAACCGTAAGCGCTACGATTAGTGAAGCCATTAGCGCGTAGGAAATTGTAAACGCGAACGGAATAAGAAGCTGAGCTATCGTGCCCGTTGTGTAAACCATAGGCAGGAATACGCAGATAGTTGTCGCGGTCGAGGCTACGATCGGAGCGGCGACCTGTTTTGTTCCCTGAACCGCCGCTCTTGGCGCGGGTATCCCCTTCTGTCGAAGCCTGAAGATATTCTCCATTACAACGACGGAGTTATCCACAAGCATACCTATACTGATACACAATCCCGCAAGCGACATTACGTTTATATTAATACCCGTAAAGTACATTATAATCAGTGCGAACATAACGCTGAACGGAATACTGAAGGCGACTACGAGCGTAGGCTTAACAGATTTCAGGAACAGCGCCAGCACCAGTATCGCAAGAACAGCTCCGAGCAGGATACTGCTCAATACGGTATTTATGATACGGGCTATATACTCGCCCTGATTCATCATCTGGGTAAAACTAAGTCCCTTGTATTTGTTTTCAAGCTCTCCAAAGGCTTTCTGTACGTTATCCGAAACTTTGCTTGTATTCGCGTTACCCGCCTTGTAAATCGAGAGCATTACGGCGTCCTTGCCGTTTACTTTACTGTAGGCGTCGCCTATATTATCGACAATCGTTATATCGGCGACATCGGACAAGCGGATTTTTCCGACGCCCTTTATTTTTGTCAAAACTAAATTCTTGATCTGCTTTTTATTATCAAAATTCTCGTTTATCTCAATCAACCACTGGTTGGAGTTTTTATCCTTTACATAACCCGCGGGCATAGAGAAATTCTGAGCGGTAATAATCTGGGAAAGCATATCGAGCGTGAGAATAGCGTCTAAATTGGCGTTCTCTCTCGCGGCTTTCATCGAGCTCTCAAGCTTTTTCTCAGCCGCGGAAAGCTGTTTTTCGGCGTCTGTGATCGTCTTTTCCGCCGAGGCGAGTCCCGCCTGACCTGCTCCGAAGGAAGCGGCGGCGTTAAGCTCGGAGGCTTGCAGCTTAGCCTGCTGTGAATCCAGCTTACCCGCTTTTTTCTTGAACTTCTCTACGATAGCCTCCTGAACCTTGAGCTTCGTGTTAAGATTTGAAAGCTCGGTATCAATCTGGGGAATACGAATCTCAACGGCGTTATATATGGTTTTTAAGCTTTTGTAATTAAGCTTGCTTACCTTATCGCCGTAGCCGAGGTCTTTCATCCATTTCACAAAGGCGTTGAAGGCTTTCTCGTCGGATACAGCCTCTTTGACGGAAGCGGGAACAGTTATACCCGACTGTGAAGCCATAGGCGAAAGCGTGGCGTTAAGCTGAGCGAAGGTAGCGTTGAGCGTTTTGTATGTTTCGGGAAGCTTCGCGTTTGTATAAGCCTTCCTCTCCCCTTCAAGCGCCGCCTTCTGAGCCTTTAAGCTTGAAAGCTGCGACTCAAACGCCGCCTTCGAAGCCTGAATCTTTGAGAGCTGAACAGACGCGGCGGACAGCTTATTATTCATTGAGTTTTGAGCGGAGGTAACAGAACTCTGTTTACCCTTAAGCTGATTTTTTCCGCTTATAAGCTTAGATTTTGACGCGGAAATCTTATCCTTTGCCTCGGACAGTTTATCGTTGGTCAAGGTAAGAATCTTATCGTTAACCTTATTGATTTTCTTTTGATTAAGTCTTATCTCTACGCTGTCCTCGATAAGACCGCTCGCGGAAACGCTCGCGACTCCCGATTTTCTTTCAAGATACGGCTTTACGGTTTTTCTCGTAAAATCGGACAGCTCTTTTATATCCATACCCTTGTAGTTTACGTTCGCGTACATTGTGGCGACCATATCCATATTGATTTCCATAATGTTAGGCGTACCGCAGCCGTCGGGTAAGTTCATCGAGTTTACGGTTTTTGATACACGAACCAACGCCGAATCCATATCGGTATCGTCAACGAACGTCAGCATAACGATACAGTAGTTATTCTCAGACGTGCTCTTAACGCTCTCAACGCCGCTTATTGTGCCGAGAGTATTCTCCATAGGCTCGGTAATATCCTTCTCAACCTTCTCGGACGAAGCGCCGACTTCCGTTGTAATAACCGCTAAATACGGCAAGTCAAATTTCGGAAGCAGATCGGTCTGCATAGACCTCAGGCTTACGAATCCGACAACCAGAACCATAATAATGGCGACAATCATAAAATAAGGTTTTTTAACGAAAAATTTTGTCATAAACAGACCTTCCTAAAAGCAATAGTTAATTCTCTTGCAGAAAATTATACCATATACTCTGTGTTTAGTCAAAAGAAAAATGTATGTAAATGTAAATAAAATATTTAGTTTAAATTGTTGACAAAATCCAAGATGTTTGATATAATATTAAAGCTGTAAATACGCGGATGTAGTTTAGTGGTAGAACTTCAGCCTTCCAAGCTGATCGTGTGGGTTCGATTCCCATCATCCGCTCCAAAGCACCCTTTGAAAAAAGGGTGCTGTTTTTTTGCGTAAATAAGCCAAAAACCACACAGTAAAATATCCTTTCACCTTTGCGCTACGAGGGTTTACGGAGAGTATGTAAATTACCGACATGATTAGTTTTTCCATAACAGCTTTGTCAGATTGTTTTTTAAAAATATGTTGATTATTTTCTACTTTTAGATTATAATCGAATTAATCGAGGTAATATGTATGTATAGACAGTAATATAAAACGATTACGTTTATTAAATAAAACGTTAAGGAAGTGAATTAATGATAATCGAAAATCTACATAAACTATGTAATGACGAAACAATTCAGATTACAGATCACGCCCTTAAACGATGCAGAGAAAGAAACATCTCTCTTGATGAAATCAAAGATTGTATAATGCAAGGAGAGATAATTGAAGATTATCCTGACGACTACCCTTTCCCTTCCGCTCTTGTGCTGGGATTTGTTCTAAAACAACCGCTGCATGTTGTAGCGGGGATTAGCGATACAGATCTATGGATAATTTCAGTTTATCATCCCGACCCTGAAAAATGGGAAAGTGATTTTAAAACCCGAAAGGAGAATAAAAAATGACCTGTTTTATTTGTAAAGGTAATATGACAAATTCAACTACAACATATATGGAAGACCTAGGAAACTGTATTGTTATCATTAAAAATGTTCCCTGCAATAAATGCACCCAATGCGGCGAGATTTCCTACAGCGGATCAACCGTTAAAAAAATTGAAGCAATTATCAATCAGCTCAAAAACTCACTAACCGAGGTCGCTATCGTAAACTACTCAGCGGCGTAAAAAAATAAAAACCGCCCTGCCCTGCTTAAACAGGATAAGCTGCGAGACTCAATAGATAATCATTATTATCATCCGCTCCAGATTAAAAGGATGCTTATATAGCGTCCTTTTTTGTTTGATAAAACGCACAACACAAATGATTAAATGTGTTTTCCTTCTAATTATAAAGCATAATTATTGACTTTAGATTAATGATATATTAAAATAAGTACAGTTTATTTGAAAGGTAGAAGAATATGAAAAAAATCAGAAAGACTGTTTGTCTGGTTTTGAGCGTTTTAACGCTGTTTTCGCTTTTCGCGCTCGGAAATATCAGCGCGGGCGCTAAAGCAAAGCCGAAGCTCAGCAAAACTAAAATAACGATAAAAAGAGGAAAAACCTTTACTTTAAAGCTTAAGCACGCTAAAGCCTCAAAGGTAAGGTGGACAACCTCCAAGCGTTCCGTCGCGCAGGTGAAAAACGGAAAAATTACAGCCGTAAAAAAGGGCAAGGCAACAATCACCGCGGGATACAGAGGCAAAAAGTATAAATGCAAGGTGACTGTAAGCCCCAGAATCACTCATTTCGGAAAAACCTTTACCGTATACAAAAACGATACGATAAAGCTTCTTCTTAAGAATACAAAGGGACACACCTACAAAGCAAAAGCCTGGAAGACCTCAAACAAAAATATCGTAACTATCAGCAAGGACGGCGTAGTAAGCGGAAAGCAGGTCGGAACGGTTACTATCACCGCCGTTAACAACTACGGCGACGAAATCAAGGGTACGGTAAAGGTTATAGACCCGTTCAACGCCTTGAAGGAATACATAACAGCCAACGGAAAAACCGACTCCGAGGGAAGCAAATACATATCCTACAGCAACAACAACTATTCCTATTTTATAACCTATAACTCCGCGAGCGCTCAGTTCGAGTTTCAGGGCGAGTACACTAACGCGGATAACAGCTACGACGTTATTATGTATATGAACCATAAGGGCTCAAAAACGCTTAATGTAATCTCGCGCTATATGTCAGACGACCAGAAAAACTACTACACTGCCACAGCTAATGTAAATGCAAGCGCTTATAACACAACGTCGCCGATTACCTTCACGCTGAAAACAGGCAACACCGACGACAACACTACAAACGAGTACAGCAATCTGATTTTTAACGACTCGTTCTCGGGCTGGTGTTATATGCTCAACAACAGACTGAATATGGGAGTTTCGGCTCTCGGCTTCAGCAAATACAAATAAAAATCCACTAAGAAGACGGGGCTGTCAGTGAACAGCCCCGTTAATTTTTTGTATTTAAGTTTGTACCAGCGATTAATTATAAAACCTCAAGCTTTATCTCATCGTTATCCGCGATAACATTCACAGCGGCGATCTCGCCGTCGCGGCGCGCTATTATCTCGTTCGTTATTTTATCCTCAACATTCTTACGGATAAAGTTTCTTAAATCTCTGGCTCCGCTTGAACCGCTCGAAGCCTTATCGGCAACATACTCGCAAACGTTTTCGTTATAGCTGAACCTGATTCCTTTTTCAGCGAGCGGCTCTTTGTACTCGTCGAGCATAAGTCCCGCTATAGCTTTATAATCGTCGCCGTTCAGACTTCTGAACACAATAACCTCGTCCACACGCGCGATAAACTCGGGGCGTAAAAACTCTCTGAGTCCTTTAAGCGCGCGCTCGCGAATCATATCGCTCTGCTGTTTACCGAAGCCGAAAGCGTTTTCGCGCTTCTCCGAGCCCGCGTTAGAGGTCATAACGATTACCGTATTCTCAAAGTTTATGCTTCTGCCCTGGGCGTCTGTAACTCTGCCCTCGTCAAGAATCTGGAGCAGAATATTGAGCACGTCGGGATGAGCCTTTTCTATCTCGTCAAAAAGCAATACCGAATACGGACGGCGTCTTACCTTCTCGGTAACCTGTCCCGCCTCGTCATAGCCGACATATCCAGGAGGCGAACCGATGATTTTAGACACCGAATGCTTTTCCATAAACTCGGACATATCAAGTCTGATAAGCGTTTCGGGAGTATCGAAAAGCTGATTTGAAAGCACCTTTACAAGCTCGGTTTTTCCTACGCCCGTAGGACCTACGAAGATAAACGACGCGGGACGTCTTCTCGGTGAAATCTGCACTCTGCTTCTTCTTATAGCCGCAGAAAGCGCCTCAACCGCCTCGTCCTGTCCTATAATCTTCTTTTTGAGCTCGCTCTCTAAATCGGCGAGCTTGCTGAGCTCGTTCTCGCGGATTCTGCTCGAGGGAATACCCGTCCACAGCTCGATTACCTTGGCGATATCCTCCTCGGTTACGGGAGCGTTCACCTTATCCATATCTATCTCGGAAAGTTCTCTGTCCGTTCTCGCGATTTTGGAGCGGACGTCCGCTAATTTTTCGTAGTTTACTTCTTCCTCGCTCTCGATATCCTCCATATCCTTGCTCAGACGCTTTTTGGTGAGCATAAGACGGTCGTATTTCTCCATTTCCTTGTTTCTCAAAGCGGCGCAGGCGCAGCTCTCGTCGAGCAAGTCGATAGCCTTATCGGGTAAAAATCTGTCGTTTATATATCTCTCTGAAAGCACAACCGTCTTTCTTACGATATCGTCGTTAACCTTAACACGATGATGAGCCTCGTAGTAGCCCTTAACGCCGTTGATAACGTCAATCGTATCCGCGATTGACGGCTCGCCTACCTTTACGGGCTGAAAACGTCTTTCAAGCGCGCTGTCCTTTTCGATATGCTTTCTGTACTCGTTAAAGGTCGTAGCGCCTATAACCTGAACCTCGCCTCTGGAAAGCGCGGGCTTAAGAATATTGGCAGCGTTCATAGTACCCTCGCTGCTGTCGCCCGCTCCGACAAGGTTATGCACCTCGTCGATGAACAGGATAATATTTCCCGCTTCCTTGATTTCCTGGGTAAGTCCCTTTATACGGCTCTCAAATTGTCCCCTGAACTGCGTTCCCGCGACAAGCGAGGTCAAATCGAGAAGATAAATCTCTTTTTCCACAAGTCTGAGAGGCACGTTGCCCGAAGCTATTCTCAGCGCCAGCCCCTCGGCTATAGCGGTTTTACCTACGCCGGGTTCGCCGATTAAGCAGGGGTTGTTCTTTGTGCGGCGCGAAAGAATCTGAATTACGCGCTCGATTTCCTTATCTCTGCCGACAATATTGTCGATTCTTCCCTCTTTTGCCTTTTCGGTAAGGTTTTCACAATAGAGATTAAGGTGCTTTCTCTTTTTGTCGAGCTTGCGGTTCTTTCTTCTCTCCTTGCGATCCTTGCCCTCTCCCGAGCTTTTATTCTGATTATCGGCGTTTCCGTTAAAAAGATTATTAAAGAACGGGAACGTCGGAGCTCCGCCCGGGGTGAAGTCGCCGTTATCCTCGGACTGTTCCTCGAACTGCTCCATTTGCTCGGCGAGGTTCTCGACATTCATATTCTCCATAAGCTCTTTCATACCGCCCTCGCTCATAAGCGAATCCATTTGATCCTGGACGGTTTCGAGATCGTCGTCGGAAAGTCCCATTTTGTTTATCAAATCCTCAACGGGCTTGATTCCCATTTCCTTAGCGCAAGTAAGGCAATATCCTTTTGTAGGTGCTTCACCCGTATTGTTGGACACAAACACAACAGCGGGTCTTTTTCCACATTTACTGCAAATCATAGATTACTCCTTTACCTTTTTGTCTTTTGCGTTTGATTTTATGAGTTTTTTATATATAAGATAATACTGTATTAACGCGAATATCATCACAATCGTGGTAGCCGAAAGCAACACGACAGATAAAATGCCGTTTTCGTAATTAAACGCCGCCTTAAGGAAAACTATAAGGCATACCGAAACATAAAACATAAATGTTCCGAGCTTTCCGTACCACTTCGCCGCGGGAGGATTAACCCCCGATTTAACAAGTTTCGAGCCTCCGATAAGCATTACTACATCTTTCAATATAAGAACTATCATAACAGGCAAAACTATCGGCGTAAAAATCGTAATACAAACCATAATCGCGATAAGCGTGAGCTTGTCGGCAATAGGGTCGAGCATTTTACCGAGCTGTGTTACCTGGTTGAAGGTTCTGGCGATAAATCCGTCGCAGGCGTCGGAAAGTCCCGAAATTATAAGCGCGACAGCCGCCAGAACATAATTCTTTTGTAGAAAAAAGTAAACGAACGGGAATATTAATACTATTCGAAAAATCGAAAGCAAATTCGGAATAGTAAGAAAATCTCTTGCTTTTACATCCTTAAACATAACTACCTCATCTAACAGCCGATTCAATCTGCGACGCCTCTGTAGAAACAGCGTTGCCCGCCGATTGTACCAAATCATTTCCCGCGCCTAAAAAAGCCGCGATGTTGTTAAGTATTTCGTGGTTGTATACCGCCGAAAATACCACGGATTGTGAAATCATCTCAGCGGGTATCAAGGGGTCCTGTGAAAACACAAACGCGACCTTGCAAACCACCGCGAAGGCGATACAGATTACAGCGCCCTCTATAAATCCCAGAGCTCCTCCGAGAATACGGTTGAGCGTTCCGACAATCGGAATATGGAAAAGCTTTTCCGCTTTTCTCGCTATATATCTGAAAATCAATAAAAAAACTATGAACAACAGGATTATAAGTATAGCGCTTAAAACCGAGGTTATAACGGGCTTTAACGCGAAATCCACCGCCTGCGCGACTCCGCTGTCAGCCGAGCCTGCCGCGTCGTTCGCCGATTTAGTCAGCGCCTCGATTGAAATACCGAGCGTCTTGAACGTACCTGTTACAAACTCGGGAAGGCTGTCGAAAGCCTCCTGGATTATTGTAGCGGCGGAAGCTGTCGAGTCCGCCATAGAGTCGGTGATATTTTTTGTAACGCTAGGAGCGATTACCGTGGTGTAGATAAGATTGGAAAGAAGTCCCGCGCCTAAAAACGAGCATATCGCCGAGGCGATAACGCTCAGCGCGTTTAAAAGCGTTTTTGCTATACCTCTTTTGATTCCAATAATCACCAGTATCAAAACTACGCCGATAATTATTATGTCAAGTATCATATTTACCTCATTATTTAAATTGTACAATTCTCCTCAGCTCGTTAATGCCGAGAATATACGCCTCGTTAGTGTTGCCGAGTCTTACAGCCTTCGAGCCGTTGCCCGCGTTCGCCTTTCCGATTTTCCGCCCGTCTGTATCGTATACATAACAGGTGTCGGAATCGAGCGCCGCGATACGGTTCTTATAAAGGTCGATTGACTTAATCGTCAAGTTTGTATCGTTGACGTTCACTATCTCGCCCGCTCCGTTTATATACTCGATTGAGCAGGTTCTTCCGTCGCCGCTTCTCGAAAGCGAAAGCACGAACGAATTAGTGTCAGTGTTTATATCAAACGCGGTAAGCTGCATATTGCTGTAGTCGATCTGCTTAAGATTACCGCCCCTTATGTCGAGCGTGTAGGAGGATTTTGAGCCCACCATACAAACCGTATTCGAGTTGAAATACTCAACGCTGTAAACGCTGTTTTCGTCAAGGCTGTATGTAGCCGTCGGCTTCTCCTGCGAAAAATCGAGCACATAAGCTATACCGAGCAGGCTTCCGTTATCGCCTGTCACACCGCAGGCGACGCAGCCCGTACCGTTCGAGTTAAGAGCTACGGCGTTTATATAGTAATCGGAGAACGAATAAGTATAAATCTTCTCCTTGTTATTGTTGTATACAAATATTTTTGAGAGATAACCGTCCGCCTGAGTTACGACGCAATAATATCCCTTGTCGTTTATATCGGCGGTGAGAACGTAGTAATCGGTATCCTTGGGCTTATTAAGCTTTTCCTTTGTGCCCGTTACAAATCCGTTTCCGCCGAGATTATATATCAGAACGTTATTACCTTCCGTACATAGAATCGGTTTGGCGAAGCCGTGCTGGCTGTAGCCGATTTCATTTCCGTTTGAGCCCACCGACACAAACGAGGTATCGGACACATACATAACGTCGCCGTCGCTCTTAAAATTACCGCTGTTGACGTTCGAGCCGATTATGGAAACGGGAAACTCCGTATCGCTCGCTCCGACAACGTCATATTTTACCCAATGGGTAAACTTTTCGGGAGAGAACGCGTCCCTGTTAGCCACAGCGAAAACAATGAATCCCAAAAGCACGATAACTCCGACAACAATCAGAATACGCTTGACCGCTTCCTTCGATATTTCGGGCTGGTCGTCGTTGTACTCGTCAAGAGGAACATCCTCGTAGCTCATAACGCTTCTCTTGCTGTTCTTCCGTTTTTCCACATTACGGACGCTGTAACGTCCGCCAAAAAATTTTTTCATAATTTCTCCCGTTAACCCTGAACCATTTAATAATTAACTTTATTGAGATACAAACCGCAGCCGGGAGCCGTAGCGCCCGCGAACGCGCGGTCTTTTTTTTCGATTATATCGGAAATACCGTCAGCGGGTATTTTACCGCTCGCTATTTCAAGCAGCGTCCCCGCCATTATCCTCACCATATTATAGAGGAATCCGTCCGCCTCAACGGTCATCGTTACCATATTTCCGTCGCGCTCGACCTTAAACATTTTTACATCGCGTACAAAATCGCCGATTTCACGCTTATCAAGCGTACAGAACGAGGTAAAATCGTGCTTGCCGACAAACGCCTGAGCGCTTTCGTTCAAAAGCTTTTCGTCGAGCTTATAGCGGTAAAACAGCGCGTAACCGTTCAAAAACGGATTTCGGGTATCGCTGTTCCAGATTTTATAAACATATTGCTTTGACCTGCAATTATACCTCGCGTGAAAATCCAAAGGAACTTCCCTGCAATCAAGACAAACGACCTCGGGAGGAAGCCATTTATTAAGCGCGGGCTTTACTCTTTGTGTAGGTATAGGATGCTCGATTTTCACGCTTATACAATACATATTCGCGTGCACTCCGCTGTCGGTACGGCTGCAGCCCTTCAAGTCGCGGTATTCGCCGACAACTTCCTTGAGCGCGTTCTGAAAGACCTCCTGAACGGTAATCCCGTTCTTCTGAATCTGCCAGCCGTGAAAGCTTTTTCCGTCATATGAAATTGTCAGCAGAAGATTTCTCATACTAACCTCTTTAAGTCCGCGCAAAAATTTTGAACTGTTATGTTAAATTATCGGCGTGATAAATATGTCGCAAAGCACCACGCCGGCGAGTATCAACGCGGCAAAAATAATACAGAAAACATCGAGCTTTTTAATATGCAGAGTTTTCATTCTCGTTCTGCCGTCGCCGCCCTGATAACAGCGGCATTCCATAGCCATAGCCAAATCGTACGCGCGTCTGAACGCGGACACAAAAAGCGGAATAAGCACGGGCGTCATCGCCTTGACCTTCTTTATAAGTCCGCCGCTGTCCATATCGGCGCCTCTCGCCTTCTGAGCCGACATAATCTTGTCGGTCTCCTCGAGCAGAGTGGGCACAAATCTCAGCGCTATAGTCATCATCATAGCGATTTCGTGAACCTTTATGTGGAACACCTTGAGCGGCTTCATCAGCCTTTCGATAGCGTCGGTCAAATCAGTGGGCGAGGTTGTAAAGGTAAGGCAGGAGCTTATCAATATCAAAAGCACGATTCTTATAGAAACAAAAACCGCCCTGTATATACCCGACATCGTAAGCTTCAGTATACCGAACTGCCATATCGGGTCGCCCGTTCCGTAAAACATATTCAAAACCGAAGTTATAATAACAATGAAGATAATAACCTTCAAGCTCTTAAAATACAGCTTGAAGCTTACCTCCGACAGCGCCAGCGTCGTAATAATACCCGCCGTCACAACCGCGAGAGAAACGAAGTTAAACGCGCAGAATATAAGCGTTATAAAAGCGATCAAAAGAATTATCTTCACTCTCGGGTCTGTTCTGTGGACAATTCCCTTTCCGGGGATAAACTGTCCGAGGGCAACATCTCTTATCATAGCTTACCCTCCTTTTTAAGCAGGCTTACAACCTCTGTAAAAGCCTGCTCGACAGTGAGTATACTGTCTGAAACGTCATAGCCCTTATCTTTGAGCGTAAGCATAATTTTTGTTATTTCGGGAACTCTCAGCCCGATACTCTCGAGCTTATCCGCACAAGCGAAAACCTTTTTCGGCGTGTCGAACATCTCGAGTCTGCCCTTGCTCATAACCATTACTCTGTCGGCCACGCGGGCGATATCCTCCATACTGTGGGATACAAAAAATATGGTATTCTTTCTTTCTCTGTGATATTGCATAATCTGGCTCAAAAGCAAATCTCTGCCCTTGGGGTCGAGCCCCGCCGTCGGCTCGTCAAGCACAAGCACGTCGGGGTCCATAGCGATTACTCCCGCTATAGCCGCTCTGCGCTTTTCGCCGCCCGACAAATCAAACGGCGACTGCTTTAAAAGCTCGTCTGAAAGTCCGACGAATTTAGCCGCTTTTTTTACTGTATCATCTATCTCGCTTTCGCTCAAGCCCTTGTTTCTCGGCCCGAACGAAATATCCTTATACACTGTTTCGTCAAAAAGCTGGTGCTCGGGGTACTGGAAAACCATTCCGACCTTAAAGCGGATTTTTCTTATTTCCTTCGGTTTAGACCAGATATCAGCGCCCTCAAGCAGAACCTGTCCCGAGGTAGGCTTTATAAGCCCGTTTAACATCTGTACAAACGTACTCTTTCCCGAGCCCGTATGTCCTATAAGTCCTATAACCTCGCCCTCGTTTACGCTCAGGCTTATATTGTCTACCGCCTTTTTCTCAAACGGCGTTTTCAGTCCGTAGGTAAAGGAGAGGTTTTTCGCTTCTATTATACTCAACTCAACGCCCCCTCTAACAACTCGATACACTCCTGAACGTTGAGAGGCATTTTTGAAAATCTTAATCCCGCTCCGATCAGCTTATACGCGAGCTCCGTCGACTGAGGAACGTCAAGCGAGT
This sequence comes from uncultured Ruminococcus sp., assembly GCA_902797225.1. Classification (GTDB taxonomy): domain Bacteria; phylum Bacillota; class Clostridia; order Oscillospirales; family Acutalibacteraceae; genus Ruminococcoides. The sequence goes on along the minus strand of CADBSD010000069.1, from coordinate 29,844 downwards.
GTTTTTTCAGGAGATTCACCTGTGAGAAAACCTTTTCGGGCTCGCCCTGAGTGAGAATTTCTCCCTTTTCCATAACGATTACTCTGTCGGCGAGTACAGCCTCGTCCATATAATGCGTAATCAAAACGATTGTAATCCCCTTCTTTTTAAGGGTTTTGATCGTACGCATAACTTCCTCTCTGCCGTTTGGATCGAGCATAGCCGTCGGCTCGTCGAACACGACGCAGCTCGGCTGCATAGCGAGGATTCCCGCTATAGCTACGCGCTGCTTTTGACCGCCCGAAAGCTTGTGAGGAGCGTGAGTTCTGTAATCGTACATACCGACTGTTTTCAGCGCGGTATCCACCCTTTTTCTTATTTCCCCGGGCTCAACTCCGAGGTTTTCGGGGCCGAAAGCGACGTCCTCCTCGATAATACTGGCTACAAGCTGGTTATCGGGATTCTGAAGCACAAGTCCGACATTACGGCGGATTTCATAAGTAACCTCGTCATCGGCGGTATCCATACCGTCAACATATATCATTCCCTCGTCGGGAATAATAAGCGCGTTAAGAGTTTTCGCCATTGTGGATTTTCCGCAGCCGTTATGGCCGAGAAGCGCCACAAACTCGCCTTTATTCACTTTTAATGTAACTCCGTTGAGGGCGTTTTTTTCGCTGTCCTCATAACGATACTTAACACTTGAAGCTGAAATAAAGCTCATTTATCTCTCCCAAATTACCGTTGAACCGCAGGGTAAGCACATACCCGTTTCGGTTACCTTTAGTCCGATTTCGTCGGCGGACACCTTTCCGCCGAATCGGCTTTTAAGCTGAACATTTAAAAGATACTCCATAACCGCGGGAGAAAGCCCCGTAGTATATGAGTTTAATATCAAAAACGAGGGATTATCGGAAAGAACCTTAATGCATAATTCCATAAAAGAATAAAGTTTCTCCTCGATTTTCCAGATTTCTCCATTCGGGCCTCTGCCGTAGGACGGCGGATCCATAATGATACCGTCGTACTTATTGCCTCTGCGGACTTCTCTCTGCACAAATTTAACGCAGTCGTCCACAAGCCACCTTACAGGCCTGTCCGCAAGCTTTGATATCTGGGCGTTTTCCTTAGCCCAGTTCACCATACCCTTGCTCGCGTCAACGTGGCAGACCTTCGCACCCGCGTCCATACACGAAAGCGTGGCGCAGCCCGTATATCCGAAAAGATTGAGAATGTTCATAGGACGATTCTCTTTTTTTATTTTATCGTACACAAAATCCCAGTTTACCGCCTGTTCGGGAAAAACTCCCGTATGCTTAAAGCCCATAGGCTTTACGTTGAACTTAAGATTTCCGTACCTTACGCTCCAGCTGTCGGGAACCTTTTTATACATTTCCCAGTGTCCTCCGCCTTTATTTGAGCGGTGGTACCGCGCGTGAGCGTTCTTCCACAGCGGATTTTTCCTGCCCGAGCTCCAGATTATCTGAGGGTCGGGACGAATCAGGATTATATTGCCCCACCGCTCCAGACGTTCGCCGTCTGAGCAGTCAATAAGCTCATAATCCTTCCAGTTTTCTGACGCTCTCATCAGTTTACTCCATTCCGTAAATTACCTTTTATATTTAAAAACCTGACTTAATTGTTAAATAAGCTGGGCTGTGAGCCGACGTTCCCCGCGGGGAAGCTCATTCCAAGATGCTCGCAAGCCTTAGCCGTAATACATCTGCCCCTGGGCGTTCTGCTCAAAAAGCCTATCTGCATCAAATACGGCTCATATACGTCCTCGATAGTAACGGCTTCCTCGCCGATAGCGGCGGCAAGCGTTTCAAGCCCTACGGGGCCGCCGTTATAGAACTTAACGATAGCCTTAAGCATTCTTCTGTCGTTGTTGTCGAGCCCGAGCTCGTCAACGCCGAGACGCTCAAGCGCGATTTTCGCGGTTTCAAGCGTTATAACGCCGTCCGACATAATCTGAGCGAAATCACGGACACGCTTTAAAAACCTGTTGGCTATACGAGGCGTACCTCTCGAACGCGAGGCGATTTCAACAGCGCCCTCATGCTCGATTTTTATATTCAGTATCGACGCGCTGCGCTCTACGATTTTCGAAAGCTCCTCGGTCGTATAAAGCTCAAGTCTTAACACAACGCCGAACCTGTCCCTCAGCGGAGCGGTAAGCTGTCCCGCTCTTGTTGTAGCTCCGACGAGCGTAAACTTCGGCAAAGGAAGGTGGTATGAAGTAGCCATTTGTCCCTTACCCGTAATAATATCTATCGCGAAATCCTCCATAGAGGGATAAAGAATCTCCTCGACCGCTCGGCTTAAGCGGTGGATTTCGTCTATAAACAGAACGTCGCCCTGGTTCAGATTAGTCAAAAGCGAGGCGAGATCACCGGGCTTTTCGATAGCGGGACCCGAGGTGATCCTGACAGATACGCCGAGCTCGTTCGCGATAATCGCCGAGAGTGTGGTTTTACCGAGTCCCGGAGGGCCGTACAAAAGCACATGGTCGAGGCTCTCGCCTCTCTGCTTCGCGGCGTCGATAAAAATTCTCAGGTTATCCTTAACGGTTTCCTGACCGATATAATCGTCAAGCGTTTTAGGCCTGAGCGGATTTTCGTTTTCGCCCGAATCCTCGGGAATCTCGGTCGTATCAACTATTCTGTTTTCAAAATCAAATTCATCGGAATAATTAATCATATTTCATTTACCTTATTAGCTTCAAGCAGTTTCTTATTTCTTCCCCAGCATTTTCAACGTTTCGCCGATAAGCCTTTCAACAGGCAGGCTCGGATCAAGCGTCGAAATAAACGGGGCGACATCTGAGGAGCTGTAGCCTAAAACTCCAAGCGCCTCAATCGCTTTCGGAACATTTCCCGACACTACCGCCGCGGTATTACCCGAGGAAACAGTATCGCTCTGCTCACCGAAATTAAATTTATCCTTAAGCTCTAATATAAGTCTTTGCGCGAGCTTTTTTCCGACGCCCTGAGCGAGCGTAATCGTTTTTACGTCGCCCGAAGCTACCGCAACGGCAATCTGGCTCGGGCTCAAAGCCGAAAGAATCGCGAGCCCGACTTTAGGCCCTACGCCGCTTACGCCGATAAGTGTTTTATACGCCGAGAGCTCCTCCTGTGTATAAAAACCGAAAAGCTCCATAGCGTCCTCGCGGACATTAAGGTATGTATATAGCTTAGCCTGTGTCCCGAGCTTCAGATTTCTCTGGGTATTCGACGTGGTCTGGCATTTGTAACCGACGCCGCCGCACTCGATTACGGCTATTCCGTTTTCAAGGTGGATAACCTCTCCCCGAACGCTGTAATACACTAGCTGTTCCCCTCTCTGTACATTTTCTGTCTGAGCTCGCTGCCCGCCGCCTGAATATGCGTCAGCGCTATAGCCAGCGCGTCCGCCGTATCGTCGGGCTTAGGCACGGCGGGTAGTTTTAATAGCCTTCTTGTCATTTCCATAACCTGGGGCTTTTTCGCTTTTCCGTAACCCGTAACCGCGGTTTTGACCTGAAGCGGAGTATACTCGAAAATCGGCAGTCCCGCCTGCTTAGCGCTCAGAAGGATTACTCCTCTCGCCTCGGCTACCATAATCGCGGTTTTCTGGTTTGTGGTAAAATACAATTTTTCAATCGCCATTGAATCGGGCTTAAACGTTTTTATAACCTCGCCGAGGTCATCATAAATCATCTTAAGCCTTAAGTTAAAATCAACGTCAGCCTCAGTTGTAATCGCGCCGTATCTCAACGGAGCGAATGTATTATTCTTGAATTCTACAAGTCCCCAGCCTACAATAGCGTACCCCGGGTCTATTCCGAGAACTACCAAACAAAACATCTCCCCGCGTATTAAGCCTACTTGCGCATTATCGTAGACAATTATACCATATCCCGACCGATATATCAACAAAAATCATATATACTTTTATATCAATTTGTCTACACAAAACGCAAAAGCCGCGGCACAAAACAAATCGCGCCGCGGCATATTAAATTGAATATTATGAGATTTTTTCTTTTCTGACAATCGCTTCCGAAAGCGCAAGAAAAATAAACAGCAAGGGAGTTACCTCGGGGTTCGCGATATTAACAACGCTCTGGAAAAGATAGCATACAACGGGAGCGATAAACACAACCGACAGCGGATTCTTCGCGGCTGTCTTAACAGAACGGACAACAGCCGAGATGAATATCGTAAGATAAGCGCCGAGCCCCAGAATACCTGTGGTAATAAGGTAGTTCAAAAACTCGTTATGGGCGCAGTTTGTGGTCGAGTTGTGGAATTTATGGGAAAGCTCGGAGAAATAAGGGCTGAACATCATATAGAAGGTGTCGGGGCCCGAACCGATAAGCTTGTTTTTCCAGTTCGTGTTTTTGAAGATTTCTCCCGCTTTTATCCACATATAGCCGCGGTGTGTTCCCCACTTCTCGTCAAATCGGAAGAAGGTCATAATGCCGTCGAGCTTGCTTTTTGTATCGATAAAGCTGTACCTTACGAACAAGCCCGCCAAAAACGCTACGCCAAGACCGTAAACCGCCGCGAGCGCGTAGGGCACAAATTTCGGAACTGTAAAATCGGGCTTTTTCTTTTCGAGAAACCATAACCCGAAAGCTAACGCGGCTGTAACAGCGATAAGCAAAATGCATTTATTATCGCTGATAAAGAGCGTCTGCATTGTTCCGAAGCCCTTATCTATACCCTTTTCCATAAGAGTTTTCTTGTCATATACAAAAAGCGTCTTTATTATTTCCGACTCGGCGAGCGCTTTTGTGACAGCCACCACAACCACAAGCAGCTTTGACGAAACAAACATAGCGCAAAGCGCGGTAAAGAATTTTCTGAGTCTTGCAACATCGCGGCTGTAGAACAGAAGCACAAGCGCCAGAAGCGGCACAAGTCCTAAAAATCCGCTTTCGCTGTCAGAACAGAGCATAGCGGAAAAGCCTACGCCGCCTGATACGAGATAAAGGTATTTAAGACGTTTGGTTTCGCTGTTGATAAACAGCATAATAAGCGGAGGAATCGTCAGACAGCATAACGCGGACATAATATTTTTATTGCCGATAGTGGAAATAAAATCCTTAATTGTCGCGTCGCTGTAGCCGTAGTAAATACCCGCTTCAACGCCGAAGATCCTGAACACGTCGATATAGAAGAAGTTCAGTATGGCGAGCAGATATACCGCTAAGCTTCCGAGCGCCAGAGCCACAAAAACATACTCTTTTACCTTAAAGAACCTGGACAGAACTATGTACACAAAGAAGTACATAATAAACGCCATAAGCCCGTTATTTCTGCCCGTACTGCCCGTAACTGCCTCAATCGGTATTCTCGCGAAAATCGTGGAAATAATGTACAGCAGTATCAAAGCTCCGAAAGCGTAATCGGTAACGCTCAGGTTCTTATACCACTTTTCCTCGGGTAAAGCCCCGACGCGTTTCTTCTCGAAATAAGAAATCAGCCACGTTACTCCTACGATAAAAAACAGAGCGCACGACAAAGCGACAAAAACATTCAGCTTGTCGTGGCGGATATTGGAATATTTCTGTGTAAAAAACAGCGGAAATACGGTAAACATCAAAACAAGGTAGTAATTTACCGCCGCGTTCGATACGCCGTACTTATCCTTCATAAGTCTTTTTACAAGTTTATCCTTTTTACTTTCTTCAGACATATTATCACCGAAAACATTGTACCAATTTTATCGGCTTATGTCAATTTATCCGCCCGCTTTTTGTCGATGTAAATTTATTTTCCCGCCGTCGTAGTGTAGGCTGAGAATATTATCTTTGAGCTTATAGCCGAAAATATAGTTTTCTTTACTGTCTTTTTCGAAAATCATTATTCTGTTTTTGTCAATAAACGCGGTACCCGAAATTTTCAATTCCGTTTTATTATTCTTATCAAGAATTATAAAGTTCGCTTCATCGCCGCTGAACTTAAGCGACGCAACACTTTTCCCGTACAGCCTCGCGCTCCACGAGTTAAGACGTATTTCATCCGAGGAGTTCTTTATTGCCCGAGTACAGGAACAAAGCGTAAAAACAAGTGCCAAAACCGCTAAAAACCTAATTATTTTCATATTTAAGCCTATGCAAAGGTTAAAGCTTTTATAACAGATTTACAGTTTTGTTATAATTCTTGATACGCATTATAAATTCTTGTATAATTATTTTCAGAAGATAAATAATAAGTAATATTCATATAGATTAAAAGGATAAATCAGAAAAAAATGCAGCAGGTACTTGATAACAAAAAGAAGATTTTTAACGAACACGGCGAAATAACCTTCGGCGGCTGGTCGAAGTCGCCCCTGTTCGATTACAATAAAGAGGCTCACCCAGCCCAGAATAAAATTACAGAAGGCGAAAGCTTTTTTATATCCAACGAAAAAATGGCGTTTTATCTGGCGTATGAAATAACGGGAATAGATTTAACCATAAAAATCATTCTCGCCGACTACAAGGCGAAGGAGATTTTTGAGGACAGTATCTCAAAAAGAATGCTTCTGGACCCCGTTTCGATGCCTAAAGACGACGGAGTAGGCGAGTTTAACTACAAGGACAAAAAAATCGCGCTCACCGTAACCAACTCAATCGACGGAAAATACGTAAAATGTGATTTTATAGACTTTTCAAATATTAAAAACCTTTTTGTAAAGCTTTTTCTTAAGGACAAAAAGACCGACAGTATGAATATGCTCACGCCCTTTGAGAAGTCAAAAACCACCTTCTACTACAAAACCTTCGCCCAGGATTACACCGCGTCGGGCGTAATACGCTTCGGCGGAATCGACTACAATATAACGGACGAAAACAGCCTTGTGTATTTCACAAAAACAAGATATCTTCTCTCACGCCGAAGAAGATTCCAGTCTATTTGCGGCGCGGCGAAAATCGGAGGTCACACTCTCACCTTAAACCTCGCCTCAAAGGTAGGAAGCAACCGCTTCGGAAGCGAAAACTGCTATTTTGTGGACGATAAGCTTATAAAAATCGGAAGAACAAAGGTAGTAGGCGATGACAAATCCGTAACGGGCAACTGGGATTTTTCGACGATTGACGAAACCTTAAACGTTACCTTCAGCCCCATAAGAACAGAAAAAGGCTATCTCGCGTGCAAATGCGACAAGACAGCCTTTGTAGTGGGAAAACTCAACGGCACAATAGAAACCGAAGATTTTAAAATCAATCTGAATGATAGAATCTTTCATATGATTTTTACCGTACTTTAGAATTTTTCTTCTCCTTAAATATTTTTTGGGGGACGGCTCAAATTAACGAGCCGTCCCCTTTATCGTTTTTATTCTGTTTTTAAATATCTCGCGAATATACCCATAACCGACATAAACGCCGAGAAAATATAGAGAATCAAAGCTATCATTGAGCCGAAGCAAAGATACTGCGGGCCGACAAGATAGATAATACACAAAACTCCCGCTGTAGAGCAGATGATTCCGACAATATTTTTCAGGTTATATTCCCTGTCGAAAATCTGGAAGCCTACGGCGATAATCGGTATAATCAGGAAAAGTATATACCAGATACCGATTGTAACGAGCGCGTTTTCTCCCTGTTTGCTTATAGAGTCAGCGCCGATATAGGAAATCATATCGAGCACCGTAAACGTGCTCTTTTTATACTGAGGAAGAATAACTCCGCCCCATACGAACGGCTGGCTCGTTAAAAAAATCTGAATCAAAAAAAGAATAATCTGTACGACTCTTATTCTTTTTGTTGTCTTGTTCTGAACTTTAAGCATATTTTTCTCCTATAGAATTAAAATGACTATTTCCAAGTTATTATAACACAAAAAGCAAGCTTGCACAATAGTTGTTTTTGTGATAGAATAATATTCTGTTATTATGATAATTTTTTAACAACTACAACAACTAAAGGAATGGTATTTATGAATTGGATCAACGAAAGCGTTATGTACAACATCTATCCTCTGGGCTTCACAGGCTCGCCCAAGGAAAATGATTTCAAGCTTGAGTACAGACTCAACAAAATCTACGACTGGATAGACAATTTTAAAAAGCTCGGCATAAACGTGATTGTATTCAACCCTGTTTTCGAAAGCGCCAGACACGGCTACGACACGATTGACTACTATAAAATCGACAGCCGTCTCGGCGATAATAATTCTTTCAAGGAAATATGTAACACCTTGCACGAAAACGGAATAAGAATAATTTTAGACGGAGTATTCAACCATGTAGGACGTGATTTCTTCGCGTTCAAGGACGTTCAGCAAAACCGCGAGGGCTCTCAGTATTGCTCCTGGTTTACAAACCTGAATTTCGGCGGAAACAACCACTACAACGACGGTTTCTGCTATGAGGGCTGGGCAGGTCATATTGACCTCGTAAAGCTCAACCTCGACAACTCACAGGTCGTAGACCACCTTATAGGAGCGGCTAAATTCTGGATTGAGGAGTTTGGAATCGACGGCTTGCGCCTTGACGCGGCGGACTGCATAAACCTCGAGTTTTTCAGAAAGCTTCGTGAAACCTGTATGTCTTTAAAGCCCGATTTCTGGCTTTACGGCGAAATAATAGGCGGCGATTACAACCGCTGGGCTAACGAAAACGCGCTTCACTCCGTAACGAACTACGAGTGCTACAAGGGCATTTACAGCTCTCACAACGACCACAACTATTTTGAAATAGCCCACTCATTAAACCGTCAGTTCGGCGACGGCGGAATCTACCGAAACATCTACACCTTCAACTTTGTGGACAACCACGACGTAAACCGTGTAGCAAGTATGCTCAAGGAAAAACAGCACCTCAACAATGTATACACAATCCTCTACACAATGCCCGGCGTTCCCTGCGTTTACTACGGAAGCGAATGGGCGGTTGAGGGTATGCGTACCAATTACAGCGACTACGAGCTTCGTCCCTGCCTTGATATCAACGAAATTCCAAATCCAAACTACGAGCTCTACAACCACATCTGCAAGCTCGGCACGGTAAGAAAGGCTCTCCCCGCTCTTAAGTACGGTAATTACAGAAATATCAATATCAAAAACGAACAGCTCGTTTATATGCGCCAATGCGAAGGGCAGACGGTTTATGTCGCTTTAAACTTAAGCTCAGGCGACGCGGAAATCGACTTCAACACCGACGGCGGTTCAGTCCTCACCGACGCGCTTACAGGCGATAAATTCGATACAAACGGCTATATAAAGCTCCCTCTTAAGCCCTGTTCCTCAAGAATCCTCGTGGTAAACGACGGAAGCTTTGAGCTAGACTTTGACGAAAACGCAGAAGAAATAATTCCTGTAGAGAATAATGTAGAAACCGAGGACGTTTCTGAAATCACAAACGACCTCACCCCCGTCGCGGTTCAGCTCGGAAAATACCGTCACTTCAAGGGAAATGAATACGAGGTTATCGGAATCGCCAAGGACAGCGAAACGCTCGAGGAAACGGTAGTTTACCGCGCGCTTTACGGCGAGGGCGAGCTTTGGGTAAGAAAGAAAACAAACTTTGAGGAAATAATCGAACGCGACGGAAAACGAATGAGAAGATTCGAAAAGATTTGAGAAAATTTGAAAAAATTGAATAACAAAAAATCGGCGGGAACCCCGCCGATTAATTTTAAAGGCTCAGACCTAAGTCCGAGCCTTTTTTCTTACATTGATTTAATTAAATCACCGAATACATACTTCGCGAATTTCTTACGACATTTTGTCATATCGGTAATCTGAATACACGAGCCCGCTACGGGGTCTGTGTAGTAAGCCCACAGTCCGTCCTGCGGAACCGTATACTGCTTAACCTTGTAGGTCATATAAGTCATTGAATGAGATACAAGACCTGTAATCTCGTCTTTCTTGAGGTTTGTCGTAACGAGAGGGCCTACCTGAGAAACAATCTGGATAATCTGAGTGATGTTAGCCTTCTTCATACTGTTGAATACAGTTTCCAGAAGCTTTCTCTGACGGCTTGTTCTGTCCCAGTCGTCGCCCGACTGTACGCCCTCGTAACCTCTGTCACGCGCGTACCAGAGCGCCTGCTGTCCCGTAAGCTTAATCTTACCGTCCTTCTCGGGGAGAAGATGTCTTTCGTTTGTCTGGTGGTTGATATACATCTGCCAGTTGATATAAGCTACCTCGTCCTGAGCCAGATTCATCGTAATACCGCCGAGGGTATCGATAATCTTCTTAAAGCTTGTGAAATCCACGACAGCGTAACGGTCAACCTTAACGCCGAAGTTCGACTCGATTGTACGAATCGAAAGCGACGCTCCGCCGAGCGAATAAGACGAGTTTATTTTTCCGTAGCCGTGACCGGGGATATAAACGTAAGTATCACGCTGGAAAGATGTAAGCTTTATTTTCTTTGAGTTATTGTCGATAGACGCCATAATCATCGAGTCGGAACGTCCCTGAGAACCCTTGCTGTGGTTATCCTCACCGAAAAGCATTACGTTTAACACCTTCGAGTTCGAAAGCAAGCTTGAATCGGTAACGGGAGTTTTGAACTCGTCGACTCCGCTCTCGCCCGTATAAGGCTGAGTTGCCTTTGTCGCCTTTGTAGTTGTTTCCTGTTTAAAGTTTAAAGAATCAAGAGCGTTGTAGTAATAAATCAGTCCGCCACCCGCTACCATAAAAACGATAGCTAAAAGAAGCGCCAGCACTCTTTTTACTCTGCCTTTTTTCTTATATACCTTAGTAACCTGAGTATTTGAACTAATGTCAACATACTCGGAACGAGATTTTCCTCTGCTTTCTGCCATAACATAGCTCCTTTTTCATATACATAAGATTTATCACATTTCGACACAATTTTACTTTTTATGGTATTATAGCATAGAAAAGGGGCATTTATTATTCTTATAAAGAATATAACTCTATTGTCATTTTTTCTACTAAAAGCGCAGTTTTATCCGCTAATCTCGTCAAGAGTTAGTGAGAATGACGGCAGGAATTTATCAAGAAACTCCTCAGCCTCGGGCACTCCCATATTCTTTATTGATTTTTCGGTGGAAATTTTCGCCTGCCTGAATTCGTCGTTGCCCATTCGGATTTCCTCTATACACTTCACAAGCGCCGAGAGCTTGTCCGCGGCTTTAACGTATTTATAAAGCTCCTTGTCCTCTTTATTCTCCAAAAGAATTAAACTCCTGTACTCGGACTTTAAATCCTCGGGCAGCATAGAAACGAGCTTCTCCCCCGCTATACGCTCAACCTCCTTGTAGGAATTAATCATCTCGGGATTGTAGTATTTTACGGGAGTAGGCATATCGCCTGTCAGAATCTCCGTAGCGTCGTGATACATTCCGAGCACCGCGGCACGCTCCGCGTTCAGGTTATCTCCTGTGTTTTTGTTATGAATAATCACCAGCAAATGCGCGAACATCGAGGTCTGCAAGCTGTGCTCGCTGATATTCTCGCCTGTAGTATTATTCATCAAACCCCACCTGGTTATGTACTTCATTCTCGAAAGCATAGCGAAAAAATGTGAATTCTCCAAATTAATCACCCTTATTTTACAAGTTTATATTTTATTTTTCACTTAATTATGATATAATTATACTATTAATTTTAATCTTTTGCAACGATATAAGCTATGAAAAACATTAATTCAATTACAACACTTAAAAATATTACGCGATCAAAGTACGGACTGAAAGCCTTCTTACTGGGGCTTTTGATTTCGGCTTTACTTTTTGTGCCCGTTATTATCGAAAACAACGGCGTTATGATGTACTACGGAGATTTCAACGTACAGGAAATCCCGTTCTACCAGATGATTCACGACGCGCTGCAATCGGGTAATTCAAGCTGGAGCTCCACGACCGACCTCGGAAGTCCTGTTTTAAGCTCCTACTCGTTTTATCTTTTGGGCAGTCCGTTTTTTCTTTTGACCCTGCTTTTTCCGAGCGAAGCCGTGCCGTTTTTAATAGGCCCGATTTTTATACTAAAATTCGCGCTTTGTTCATTTACCGCGTACATCTACCTGAAAAGATACGTTAAAAACAAAAACCTCGCCGTAGCGGGAGGACTTTTGTACGCGTTTTCTGGATTTTCGATTTATAATATTTTCTTCTTCCACTTTCACGAGCCGATGATTGTTTTCCCGATTCTGCTTTACTGCGTGGACGAGTTTATGTATAACGGTAGAAAAGGCGTAGTCGCCCCCGCGGTATTCGCTTCGTGTACGCTAAACTACTACTTTTTCGCGGGAATGGCTGTATTTACGATTATTTACTGGTTGTTACTGGTATTCACAAATAACTATAAGCTCACGCTCAAAAAGCTTTTGCTTTTCCTCTTTGAGGTTATTCTCGGAGTTGCCGCGACAGCTTTTATCGTGCTGCCGACAATTCTGTTCATTTCTAAAAATCCCAGGCTTTCAGAGCTGCCCGAGGGCTATTCGGCGCTTGTGTACGACAAACCTCAGCGTTACTGGTATATAATACTGAGCTTTTTCTTCCCGCCCGAGCTCGCCGCCGAGCCCAACTTCACGCCCGACGTTGACTCAGACTGGGCGTCGGTGAGCGGCTGGCTGCCTCTGGTCGGTATGACGGGCGTAATCGGATATTTACAGCTCAAAAAACGCGACTGGATAAAAAAGCTTATTCTTATCCTTGTGATATTCGCGCTTATTCCCGTGCTAAATTCTTCATTTCAGCTTTTTAACACGGGTATATTCTACGCGCGCTGGTACTATACGCTCGTACTTATTATGGCTTTAGCTACAATAAAAGCGCTCGAAAACAGAGAAACCGACTGGCTCAGGGCTCTGTGCTTTTCGGGACTTATAACCGCTTTCGCGGCGCTGTTTATCGGACTTATGCCCGAAAAGGTGTATGATGATTACGGCGATTACAAATACACGAAAATCGGTCTTGAGGACAATATGCCGAGGTTCTGGATTTATGTCGCCATAGCGCTTTTCTCTCTGCTTTTGTTCGCTGTTATAATTTTTAAATTCAAAAACTCAAAACGCTTTATGACCGTATTCACAGCAGGGATATGCGTTATCTCCCTTATTTCGTCGACATATATCGTTCAGACGGGCAACACCCTGGACGGCGGCGACAACGCCTTTATCCGCAAAAATCTAATCGGAGCGTCCGACTCCGTAAAGCTTACGGATATCAAAAACGCGAGGAGCGATTTTTACGAGTCAATCGACAACTCAGCCATGTACCTTAACATTCCCTCGATTCAGGCGTTTCACAGCGTAGTATCTCCGTATATTATGATGTTCTACAAAACTCTCGGGATAACCAGAGATGTTTGCTCCGAGCCCGACACCGACCTCTACGGTCTGAGGGGACTTTTGAGCTGTAAGTATCTGTTCTGCGACAAGCGCGAAAAATTTGTTGACGACGGCAAGCCCGAAATGCCCGGGTGGAGCTATCTTAAGGACATAAAAGGCTATAAGGTTTATAAAAACGAGAACTACGTCCCTATGGGCTTTATGTACGATAAATTCATCACAAAATCCGAGCTCAAAAATATCGACGAGGAGCTCAGGAGCGAAGCTTACTTAAAAGCTATGGTTTTAAGCAACAACGACGTTTTGAAATTCTCGAAGCTTACAGGCTACACCGAAAGCGATATACAGGAAATAACCAAAGACAAAACAAGAAGTAAAAACAAATACAAAAGCAAATCCGAAAGCTTCGAGTACGGAAAGGAAAACTACAAAAACGACTGCAAAAAACTCAGGGAAAACTCCTGCTCAAGCTTTAAATACACAAAAGACGGCTTCAAAGCCTCGATAGACAACAAGGGTAAGGATAACCTGTTATTTTTCAGCGTGCCCTACGACGACGGCTGGAGCGCGTTCGTAAACGGTAAAAAAGCGGAAATTATACGCTCCAATATCGGCTTTATGTCGGTGTATATAGAGGGAGAAAAGAAAAGCGAAATTGAATTCAAATACTATCCTCCCGCTTTCCGCATTGGAATTATAATTACAATTATCTGTGGTATAATATTTGTTATGTATGTTTCTGTTTTAATAATGGTTAAAACTAAAAAGAAAAAGAAGATGCGATAAATGTATTTCGGAGAAAAGATTCTTGAATATAAGGACGATATTTTACGCGACTTAAAAACGCTTCTGGAAATCAAATCGGTTTCCTCAGACGGTCACGAAAACTGTGAAAAAGCGCTTGATTTCGTTTTATCACGCGCAAAAGCTTTCGGACTGAACGTAAAGAAAATCGAGGGCAAAGCGGGACACATTGAGCTCGGAACAAGCGGTACGCTCTGCGGTGTTCTGACTCACCTCGACGTCGTTCCCGCGGGAAACGGCTGGAGCGTAGAGCCCTTTACCCTGACGAGAAAGGACGGACGGCTTTTCGGTCGGGGAATTGACGACGATAAGGGCGCCTCGATAATAAACCTCTACTGTCTAAAGGCGTTAAAGGACAGCGGAATTAACGGCGTAAACACCGTGCGCTGTATCTTCGGCACTGACGAGGAAATCGGTATGACCGATATGGAAACCTATTTCTCAAAAGAGCCCGTCCCCGACATCAGCTTCACCCCCGACAGCGATTACGGTATCTGCTACGCCGAAAAAGGAATTTTGCAGCTGAAAATCTCGGGCGGTGACAATAATTCTATAAAAGAATTTTGTTCGGGCTCGGCGGTAAACGCCGTTCCCGACGAGGCAAAAGCGGTTTATTATTCTGATAACGAATTAAAAGAAGCCTTTTGCACGGGCAAAGCCGCTCACTCCTGCGAACCGCAAAAGGGCGTTAATGCCGCGAAAGCTATTATTTTTCAGTTAAAGAAAAATAATATCGACTTGGGAAAACTTCTGAGCTTCGCGTGCGATAAAATCGGAAACGAGATTTCGGGAAAATCGCTCGGCATAGAAATGAGCGACGAGCCGTCGGGTGAATTAACCTGTAATCTCTCCAAGGTCAGAATTAACGAAAACGAGAGTTATTTTACGCTTGATATACGCTATCCCGTCACGAAAAACGGCGAGGACATTTTGGAAAGAATAAAAATCGAAGCTGAAAAATATTCGCTCGATGTTGAAATCATCCACCACTCAAAGCCGCTATATCTTCCAAAGGACACCGAAACGATCCGCGTTTTATCCGAGGCTTATGAACAAGCAGTCGGAGAAAAGCCCGAGCTTTACTCCACGGGCGGCGGCACATACGCGCGTATGCTGGGCTCAAAGGGCGTCGCCTTCGGGCCTGCTTTCCCCGACGATAACGTAAATATGCACAACGCCGACGAAAGCGTCGACGAGGAAAATTTCTTTAAACACGCCCGAATCTGTATGCAGGCGATATATAAACTCTACACCGAAAAATTTAAGGTTTCTTAACCGATAACGAAGGATTGACTGTATGAACATAGAAAAAAACATCCGAGCTCAGGCGAGAAACGCCTTATCGGGCGGCTGGGTTACGGTAATCGCGGCATTTTTTCTGTTATCAATGCTGATATACTTATCCAACTGCGTCATAATGTCATTCAGTAATTTTACGAATATATTTACCGACGACGGAAAAATAAGAAGCGGAGCCGACGTTACTTTTACGATAATCTCCTGTTCAGCCGTATTGATTCTGGTTTTGCTCTCCCCTTTTAAAAACGGCTTTTACAAAATCTGCTATCAGCTTTCAAACGGAGAAAAAGCTGATTTCGGGGAAATGTTTTATTTCTTTAAAGGAAATAAGTATTTTTCAACGCTCCAGTTCAATCTCATACTGGCGTTAAGAATAATCGTAAATCTGCTCATAGGGCTTATACCCTATTTCCTGCTGAATTTAACGGTTTATCTGTTTTCATTACAACTGCTGACGACGGTAGCGGCGAACGAAATTATTGAAATAATAAGAGTTATTTTCGTTGTTTTGGCGATTGTTTTCGCCGTATTCCGTTCATCAGCTTTATACATTACGGAATTTCTGTTTATCGAATACGACGGAGAGTGCTCGTCAAGGCTTTTCAAGATGTCGAGAGCGATAACAAAAAGACACGGCAAGGATCTGCGCAGGCTTTTTGTTTCCTTTTTACCGTGGATAGCCTTATGCTTTTTCGCTCTGCCCGCGATTTATGTATTTCCGTATATCACTACAGCTTTCGCGACATCGTCTAAATGGCTGATTAAACTTTATAAAGAAGGTACACAGGTATGATAATAACTATCGGAGTCATAGCATACAACGAAAAAAACTCGATAGGCTCGCTATTAAAGGATATATGCGCTCAGAGCTACGACCATAAAAAAATGGAAGTTATTCTTGTGGACAGTAACTCAACGGATAACACCAAGAAGATTATGGAAACGTTCAAGAAAAACAATATTGAAGATTTCTTCGACGTTCAGGTGCTCTCCAATCCCAAGAAAACCCAGCCCTGCGGCTGGAACGTAGTTCTTAATAACTACAAGGGCGACGCCGTTGTGCGAATCGACGCACACGCCTCGATCCCCAGCGACTTTATCGAGAAGAATGTAGAAACGCTCTCCTCGGGAGAGTATATCTGCGGCGGCTTCAGACCTAACATCATCGACGAGCCCACCCCGTGGAAGGAAACTCTGCTTTTGGTCGAAACCTCAATGTTCGGAAGCTCAATCGCTCCCTACAGACGCCAGCAGGGCAAAACCTACGTAAATTCGCTGTTCCACGGCGCGTATAAACGCGAGGTTTTCGATAAGGTCGGTTTATTCAACGAAGCCCTGACCAGAACCGAGGATAACGAAATCCACTACAGAATCCAGAAAGCGGGCTTCAGGCTGTGCTTTAACCCCGAGATAATCTCCTACCAGCACACAAGAAACAACTTAAAGGGTATGATAAAACAAAAATACGGCAACGGAAAATGGATAGGTCTTACCTGCTCGGTATCGCCGAAATGCCTTTCATACTACCACTTTGTTCCGTTTCTCTTTGTAGGCGCGCTTATAGTCTGCTCGGCTATCGCCTGCTTCGGATATCCGCTTTTGCTGGAGATTCTGCTTTTGCTTTACTCTATGTTTGATTTCGTAAACACGGTAAGCTGTTTTACAATGAGAGATATCCACCCGCAGTTCTTCCTCTTGCCCGTACTTTTCCCGCTTATGCACATAGCGTACGGCTTCGGAACGATTGTCGGTATTTTACAGATCCCGTTCTGGAAAAAGAAGCTAAAGAAAGAAAAAGAAACAAACCAAAATGAATAATTCGGAAAGGCTTTGGAGTTATTATGGCTGAAATAATAAATCTGAGCGAAAAAGAGCTCCGCGCTTTGCAGCTAAAGGAGCTCGACATATTAAAGTATTTCAGGGACTTTTGCGACAGCCGCTCTATCACCTACTACGTTTGCGGAGGTTGTCTTATAGGCTCTCTGAGATACGGCAAGTTTATCCCCTGGGACGACGACGCCGACGTATTTATGCCGAGGGCTGATTACGAGCGGTTTATAAAGGAATACTTATACGAAAACCCCAGCGAACGCTTTGTGCTTTTAAACGAAACGGACGAAACCTTTACGCGAAACAGCTTCGCGACGCTCGTGGACACAAGCGCGACGCTTATAAAAAACTACCAGAAGGATTTAAATATTCCGCACGGCGTAGCGTTCGATATTTTCCCGATTGACGCAAGACCGTCGGGAAAGCTGAAAAAATACTTCCAGTTTTTCTGGTGTATTATCTACTCGCTTTTCAGAGCGCAGACAGTTCCCGAAAAACACGGCGGAATTATGTCGCTCGGAAGCAAAATCCTGCTCGGCGTTTTCAGAGGCTTTAAAACCAGAAAGAAAATCTGGAAATTCGCCGAAAGACATATGACGAAATATAAGCTTGAGGACTGCGAATACATATGCGAGCTTTGCGCGGGCCCGAGAATTATGAAAAATGAATATCCCAAGGAGCTGTTTGACGGCACAGCCGAGATTGAGTTTGAGGGCGAAAAATTCAAGGCGATGAAGGGCTACAAAAAATATCTGGAAATCGCGTTCGGTAAGGACTATATGACTCCCCCGCCCAAGGAGGAGCAGGTTATCGCTCACGACCTTGCGTATCTTGATTTGAACACTCCCTGTAAATAAATCAGTTAAGACAGAATTTAAGGCAGAAACACAATCGTTTCTGCCTTTACTTATGCCTTTATTTTAATTCTTCCTACCGCCTTGCCGACAACAAGTATCAGCGCGACCGACGGGATAAACTTAATAGCCTCGCTTATAAGCCTTGTCCAAAGATATACGTAAAACGACGTACCGCTTCCCATTCCGTAGATAAAATACAGCCAGTAGCCCGAGAGCAGAACCTCTACAAACACAACGTTTATCGTCCACGAAATCAGAACTGTTTTAAGCGAAACATTATTCTTATAAAGAAATATGCCTAAAATCAAACCCGTTAGTATTCCGTTTAGCGTAAAGCCCGGGAAGTACGCTCCGCCGCTTGAGGGATTAATAAAAAACGAAAGAATATCTCCGAGTCCGCCCACAAGCGCCGCGCCCATAGGTCCGAACAGAATCGCCGCTACGGCTATGGGCAAAAAGTTTATACTTATTTTAAGCATATTTCCGAACACAGCCATTGTGGAATTCGCGAATATTCCGACAATCACTCTTAAAGCTAAGAGCATAGCAAGCATACAAAGAGAATAAACGCTTGTCATCTCTTTCGCGGAATTACAAATTTTTTCTTTAAAGGTCATAATTACCTCCTGTTGTTATATGCGTTACTAACAAGAAAGCGCGCGAATTAGGAGTCAGTTAAGAAGATAGCTGTTTCAACTTGATGACTTGAATACTTATACAAGTTTTGAGTAATTTCCTATCACACAGGAAAAGCGGACAGCACACGCCGTCCGCTTATTTTCTGAAAGCAACAGCGGGATGCGAGATTTATACCGCAGTAAATACTTTCGTTCCTCTGACAACTCCCCGTTCAAAGGACACTTCACGCATAAATCTCTACTCTGTGAACATCTTTATTATATTACTTTATTTAATAATTGTCAAATAATTTTCGCGAATATTAACATAACAAGCAACAGCGTTACGAATATCACAGCGGAAACAATTATTAATAATATGCTGTTTTTTAATTTGTTTTCGTTTTTGAAAGACTCTCTCTCTGATACAAGCCCCGTTTTTCTCAGCGCCGTTACAACGCCCTTATAAAGAAACAGCGCCAGCGCGGTGTTAAGCCCCGCTTTTAAGGCGTTGAACGGAATAAGCACGGGAACGAAAAGCCCGAGCACCGCTTCTCTGGGAATACCCATATAAATCGGCGTTACAATATAATTCCATAAAAGCATTATAGCTATCATAGAAACAGAACCCGCCAAAAGTCCGAGAATAGCTCTCGACATCTTCTTGTTTCTGTGATAAATAACCGAGCTCACGCCGATAAACACAGCGGACGCTAAAAAGTTCATTACAAGCCCTATAATGCCCGTAGTGCTTATAGTAAGCATTTCCACCACACAAACCACAAGCGCCATAACGATACCCTCGACAGGCCCGAAAATAAACGCGCCGATAACAAGAATCACGTCCTTGGGCTCGTACGTCAGAAATCCGCCGATATTGGGGATTCTGAGGAAAAAGTCGCAGGCTATAGCGATTGCCGTCAGCATAGCCAGAGCGCACAGCGTTTTTACACGATTGTCTGATTTTGTCATAGATATGACCTCCATAAAATAATTTAGGAGTTGCCGCGGATATTATTCTCAAAAAGAAAATACCCCGTTAAAAAACGAGGCATAATTTACAGAATAAAAATCTTCTTTCATCCGGACTATACCGTCGGCGCCTGAATTTCACAGGCTCAGCGCAAAAACACGCTCGCGGGCTATACCGCCGGTGGGGACTTCCACCCCGCCCCGAAGACAACTTCTATATTTATTATATACTTTTATACGTTTTTGTCAACATCGCGTTTTCTTCTGAGATGAAAATTATAAAACTCCCTGCGGTTTACGTAGTTGAACTGAATTCCGTAAAGCAGAATATACATCGCGAAATAAATCCAAATCATTACAACGGCTATCGCGATAAGACTTCCGTAAATCGAAAAGCCGTTAAAGTATTTAACGTATATCCTGATTCCGTACGAGAGCCCCAGCCAGCAAAGCGCCGTCAGAAACACCCCCGGAAGCTGTAATCTGAACTTTGCCCAGCGCTTATCCTTTACCTTCCCTCTGAGGTATAGCTTAAGCGCGACGCTGATGATTATAAACGCGAACGAAAAAACAAGAAGATATCGAAGCGCGTATAAAATACCGATAACAGCGGGCAGGTTTTCAATATACTCCATTATAAAGCCGTCGAAAAACTCGCCTATCATAAGCAAAACAACCGCCGCCACAAGCGCGAGAAACATAAGCAAAGTATATCCCATAGCGAACACACGCTTAATAATCCACAACTGTTTTTTTCTGATTTTATAAATACGGTTTATTCCCTCTGTAATCGAGTACATTCCCTTACCCGCCGACCAGAGCGCCGCGATAATCGTCGTAAACGCCACGCCTACGGAATTATCGTACGCGGTACTTATAAAATCCTTTAAATAATTATTAAGCTCTGTGGGAAACGCCTGCTTGATATACGCCTCGTAGACATTGTCAGGAATGTTAAAAAACGACAGCACCGCGAACGCGAACATCAGAAACGGCACGATAGACAGCACAAGAAAAAACGCGGACTGCGCGGATATAGCGGATATATTATCAATACGGCTTTTATCCAAAAAATATTTTGTTTTCGCGATTAATTTCTTTTTTCCTGACACATTAACACCGCTTACTTCAGTTTATTCAAGAAAGCTCTTACTCTGTCGTTTTCGGGATTGTCGATAACGTCCTGGGGCTTACCCTGCTCTACTATATATCCCTCGTCCATAAATATTACTCTGTCCGAAACGTTTCTCGCGAAATCAATTTCGTGAGTTACTATTACCATAGTCATTTTTTGGCTCGCCAGAAATCTGAGCACCTTCAATATCTCGGAGGTAAGCTCGGGGTCGAGCGCCGAGGTAGGCTCGTCGAAAAACAGTATCTGCGGATTCATAGCGAGAGCTCTCGCTATAGCCACTCGCTGCTGTTGTCCTCCCGAAAGCTGGCAGGGATAGTAATCCACCTTATCGGCAATACCCATTTGCTCAAGCAGAGATAAAGCCTCTTTCTCCACCTCTTTTTTATCGCGCTTCTGGATATGAACGGGAGCGTCGCATATATTCTTCATTACCGTATAATGCGGGAAAAGATTAAAATTCTGGAACACAAGCCCGAAATAATTCTTTACTTCTTTGATCTTGGACTTTGAAACGTAAACCGACTTTCCGTCCACGTCCTCACACACAACGTCTCCGCCGTATTTCAGAGTACCCGCGTCCATAGTTTCAAGTAAAGTGGCGCATCTTAAAAGCGTGCTTTTTCCGCTTCCCGAAGGGCCGAGGATAGAAACGACCTCTCCCTCCTCGACGGAAATGGAGATGTCCTTCAAAACCTCCAAATCGTCGAACGACTTTTTAATATTATTTATCTCAAGAAGTTTCATAAATACGCCCCCTTACTTCTGATAATAATTCATTTTCTTTTCAATCTTTCCCATTACGAACGCTACAACAAGATTGAAAACATAATAGAAGAAGCCCGCTACAAACAGAGGCATAATATTACTGTCGGCGGCGGCGATCTGCTTCGCCATAGTAAACATCTCGACAAACGCGATAGCGAAGGCGAGCGACGTATCCTTAACGAGAGTAATGATCTCGTTGGTTACGGGAGGTAAAATATGGCGCACCATTTGGGGGAATACTATCTTCATAAACGTCTGGCTTCTTGAATAACCGAGCACGTCCGCCGCCTCGTACTGACCTTTCGGAACAGCCTCTATACCGCTTCTGTAAATCTCGGCGAAATACGCGGCGTAGTTAATAGAGAAGCCGATTATGGCGGCGTAAAAGTTATACTCTGTGCTGAGAGGTATTCTGAACACATAGTACGGGCCGAAATACACCACAAGAAGCTGGAGCATAAGCGGAGTACCGCGCATAATCGAAATATAAAACTTAGCTATAAGCTCAACGACCTTGAATCTCGAGCGTCTTAAAAAGCACACCAAAAGTCCCAAAGGCATTGAAAAAATAAGTGTAAACGTAAAAAGAGCGAGCGACAGCCAGATTCCCGACGAAAGCTGGGAAATCGTGCTGAACAGCCAGCCGAGTCCCGACTCCGAATCAGCGGAAAAACCGCACGACGTCATAGTACCCGGTATTAAAAACGCGACAAAGACGGCTATCGCTATAACAGGCTTTTTCTTCATTTCATATCATCCCTTAATATGTAATTAAACAACGGGCGTGACACCTCAGCGCCACGCCCTACGTGTTAAAAAATTATTTCTTTAAGCAAAGTGACTCGGCAAGGTAATAATCACTGTATTTCTTAGCGATTTTCTCAACTGTGCCGTCCTTGTACATCTCGAGCAAGGTCTTTTCTACGATATCCTTAAGAGCTGTGTTGCCCTTCTTGAATCCGATACCGTACTGCTCCTTGGAGATGATATCCTCTAATACTCTGTACTTATCGGGAGATTTCGCGAGGTTGTAGTTAGCTACGCCGTTATCCATACCTACAGCGTCAACAGCGCCCGATTCGAGGTTCATAAGAGCTGTATTATAATCAGCGATCTGCTTTAAGTCCTTGAAGGAAGCCGCGAGCTTCTTGTTTTCCTTAGTAGCGTCGTCGCCTGTGAAAGCGGCTAAAGCTGAGGAATCAGTCTGAACAGCTACAGTCTTGCCCTTAAGGTCGTCAAGCGACTTGATTTTTGAGTCTTTCTTAACGATGATTACCTGCTTGTTGTCGATATAAGGAACTGACCATGTGTAGTCCTTCTCACGACCGTTGATTGTAAAGCCGTTCCAGATACAGGAGATTGTGCCTGAGTTGAGCTCCATATCCTTGGAATCCCAGTCGATAGGCTTCTTCTCGAGCGTCCAACCTAAACGCTTACAAACTTCTTCGGCAAGCTCAAGGTCAAAGCCTGTATACTCGCCTGTTTTCTTGTCCTTGTAGCCGTAGGGCGGGAACTCAGCGTCAAAGCCTACAGTGAATTTTGTAGAGCCGTCCGAGCTTACCGTCGCCGCGGTTTTACTGTCGTCCTTAGCGGCGGTTGTTTCAGTTTTGGAAGCTGAACCGCAACCCGCCAGAACTAAAGTCGCCAATGTAACTACAGCAAGAATTGATGCTAATGTTCTTTTCATAGTTTACACCTCATTTTATTTAAAATAATCAGCTTTATAAGTTTATCACAGCACCACACTAAAGTCAAGACTTTTTATTGTCCTCGTCAGCACTTGTATTCCCTATTTATCCGTTTATATCCCCCGCACCATTATGCCCCTGTCAGGTTTTGGTTAGGGCAAAAATGTTCTGCTCTAGACTCTTTATTTTCTTCGTCAGCACTTGTATTCCCTGTATAACAATTCATATCCCCACCGCTTGAATTAATCGCTCTTTTCTGCTAAAATAGCTTCGGGTGATACTATGTTACCGACTATCAATTTATTCGGATTCAGCCTGAGTACATACGGAATTATGGTTTCCATTGGACTGATTTTTATGTTTATAACCGCTTTTATCCTCGGGCGTAAACACAAAATCCTTTTCGAGGACATTCTGTTCGGCGAGCTTTCGGCGCTTTTGGGCGCTTTTTTGGGAGCTCATATTCTCTATGGAATTACAAACGCCGATAAAATTTATAATTCTTTTGCAGAATTTTTCTCGAAACAGCAAAAGCTTACAACCCTTTTAAACTCCCTTTATTATTATCTGGGAGGAATGGTTTTTTACGGAGGACTTATCGGCGGACTGCTTTTCGGTATACTCTACTGCAAAATACGAAAGATAAATATAGAAAACTTCAGCGACTGCTTCGCCGCGGGAATTCCGCTGTTCCACTGCTTCGGCAGACTCGGCTGTTTTTTCAGCGGCTGCTGCTACGGAATTGAGAGCAAATTCGGCTTTACCGCGACAAACGCGATTGTCGAAAGCTGTAACCACATTAACCGATTTCCCGTTCAACTGCTCGAGAGCGCCGTTAACCTGCTTATTTTTACCGCTATCCTCTTATTATTCCATAAAGGAATATTAAAAGGAAGTCTGATATACATCTATCTTATCTCCTACTCGGTTTCAAGATTTTTTATCGAGTTTTTAAGAGCCGATACCTACAGGGGGATTTACTTTGGACTTTCCACAAGCCAGTGGATTTCGCTCGCGCTCATCGCGGTCAGCGCTATAATTCTCTTTAAGAAAAATAACAAACTCAAACAGTGTTACAATTAGAAGCGGTGATGTAAATGAAAAAATGCGACTACTGCGGAAAAGAAATATCATATATGGAGCAATACTGCGACGAGAACTGTCAGCGAAACGCGCTGAAATACTACGATTTACAGGGCAAATTCTCGAAGCTGTTCTCGTTTATAAACATTATCTGCATATTCGGAATCCCCGTTGGACTGTTCCTTTTCTCGTTTTTACCCGACGTAGGCTTTACGCTTCTGGCTTTCTCCACCGCTATTGAGGGCTTGACCGTTATATTCCTGCCCTTCCCCGTTGACAATATGATTTCCTCGCTGAAAATCAAAAAAGCTATGAACGTAACTCGGATAATCGGAGCTGTAATTCTCGTTATCGGGATTATTCTTATTATCTGTGATTTTGTTTTTATTTTAAAATAAAAATTTTTGAATAAAAAGACCTCCTTTGGCAACACTATAGTTGCGAAGGAGGTTTTTAATATGATTGACAAAATAGCTTTGATTTTATCAATTATAGGCGGTCTTAACTGGGGACTGGTTGGAATCTTCCAGTTTGACCTCGTAGCTTTTATAGGCGGAGGCCAGACGGGAATCATCAGCCGTATAATCTATATCCTCGTAGGTTTAGCCGCAATCTGGTGTATCTCGCTTCTGTTCAGGGACAACGATATTGTTGAGGATACATCGATTAACTCGCACGCGTAAATCGGATTTACGATTACCAAAAAGGAGTTGGCACAGCCAACTCCCTTTTTTGTATTCTTTATAATTTTTCGATAATCGCTTTTGTATCTCTCGCGATAACGAGCTCCTCGTTTGTAGCGATAAGCTCAACTCTGATTTTGGAGTTATCCGTCGAGAGCTTGCCCTCGTTGCCGTGGATACAAGCGTCGTTAGCCTCGTAATCCATTTCAACGCCGAGGCACTTTAAGTAATCGCATACTCTCTGTCTGAGAACAGGCTGATTTTCGCCGAGTCCCGCGGTAAATACGATACCGTCGCATCCGCCTAAGGCTACATAGAACGCGCCGATATATTTAGAAATCTGATAATAAAGCATTTCATGTGTAAGCTTAGCTCTGACGTTGCCCTCTTTCTCAGCCGCGGTGATATCGCGGTCGTCGCTGGAAACGCCCGAAATTCCGAGCAAGCCTGATTTTTTGTTAAGTATATTATCCATTTCGGCGGGAGAAAGGTTTTCTTTCTCAGCGATAAACGTAACAACGGACGGGTCGAGCGAGCCCGAGCGTGTGCCCATCATAAATCCGTCGAGCGGAGTAAGTCCCATTGTAGTATCAATAACCTTGCCGCCGTCAATAGCCGTAATAGACGAGCCGTTGCCGATATGGCAGGTAATGAGCTTTAAGTCCTTGATATCCTTACCCATACGATTCGCCATTTCAGCGCTTACATAACGGTGAGATGTACCGTGGAAGCCGTAACGGCGTATAGCGTATTTTTCATAATACTCATAAGGAACAGCGTACATATAAGCTTTCTGAGGCATTGTGCTGTGGAAGGAGGTGTCGAATACGCAAACCTGAGGAATATTCTTGCCGAATACCTCCTCGCTGCTTTCGATACCTAAAGCGGCGGCGGGATTGTGAAGCGGAGCTAAAGGTCCAAGGCTCTTGATATCCTCAATAACCTTAGGTGTAACAAGACAGCTTCTCTGGAAAATGCTTCCGCCCTGTACTACACGGTGACCTACGGCTGTAACCTCGGATAAATCCTTTATAACGCCTGCTTCGGGATCAAGAAGCATATCCTTTACCTGCATAAACGCTACCTTATGGTCGGGCATAGCTACTTCTTTTTTGATATCGACGCCTTCAGCCTTGTAGCCGATTACAGAACCCTCGTCGCCGATACGCTCACAGTTGCCCTTTGCGAGTACTTTCTCGTTTGACATATCAATAAGCTGATACTTAAGAGAGGAGCTTCCCGCGTTAATTATCAGAATTTTCATATTTTATTCCCCTTTATATTGATTACTTTTTAAAATCATACTATAATATAATAAACTAAAACTATTAAATTTGCAAGTTTTTTTGTAAAATAATTCATAAATTAATGATATGGTGATAAAATGCGGACAAACGCGGTAATATGCGAGTACAATCCGTTCCATAACGGACACAGATATCAACTCGAAAGAATCAAAGAAAAAAGCGAAAACCCCATAACCGCGATAATGAGCGGAAACTTTACCCAGCGCGGCGATACAGCTATCATAAACAAATTCAAGCGTGCCGAAACAGCCGTAAAAAACGGCGTTGACCTTGTTGTAGAGCTTCCTTCGGTCTACGCGATGTCCTCAGCGAAAAGCTTCGCCGAGGCGGGCGTAAAAATCGCGGACGCTCTGGGCTGTTGCGAACACCTCTGCTTTTCCGTTGAGGAAAGCAACCAAAAACTACTCTATGAAATCTCAGACGCGTTCGAAAGCGAAAGCTTTAACGAAGAAATAAAGCTCAATATGAAAGCGGGAATGTATTACCCGCAGGCGGTCGAAAAGGCGCTTTTTTCTATCTCCCCCGCTTTAAGCGAAGCTGTCCAAAAGCCTAATAACATTCTCGCCGTTGAATACCTAAACGCGTTAAAGCACACAGATATAAAACCGCTGATTATAAAACGCGAGTTCACCCGCCACGACACAAATGAAGTAACAAAAAATATGGCAAGCGCCTCAAATATAAGAAAAATGATACTGAGCGGCGAGGATTATTCAGATTACATACCGAAAAACAAGCCAGATTTTTCAAATCCCGCCGATATAAATAAGCTTGAAAAAATAATAATCTACAAGCTTCGGACTATGAGCGCTGAGGAAATAAAACAAATTCCCGACGTGAGCGAGGGGCTCGAGAACAGGATTTTCAGCGCGGTAAGAGAATATAATTCTTTAGAAGAAATATTAATGAGTATTAAAACAAAACGCTACACCTTAGCGCGGATAAGAAGAATAATGCTCAGCTCCCTGCTCGGCATTACGAAGGACGAATTGAAGCGGGAGGTCGCGTATATACGCGTTCTGGCGTTCAACGAAAACGGCGCGAAAATTATGAGCGAGATAAAAAAACGCGGAAAGCTCCCGCTGATAGTAAACGTCGCGGACGGATACAAAGCTCTCGCAGAAAGCGCGAAAAGAACTTTTGATATCGACCTTTTGTCCTCGGATATATATTCGCTGGCGACGGACAAAACAGAAAGCTCGGGCTTGGACTTCACAAGAGCCGTAAGCGTTATAAAGGAGTAATTATGAGACCGATAAAAAGAATGATAAGAATACTGAATCGAACGGGAGCTGTAAAGGTGTTTATAGCTTACATAATCGTGCTTTGTATCGGGGCGGTGCTTGTCACCTTGTTTGAGCCGGGTATACGCCATATAGGCGACGGGTTCTGGTTCTGTTTTGTTTCCTCAACTACAATCGGCTTCGGCGATTTCTACGCGGTAACGGTTTTAGGACGGGTTGTAATTATTCTGATTACGATTTTCGGAATACTGACGGTAGCTGTAGTCCCCGGGGTAATAGTCAGCTACTATACGGAATACCTTCACATCAAAGAAAAAGAAACCGTATCCACCTTCCTCGAAAAGCTTGAACATCTCCCCGAATTACCAAAAGAAGAACTCGAGGAGCTATCAAAGAAGGTAAAAGAATTCAACAAAAAGAAATAATAAATATCGAAAAACGCCGACGCATTTTACCGCGTCGGCGTTTTAGTCACGTCAATTATTATATTATTTTCCATTTGTATTCATAGTAACAAACTGTCCAATAAAATTTACCGCGCAAGCTCTTTTTAATTCTTTTATAGAATTTCAGCTCTCCCGTTTCCTCAGCCGTAATTGACATAATCGGAGAATCGCTTTTCCACTTTTCGCTTATCGCCCTTGTGATATTACAGGTTTCCCTGTATCTCCATTCCATAACGCGAATATTATCCTCAAACTGTGAATTTCTGAGACCGATTATTTCGTCAGCCTCGAAGGCTTTAAGCTTATGATACTCGCGCTCTGTCAAACAAAGCTCGTCGGGATAAAAGCCTTCTTTAGAGCCGTACAAGTCAACGCGCGCTACGTGGGCGAAAAAATCCTGAATAATATGAAGCGAAAGCCCTAAAAGCATATCCGCCTGAATTTTCGGATTTTTATTATCTATTATCCTTAAAAAACCGCTCTGAGCTTTTTCGGTTTTTTCAGAATCGGTTTTATTTATGTACTTTAAAAACGAGATATTAATTTTGTTGTCCTCACTTTTAAAGCTGAATCTCAGAGGAGTATCCGAGCGTTTCGCCTTCAACGCAAGATTATAAAGGCGCGCTCCGATTTGGAGAGCGTTTTCCCGAGCGTGGAAAGGAGCGCTGTAATAAGCGTTGCTGCCGCAGGGGTATTTATCCGCTTTTTTCGAAAACTTTCTTAAGAGCTTGTATTCTCTGCCGCCGAATCCGTTTTTCGAACAGATTTTAGGGTGCGTGGTTGTGGACCATAAATTATCAAAATCAAATTTCATATCTTTTCAAAAGTAAAACTCGGTCGGAAAGCCTTATCTTCCCGACCGAAATCATTAGTTATTTATACAGGATAAACCTTATTATCCTTATCGCCTAAATCGGAGTTGATACCCGCCTTAGCCTCTCGGCGTTTCTCGAAGAATTTTGTCGCTACCTCGGGGAACTGCGCGTAGGAGAGAACGTCCTCGTCCTGCTCGATATACTGCGGGATTTCCGCTCTGAGCTTGTCGAGCTCGGGCTCGAGTAAATCAGCGGGACGGCAGGTAATCGGTTCTTCGTCGCCGATGATCTGCTTTCTGAACTCGGGGTCGATAGGCATAGGAGTCGTGCCGTATTTACCCTCGATAATTCCCTTGAATTCCTTAGTAACCATTTTATAACGCTCGCCCGCGATTACGTTGAACACCGCCTGAGTTCCGACGATCTGCGAGGTCGGGGTTACGAGCGGAGGATATCCCGCGTCCTTACGAACTCTGGGCACCTCGGCAAGACACTCGTCGAGCTGGTCCTCCTTGCCCGCCTGCTTAAGCTGCGAGATGAGGTTGGAGAGCATTCCTCCGGGAACCTGATACAAGAGAGCCTTTGTGTCGGCTGTCAGAATCTTTGTGTCCAAAAGTCCCGAGTCGATATATTTTTTGCGTAAATCCATAAAGTAAGCGCGGATTTCGGAGAAGTCCTCGAGATTAAGTCCCGTGTCGTACTCCGTACCCTGGAAAGCGGCGACCATAGACTCTGTGGGAGAGTGTGATGTTCCCTGCGAAAGCGGAGAAATCGCCGTGTCGATTATATCGGCGCCCGCCTCAACGCCCTTTAACAGACACATAGAGCCGAGTCCCGACGTATAGTGTGTATGAAGCGCGATCGGAAGGTCGACTTCGGATTTTATAGCCTTAACCAAATCGTAGGTCTTATAGGGAGTCAGAAGCGCCGCCATATCCTTAATACAAATCGAATCAGCTCCAGCGTCAGCGATACGCTTGGCGTAGTCCACATAATAATCCTCGGTAAATACGGGGCCTGTGGTGTAGCTTATAGCGACCTGAGCGTGAGCGCCCTCCTTTTTAGCGGCTTT
>CADBSD010000068.1 GCA_902797225.1 uncultured Ruminococcus sp. | reverse complement strand
GCCGGTGACCGGACTCGAACCGGTACGGTATCGCTACCGGCGGATTTTGAGTCCGCTACGTCTGCCAATTCCATCACACCGGCGAATATTTCCTAACAATTATACAATATAATTATTAAAAAATCAAGATTTAAAATTATTATTCAAATTTAGAATTATAAGTATGCAATTACAACAAATTAATACAAATTTTACCTTTAAAATTTGTTGTGCAAAAATGTCAAAAATATGTTAAAATACATTCTAAGGTATATTGATAAATATGTTATTCATAAGAAAGGATTCTGAAATGATAAGGCGTTTAAAGATAATTACATCTATAATTATTGCTCTTACGCTTGTTCTCTGTATTTTAAGCGTTACCGTTTTCGCGACAGAGATAGATTTTGACGGAGCGTTTTCTTTTGATATAGAAGATACTAACGTGCAAAGCTTCAGCCTCAGCACTGAGGAAACCTACCACAACAGCGAGATTTTAGGCGTTCAGACAAATATGAAAAAAACTGACTCCGTTCGTTTTGTCAGTGTGGTTGAGTCGGATATTCTTAAATCCGCTGAGGATTACGGCTATATGTTCTACACAATAGATAAAACCGATACGACTAAGGATGTAGTTAAGGTTAGAGAAAATCTCGAGGAGCACGCTCCCGCGGAGAAATACTACAAAAAATACAGCTGCGCGGGTACTGAGAATAAAATCGTTACAGGCGGATACGGTAATAATGTCTTGAATCCTGTTGAAGTAGGCTACACAAGATATAAGTATTTGTCCGCTACAGTTAACGGCGTTTCATCCGATAAATATCTTGTTGCGCGTTTTTATATTCAGGTAGACGGTAATATTCATTTCGCTTCGTACGACGGTAATTTAAGAGCCTGTGTTTTTTCCTCGGGCGAGTTGTCCGATACGGTTAAAGCGAAAATTCAGATTGTAGGTCATAGAGGCGCTATGGATATAGCTCCCGAAAATACGCTTGTGTCGTTTGAAAAAGCGGCGGAGTATGGTTATCCCGCCGTAGAAACGGACTATTGGATTACAAAAAGTGGCGATATTCTCTGTATTCATAACGAGAATCTCCTTAACTGCGGTTATCCCGAACTAAGCGTCAAGGATTTAGACGCCGTAACAAGACTGAGATATCCTGTAAATAATCTTCCTACCTCTGAGAATTATGATACACAGTATATTCCTACGATCGAGGAGGTAATAAAAAAGGTTTCCTCACTGAGAAGAAAGCTTTTCTTACATACAAAGGATAAAAACACCTCTGACGAAAAAATCGATGAGATTATCGCGCTTCTCGAAAAGTACGATATGAAGGGCAGAACGGTTATAGTTTCTTCAAACCAGGCTTGCGCTAAAAGACTCGCGCAGCACGACTGTATCGCCTGTTATCTCGTTGTAACGCCTACCGACGCGAGTATGGAGGCAGGCTTAAAGCTCTGTTCGGATTATAAGATTCCGTATTTTATGGTTAAGTATATTTCGGGATATCCTACCGCCGATAATATTAAAACCGCTCACGACTTGAATCTTACTATAGGCGTTTACAACGCTAACAACATCAGTAAAATGATGTGGCTTGTTGACAATGACTGCGATTACGCTATTGTAAATAACTGGATGTAATAATTATGATTAGAATAATGAGAAAGACGTTTTCAATACTATTTTCGATTATCTTGCTAATGTCGGTTGTGACTTCGGCGTTTATGTCATACAGAGCCGCGTCTGCTGAGCTTAATTACAGCTTTGCAAAACCCGATAAAGGCTTTGCCGAAGGTGAAATAGCTTTAACGGCTTCAATCGGCACATATTGGCTCTACTGGGCGGACGACGAGAAAGCTTTAGACGACTACAAGGAAATCGCTAAACTGAATTTTGAATATACGGGAACTCAACGTTATAATATGCATGAGCGCTGCGCGATTCCCGAAAACGCTTCTTGCGTTATAGCGGTTAAGTCTGAGGACGAACCGAGCGACAAAACAGTCGAATCAGCCGACGCTGTATACGAAATTCCCAAGGAGCGTCTTTTAAACTATAAAAAGTCCGATAAAAGATACTCTTTCGCGTCCTATTCTGACGTTCATATCGACGCGCTTAAAAAATCCTACAAGCTTGACGAGGATAATTGGAAAAGAGCGCTTGAGGTTGCGAATTTACGCAAAACCGATTTTATCGTGCTTTCGGGCGATTATATTGTAAATAACGTAAATTTTGAGGGCGTTAACAAAACCGAGCTGCATATGTATGAGCGTATTCTGTCCGAGTCGAGTTATTCCAATCCTGTTTACGAGGCGATAGGTAACCACGAAATAAGACAGAATCCGACTCTGGAAATGCCTGATTTCGTTGAGGCGACAGGTCTTGACGGGAATATAAGCAAATCAGATAAGGCGTATTTTGAAAAGACCATAAACGGCGACCATTTTATATTTATGGCGCTTGAAAAGGGCTTTCGTCCGACTAAAAAGCAGGAGAATTTCTCCGATGAACAGCTCAATTGGCTTGAGGGGCTTTTAGAAAAATATTCCGGAGACGGAAAGAATATTTATATAATCGAACACGCCTTGTTCTATAAATACGGAGCGGGCGACAGAGTTGACGGCGAGCCATATTATAAATATCCGCTTTACGATAAAGCGGAATCGACGATTCGTCTGAAATCTATTTTACAGAAGTATAACGACGCGATTTTTATTTCGGGACATACTCATATCGCGTTCTCTTATCAGTTCAATTTTTCCGATAATGACGGAACTTCCGCGCAGATGATTCATAACAGCTCCGTCGGCGGTTCACGTCAGATTGTTGGCGACGCTTTAAGCAGCAAATATATGCCCGAGGATACCGAGGGTTATATCGTAAACGTTTATAACGACGCAATTATTTTTAACGGAACAAACCTGTATAAAAACATCTACGATCCGAATTGTTGTTATATAATAAGACCGTCTATGTATTTTTCGAAAAACGATGTTTCTACTCCTGACGAGGCTGAGCCTGAAAAAGCAGAAACCGATGAAGAAAAAACTTATAAGCTCGGTGACGTTGACGGCGACGGTGATATTACCGTAAAGGACGTTTCGGCAATTCAACGTCATATAGCGAAAATCGAGTTTCTTGCACCCGCTCAGCTCGAGGGCGCTGACGTTAATCAGGATAACAATGTAAATATCAACGACGCTACCAGAATACAGAAATACATTTCGCATATTATTAATCAGCTTACAGCCGAGGGCGAGTCAAAGATACGCGATGACATAAAGGCGAATCTTAAGAAATATTACAGATACGCGTCTTACGATTCCTATCAGGCGTTAAAAAAAGCGTACAGAAACTCTAACAGCAGCGATAAGGAGCTTAAAAGGCTTAACCTTAATTTCCTCTCTTATGTAGATACCAGTAATGTGGATAAAGACGAACCGTTAACGGTTTATTTTGAGAATACAAACGATTGGAAAGAGGTATACGCTTACAACTGGGGCGATAATAATGTCGGAAAGGTTTCCGAGTCGCCCGGTACAAAGCTTAAAGCTGTCAAAAAAAGCGACTTGGGAAAGGATATTTACGAATACACTATTCCTGATAAAAAGTACAACAAATTCCGTTTTACCGACGGAACAAATAAAACGCAGGATATAACCTTCTACTCAAACAACGTATGTTATTATATTTACGACGGAACAAAGGTTAAGAGCGTGAAATACAGTAAATGATTAAAAGAGTCGATTCGTTCGGCTCTTTTTGTTTAACAGGACATAATACAGCAATCATCTAAACGAATTCCAGTAAAAAACTTGTATTATCCGCTAAGTTTTCAGATTCTAAGAAATAAGCGATAACAATCCGAAAGCTTACGCGCTTTCTTGTTGTCAAAAAGTACATATTTCAGCGTGTTAAAATGGATTTTTTAATTAATTATCCGAAACTGGTTAT
The DNA here is from genome assembly GCA_902797225.1 of uncultured Ruminococcus sp. Classification (GTDB taxonomy): domain Bacteria; phylum Bacillota; class Clostridia; order Oscillospirales; family Acutalibacteraceae; genus Ruminococcoides. The sequence continues at coordinate 7,802 of CADBSD010000068.1, read as the reverse complement.
AATTCTTTTATAATAATAATCGTAAAGCTTTTTATTATATAATGTATCTGTAAAATTATTTCAATTTTGATTTCTGAATGGAGGAACTTAAAATGGAAAAGAAAGAGCAAATGTACGAAGGAAAAGCTAAAAAGGTTTTCGCCACAGACGACGCCGATTATTGTATCGTGTCATATAAGGACGACGCTACAGCCTTTAACGGAGAGAAGAAAGGCACAATCGTCGGTAAAGGCGTGGTAAACAACCGTATGAGTAACTTTATGTTTAAGCTTTTAGAGGCAAAGGGCGTGCCCACTTGCTATGTAGAGGAGCTTAACGATAGAGATACTCTTATGAAGAAAGTGGAGATTGTTCCTCTTGAAGTAATTATCCGTAATAAAGCTGCGGGTTCTTTCTCCAAGCGTTTCGGTGTTCCCGAGGGCTATGAGCTTAAAAATCCTACGCTTGAATTTTGCTTAAAGGACGATGACCTCGGCGATCCTATGATTAACGACAGCCAGATTTTCGCTATAGGCGCGGCGACAAAGGAGGAAATCGCTAAGATTTCCGAGTACGCGTATAAGGTTAACGAGGTTATGGTTGAGTTCTTTAAGAGCGTTAACGTTGAGCTTATCGATTTCAAAATCGAGTTCGGACGTTATAAAGGTGAAATTCTTCTCGCTGATGAGATTTCTCCCGATACATGTCGTTTCTGGGATGTAGATACTCACGAGAAGCTCGATAAAGACCGATTCCGCAGAGATATGGGCGGAGTCGAGGACGCTTACGCCGAGATGATGAAGCGCGTAGGCTTAGCCGATTAATTTTTAAGCGATTAATTCAGTAGATTTTTACGGAGTGTGAACCCCTTGAAATATAGTTTTGATAATCTTCCAAAAGAAGGACTCCACGAGGAATGCGGAGTTTTCGGTATATACAGTGACGGCTCTATTAATCCTGCCTACGCGTGTTACAACGGCTTACTCGCCTTGCAGCACAGGGGACAGGAGAGCTGCGGCATAGCTGTATCCGATGACGGTGTAATGAACTATCATAAGGATATGGGGCTTGTTACCGAGGTTTTCAACAACTCAGTATTAGATTCATTAAACGGACAGATGGCGGTTTCCCATGTCCGTTACTCAACAGCAGGCGGCTCTGTGCTTGAAAACGCACAGCCGCTTGTTATGCGTTATATAAAGGGAACTTTAGCCGTAGCGCATAACGGAAACCTGACAAACGCTGTGGAAATCCGCAAGGAGCTCGAACAGCGCGGAGCGATTTTCCAGACGACTATCGACTCCGAGGTTATCTGTTATATGATTGCCAGAGCCCGTATTAATTCAGGCTCAGCGGAAAAAGCGGTTATTGAAGCGGTAAAAAGACTGGAGGGTGCGTATTCGCTTCTCGTTATGAGTCCGACAAAGCTTATAGCCGCGCGCGACCCTCGCGGTTTCAGACCTTTATGTATCGGAAAATACAATGATTCCTATGTTTTTTCAAGCGAGTCCGCGGCGCTTGACGCTTGCGGAGCTAAATTCATTCGTGATGTTGAACCGGGCGAAATCGTTATTGTAGATAAGCGCGGGCTGAGAAGCATTATGCCCGAGAAAAAATGTAATAAAAGCATTTGCGTTTTTGAGTATATTTATTTTGCCAGAACCGACAGCTTTATCGACGGAATGAGCGTTTACGAGGCAAGAAAACAAGCGGGTAGAATTCTCGCCAGGGAAAGTCCTGTTGAGGCTGATTTGGTAATCGGCGTTCCCGAGTCGGGAATAGATGCAGCTATCGGTTATTCCGAGGAGAGCGGTATTCCGTACGAAAAAGGTATTGTTAAAAACAGTTATATAGGACGAACCTTTATTAAGCCCTCGCAGAGCGAGCGTATGAAATCGGTCAGAATTAAGCTTAATCCGATTGTCGATATGATAAAAGGCAAGCGTGTGGTAGTAATCGACGACAGTATCGTAAGAGGAACTACAGTCGACCGTATTACAAATATGCTCAGACAGGCAGGAGCTAAGGAAGTTCATATGCGTATAAGCTCACCGCCGTTTATGTGGCCTTGTTATTACGGAACAGATATTCCGTCAAGAGGCGAGCTTATCGCCGTTAACCACACCGTTGACGAAATTTGTAAGCTCAGTAAGGCTGATTCGCTTGCGTATTTACCCGCTGACTCGCTTGACGAAATGCTCGGCTATAAATGTAACGGTAAATACTGCGACGCCTGTTTCAGCGGCAAATATCCCGCGCCGATTACAAAACAGACCTTAAAAGGCAAGGAGCGCGGCGGTATGAATTTTGATAAAACAGATAATTGCGCCTCAAAGGAGGAGGAAACAAATGAGTAAAAACGTTTACGAAAGCCCGTTATCCTCGAGATATTCGGGTAAAGAGATGAAATATATTTTCTCTCCCGATATGAAATTCAGAACATGGAGAAAGCTTTGGATAGCTCTTGCCGAGGCTGAAATGGAGCTCGGACTTCCTGTAACACAGGCTCAGATTGATGAGCTTAAAGAGCATCAGGACGATATAAACTACGACGTAGCTGTCGATCGTGAAAAGCTTGTACGTCACGACGTAATGAGCCACGTTTACGCGTACGGTCAGCAGTGTCCTAACGCTAAGGGTATTATCCACCTTGGCGCGACTTCCTGTTATGTAGGCGATAATACAGATATTATAATAATGACTGAGGCGTTGAAGGTTGTTAGAAACAAGCTCGTTACCGTTATCAGAAATCTTTCGAAATTCGCGGACGAGTATAAGGCGCTTCCTACATTGGGCTTTACTCATTTCCAGCCCGCTCAGCCTACAACGGTAGGAAAGAGAGCGACTCTTTGGATTCAGGATCTGCTTCTTGATTTAGAGGATGTTGAGTATCAGCTTTCTAAGGCTAAGCTTCTCGGTTCAAAGGGTACTACGGGTACTCAGGCGAGCTTCTTAGAGCTTTTTGAGGGCGACCACGAAAAATGTAAGGCGCTTGATAAAAAAATTGCCGAAAAAATGGGCTACAAGGGTTGTTTTGCCGTTTCGGGACAGACTTACTCTCGTAAGGTGGATTCACAGTTTTTGAATGTGCTCGCGGGAATTGCCCAGTCGGCTTCCAAGTTCTCTAATGATATCAGATTACTTCAGCATTTAAAAGAAGTTGAGGAGCCGTTCGAAAAAAATCAAATCGGTTCGTCAGCTATGGCATATAAGCGTAATCCGATGAGAAGCGAGCGTATAGGTTCGCTATCGCGTTACGTAATGGTTGACGTATTAAACGGTTACTTTACTTCCGCCACACAGTGGTTTGAGCGAACTCTCGACGACAGCGCTAACAAGCGTCTGAGCGTTCCCGAGGCTTTCCTCGCTATTGACGGAATCCTTAATCTTTACGCTAATGTAGCTGACGGACTTGTTGTTTATCCCAAGGTTATCGAAAGCCGTTTAAGAAAAGAGCTTCCGTTTATGGCTACAGAGAACATTATGATGGACGCTGTAAAATACCGAGGAGCAGACCGACAGGTGCTTCACGAGAAAATTCGTCAGCATTCTATGGCCGCTTCAAAGGTGATTAAAGAAGAAGGCGGAGAAAACGACCTTCTCGAGCGTATTGCTGCCGACGAGGCTTTCGGAGTAACTCTTGAGGATTTGGAGAAAATCCTACAGCCCGAAAAATATACAGGCAGAGCCAAGGAGCAGACAGAGGACTTTTTAAATGAAGAAGTCGCTCCCATTCTGGAAAGATACAAAAATATCGAGGACGAAAAGCCTGAAATCAACGTATAGTAAAGATATTATTTATTAAATAACAGTCGAGAGCGCAGCCTTTAGATGTTATCCTGATTTTTAAAGATTTGGGAGTTTCACATTTAGTACAGGAACAGCGGTGACTGACGAGGAGAAATAAAAATGGTAAAAGCAATTGTCGGCGCTAACTGGGGCGACGAGGGAAAAGGAAAAATAACAGACGTGCTCGCTAACGACAGCGACGTTGTAATTCGTTTTCAGGGCGGAGCGAACGCGGGACATACTATAATAAACAATTACGGAAAATTCGCGCTTCATCAGCTTCCGTCGGGTGTATTCCACCGGAATATAACTAATATTATCGGTAACGGCGTAGCTTTCAGCGTGGAGAATTTCGTTAAGGAAATGAAGGAGCTTGAGGACAGGGGCGTTCCCACACCCAAGGTTCTTATTTCCGACAGAGCCCAGATTGTAATGCCTTATCATATAGCGTTTGACTGTTACGAGGAGGAGCGTTTAGGTAAGAATTCTTTCGGCTCTACAAAGAGCGGTATAGCGCCTTTTTATTCCGATAAATACAGCAAAATCGGTTTTCAGATTAACGAGCTTTATGATGATATCGACTGCCTGAAGGAGAAAATCGCTCACGCTGTAGAGATTAAAAACGCGACTCTTAAGAATCTCTATAACAAAGAGGAAATCACCGTTGATGAGATTTTTGATAAGCTTATGGAGTATAAAGAACTGCTCGCTCCTTATGTAGGCGATTCGTTCACATTTATCAGAAAAGCGCTCTCTGACGGTAAAAACATTCTGTTGGAAGGTCAGCTCGGTTCGCTTAAGGATACGGATTTCGGTATTTATCCTATGGTTACATCTTCCAATACAATCGCGGGCTACGGCGCGGTAGGCGCGGGAATCCCGCCCTATGAGATTAAAGAAGTTGTAACGGTTGTAAAGGCTTACTCGAGCGCGGTAGGCGCGGGCGAATTTGTTTCCGAAATCTTCGGAGAGGAAGCAAATAAGCTTAGAAATTTCGGCGGAGACGGCGGAGAATACGGCGCTACAACAGGCCGTCCGAGAAGAATGGGCTGGCTGGATTTAGTCGCCAGCCGTTACGGATGCCAGGTTCAGGGCGCTACAACAGTAGCGTTTACGGTAATAGACGCCTTGGGCTATCTCGACGAGATTCCCGTTTGTGTCGCTTACGAGCTTGACGGCGAGATTATTGATTATTTCCCGAGTACAACAAAGCTTAAGAGATGTAAGCCTGTATTAAAGAAGTTAAAGGGTTGGAAATGCGACGTTACAGGTATTAAAAAATATGAGGATTTACCTAAAGAATGCCGCGAGTATATTGAGTTTGCCGAAAAAGAAATCGGCGTACATATCGGTATTGTTTCCAACGGTCCGTCAAGAGAGGACATTATTTACAGATAAACTATTCCTGAAAGGATAGATTGAATGAACGTTAAAGAAAAAATTCTTGTACTCGATTTCGGCGGACAGTATAATCAGCTTATCGCGAGACGCGTGCGTGATAATAACGTTTATGCCGAGATAAAGCCGTATACGGTGAGTCTTGAAGAAATAAAGGCTGAAAAATACAAAGGTATTATCTTTACGGGCGGACCTAATTCCGTATATGATATGAGTTCGCCTCATTTCGATAAACAAATCCTTGATTTGGGAATTCCCGTTCTCGGAATTTGCTATGGATGTCAGCTTATTTGCTGGATGCGCGGTGGAAAGGTTGAAACCTCCGATACACGCGAATACGGCAAAATTGAAATGACGGTAGATAAAAAGGACAGCGTTTTGTTTGAGAATATTCCTGACAGCGTTGTGTGGATGAGCCATACCGACAAAATTGTCGAAGTTCCCGACGGCTTTGAAATAACCGCTCACAGCGATAATTGCCCCGTAGCGGCTATGGAAAACTCTGAGGATAAAATATACGCGGTTCAGTTCCACCCCGAGGTTACTCACACCGAATACGGCAAAAAACTGCTATATAATTTTATCTTTAATGTTTGCGAATGCTCAGGCAATTGGAAAATGGAGGGCTTCATTGATAACACTGTAAAAGCCCTGCGTGAGAAGATCGGCGATAAAAAAGTTGTTTTAGGACTTTCAGGCGGAGTCGATTCATCTGTAGCGGCGGCGCTTTTAAGTAAGGCTGTCGGAAATCAGCTGACCTGCGTATTTGTAGACCAGGGACTTATGCGCAAGGACGAGGGCGATTTTGTTGAACAAACCTTTACAAAGCTGTTTGATATGAAATTCGTCAGGGTTAATTGCGGTGAGGAGTTTATTTCTAAGCTAAAAGGCGTAATCGACCCCGAGGATAAGCGTAAAATTATAGGTACGGAGTTTTATAGCGTTTTCTGGAACAAAATCAGGGAAGAAGCGGACGGCGGATTTTTCGCCCAAGGTACGATTTATCCCGATTGCATAGAGAGTGGTAAGGGCGACGCCGATAAAATCAAAACCCACCACAATAAGGTTAAAATGCCCGAGGATATAAAATTCGACGATGTTATCGAGCCGCTTGCGGATTTATTTAAAGACGAGGTTCGTAAGGTCGGAGAGCTCTTAGGTATTCCGAAAGAGCTTGTATGGCGTCAGCCGTTCCCGGGTCCCGGACTCGGTGTTCGAATTATCGGAGAGATTACCGCTGAAAAGGTTAAGATATTACAGGAGGCCGACGCGGTATTTCGTGACGAGATTAAAAAGAGCGGGATAGAAAACGAGCTGAGCCAGTTTTTCGCCGTTTTAACAGATGTAAAAACCGTCGGTGTAATGGGTGACCACAGAACCTATGACAATTTAATCGCGATACGCGCGGTAACTACCGACGATTTTATGACGGCGGATTTCGCGAGAATACCTTATGATGTGCTCGCCAGGGTTTCGAGCAGAATTATAAATGAATGTACAGGCGTAAACAGAGTTGTTTACGATATAACTTCTAAACCGCCCGGAACGGTGGAATGGGCTTAAAAGATAAGGAGTGGTTAAAATGCAGGGTAACGTACGTCCCGAATCAATGGAAAGAATTACAACCCCTGAGCTTGCCAACGCGTTTATTGACGAACAGGTGAAGGAATTAAGAGAACAAATCGGCGATAAAAAAGTACTTTTAGCGCTTTCAGGCGGAGTAGACAGCTCCGTTGTTGCCGCTTTATTAATCAAAGCTGTAGGTCAACAGCTTGTGTGCGTTCATGTAAACCACGGACTTCTCCGCAAGGGTGAGCCCGAGCAGGTTGTTGAGGTTTTCAAGAATCAGATGAACGCCAACTTGGTTTATGTTGATGCCGTAGACCGTTTTCTCGATAAGCTCGCGGGAGTTGAAGAACCCGAGAAAAAGAGAAAGATTATCGGCGCTGAGTTTATCCGTGTATTTGAGGAGGAAGCCAGAAAGCTCGACGGAATCGAGTTTTTAGCTCAGGGTACTATCTATCCCGATATTCTCGAAAGCGACGGAGTAAAAGCCCACCACAACGTAGGCGGACTTCCAGAGGACTTACAGTTTGAGCTTGTAGAGCCCGTTAAGCTTCTCTTTAAAGACGAGGTTAGAGTTGTAGGTAAGGCTTTAGGACTTCCCGACAATATGGTATTCCGTCAGCCATTCCCGGGCCCCGGACTCGGAGTTCGCTGCTTAGGCGCTATAACTCGCGACCGTCTTGAGGCGGTAAGGGAAAGCGACGCTATTTTACGCGAGGAATTCGCAAAGAACGGTTTAGAGGGCAAGGTTTGGCAGTATTTTACAGCCGTTCCGGATTTCAAATCGGTCGGTGTAAAGGACGGAAAACGCACATTCGCGTACCCCGTAATCATTAGAGCCGTTAACACAAAGGACGCTATGACGGCGACTGTTGAAAACGTACCCTTCGAGCTTTTACAGCATATCACAAAGCGTATCACAACGGAAGTTGAAAACGTTAACCGAGTTCTTTATGACTTAACCCCAAAGCCGAGCGCGACCATTGAATGGGAGTAATCCCCAAACCGTCAAAAAGCGCATAAACAAGCGGTTTCTGCCGTGTGATTGTCCTCGTTGGCAACAGAATGGC
>CADBSD010000067.1 GCA_902797225.1 uncultured Ruminococcus sp. | reverse complement strand
TTCCGCAATTTTATAAAATAGTTTGCTAATACTCGTTTTTACTAAATCAGGCAGGGAGTTTTGACGCTCTCTGCCTGATTTTTTGATTATGATTGGTTTACTCTTTATCCCTTTGCTTTATACGGTCTTGTTCTCGTTTCCATGCGTCATATTCTTTTCGACCTTCTTCTCTCTCATAGAAGGCTATTATGTCAGGTAATATTGTTCTTGCGATAGATTCGATAGCATAATTCGGGATTCCGCTCTTTGTGTTCGGGTCGGGCGGTAAACCTTTCAGTTCATCTATTGTTGGTTTACTTTTGTTTGATGCCATAAGGCATCACAGTTTCATATTATTTTTCCGTTTTGCCACCTTTCGTTATAAATCAGTACTATTAAAGTAGTTTTTCATATTATTATTCCTCCTACATTTACATAAAATGGAGATATAATTAGAACACTTAAAAATATAATTACACATAAAACAACTGATAAAATCTTGTTAACCATTACTATTCCCCCATATAAAAAATGCGCAGCCGGAGCTGCGCAGAAAAACGCATTGCTCCGATTATTGCTGCGACACAATTTCAATACATGCTACTACGTAAACAAGTATGACTAAGGAGCATGCATTTTTACCGAATTAAAGCAAAAATGCACACCTTAGTTTACGTAGTAATTATGAAACTATGTCGCACCTATATTTTAACATATTTTGAGATAAATATTATTAGGATTATTTCACAAAGTTAAAGCTTGATATTTATGCAAATTGCACAGAGAAAAGGCGCGTAGAAAACTACACGCCTTAAACTATGTATTCTGTTCATTATCGTCGTTGTCGCCGCCCGCAACTCCCTCGATCATCTCCGTTACGACCTCGTTGAGCTTTGCCGCGTTGTCGGAGGTTATTACGGGCTTGCCTGTTTGAGCTTCTATGCTTTTGCGGGCGTCGCCGGCTATTTCTCCGCCGCTTTTAGCGACCTCTTGGTTTTCCTTTAAGCCATAAGGATTCTGAGTTTTTGTGAGCTCGGTTGTAGTCGCCTCTGCGAGCATATTCAACGCAAGCTCCAGCGTACTCATATTGTCGCGGAGGTTTTCCTTTTTCAGTCCTTTGAGGTTTTTGTACTGGCGCGTTGTCATTCCCGACCACGCCTTTGTCACTTCGTCGGTGAGGATAGCATACTCTCTGCCCTTTTCAACTCCGTGAGACTGCCACTGGTCTGTAAGCTCCTTGCGGGCTCGAATCGTCTGTAATCGTTGATTAATCCAGTCGGCAGAATAGCCCTTCTTAGTGTAGGTTTCAAGCGCTCTGTCGATTGTGAGTTCAGGATCGATTATTTCTTCGATTCGTTCTCTGCCGACCTGCGCAAGCCAGAGCTTGAACGGCTCAGCTTTTTTTGAGGGAATGGACTGGATAATGCGGAGAATCCCCTCTGTATCAGCAACGTCCGTATTATATCTTTTGCCGTCAGCCGATTTCATTTTCAGTTGACTACAAATTGTAGTCAACTCGTTGCCTTCTTTTTTAATTCTGGTTTTCAGCACACTCCAATATTTCGCGGCACGCCTTGTGTCAGGTTGTTCGGTCAACACCTTAACAACATCCACAATTGAAAAATACCATTCCTCTTTTTCCTCATCCCACGCTGTTCGAATAGGTTGGTCTTCGAATCTCTTTATATTATCCACTCTCTTATCCTCCGCAACATCAAAAATCGACTTCTAATTTATTATATCACACTTCTTTCGATTATTAAAGATAAAAAATTATTAGCGTTTTTCAAACATAAACTTTACAAAACATTTGTTTGGAGTTATACTAAAAGCGGAGGTGAAACATATGAACGGAGTTATTTATGCTCGCTATTCCTCAGATAATCAGCGCGAGGAAAGCATTGACGGACAGCTTCGCGAATGCCTGGTATTTGCCGAAAAGAACGATATACAAATCATAGAAACTTATGTCGACAGAGCGCTCTCCGCGAAAACCGATAACCGTCCCGACTTTCAGCGAATGATTCGAGACAGCACCAAGGAGCAATTTGAAGTTATCATCGTCTGGAAACTTGACCGCTTTGCACGAAATCGTTATGATTCCGCGCATTATAAGGCGATTTTAAAACGTAATAATGTTCGCGTGGTTTCCGCTACGGAGGCTATATCTCAAGGACCTGAGGGGATCATTCTCGAATCTCTGTTAGAGGGAATGGCAGAATATTATTCAGCCGAACTTGCCGAGAAGGTACTCCGCGGGATGAAAGAGAACGCGTATAAGTGTAAATTTAACGGAGGCACGATTCCCTACGGTTATTACGTCGATGATGAAAAGCATTTGCAAATTGAGTCGAAAACAGCCATGATCGTCCGTGAAGTTTTCGAACTTTATGACAACGGCATGACTATGAAAGAGATTACGGATACGCTGAACAGGAAGGGACTCCGTAACAGAAAGGGAAACCCATTCACGATATCCGTTGTATCAAAAATGCTTACCAACCGAAGATACATCGGCGAATACAAGTTCAAAGAGATCGTCGTAGAAGACGGCATTCCCGCCATTATTTCAAAAAATTTATTTGAATCCGTCAACAAAAAACTTGAGGCAAACAGAAAAAAGCCCGCCCGAAAAAAATCACCGGACGAGTATTTGCTGACCACAAAGGTTCGAGCGGGAAGGCTTTTCACAGATGAACGAACTTGCAACTTGTCCACGCGCGATTGAAGTTTTGTTTAATCGTTTGAAACAACTCAAAAGGAAAAAATCTTTTATCAAATTAAACAGGGCCGGCCCGATTGAGCCGACCCTTTGTCCGAAAATCCTATTTTTTCGTACCGAGTTTATTTCTGCCCGGATTTTTTACCTACCATTGTAATACATACAACAAGCGCAACCGCGTAAAGAACCGCTATAGCGATTAAAACGATATTGTAGTTGTTGTTAGTATTCTTTAAAATAAGCTCGCTCATATTGTTACCCGTAAGTCCCGCGATAGCCCACGCCGAAAGCGCGAGACCGTGAATCTTACTGATTCTGTCCATTCCGAAGCGTTCGGAAAGCAGAGCGGGCAATGTCGAGAAACCGCCGCCGTAGCCGAGGTTCACGATAAGCAGAAGCGCTATAACGATTACGCCGATTATCAAAGCGTTTGTGCCGCTTCCCGCCGAAATCGCTCCCGTGAAGAACGAAAGCGCCGCTATGGCGATACAGCTTGTGAATATGATTTTATAAACTGTGTTTCTTTCTTTCATTTTGTCGGAAATTGAGGAATAGCCGATACGTCCCAGCGCGTTGAACGCCGCTGTTACAGACGGAACGATTCCGATAATCGCCGTTAAAGCGAGCGAACCGACAAATACGGTTTTAAGTATCTGAGTTTCGTATGTAATAAGCGCGAGTCCGCAGTGGATGTTTATAAAGAACATAATCCAGATACCGACGAAGGTTTTGTTTTTGAACATCGAAAGTGGCTTGAAGTCCGAACCCTTAGCGTCAGGCTCAACCCAGCCCTCGGGCTTTTTAAGAAGCAGATGTCCGAGGAACATTATGGCGAAATACGCCGCGCCGAGAATATAGAACATAGCGGAAATCCCTAGACTGTCCTTAAGAGCCATCATAACGGGCGTCGCTATCGCCTTAGCGAGACCGAATCCCATAATCGAGATACCTGTCGCGAGGCCTTTTCTGTCCGAAAACCAGAGCATAAGAGTTTTAACGGGCGTTAAGTAACCTATACCGAGTCCGATACCCATTATACAGCCGTAGCATAAAAAGATACCGATTAACGCGAAAACTCCCGTTGTAAACTGGATAAAAAATCCTGTTCCAATCATTCCGAGCGAAAAGCATATACAGGAGATAAGCGAGGATTTATGTATATCGCGCTCAACAAGCTTACCCACGAACGCCGCTGACATTCCCAGAAAGAATATCGCCAGCGAAAACGCCCAGCCTACCGAAAAAGCGTCCATACCGATTTTCTCGGCGATAGCTTCCTTAAAGGTAGACCAGCAGTAAACCGTACCAACCGAACAATGAATTAAAAGCGCGGGCACAGCCGCTCTCATCCATTTGTTGTTTAGAAAGTGCATTTTAACTAACCCCTTAAGTTTATTAAATTTTACATCTTATTTTACCATATTAAAGCGGGTGAATTCAATTATTGCGAAAGTAGAGTTTTTATTTATATTGTGTTTGATTTTGGGTATTATGCACAATATATTGTGTTTTAATTCATTTACAGCACTATATTTTGTTAAAATTTTCACGTACTTTCGTTCTAAACACTGAGTATACACATAATAATAACCGAAAAAATAAACCCGAAGACGATGCCTGTAAGCATTAAATCACCTCGGGTTTATTATTTACTTTTTATTTATTATTATTAAAAAGCTCCAAAGATTTTGTCGGCGGTTTCCTGAACGCGTCCGTATTATATTTTATCTTCCTGCAGCTTAACGGTAATGTCGTAGGTTTTTTCGGCGTCGGGGCGGTAAATCGTCACCTTGATTTTGTCGTTTGGCTTATGCTTTTCAAGAATATCGTAAATCTCTGCGAACGTAAAGATTTCTTTTCCGTCCACCTTTTTGATAATATCGCCTTTTTGAGCGCCTGTGTTGTCCATAGGACCGCCCTTGCTTATTTCGCTGATTAGAATTCCGTAAGACCCCGACTGTTCTTTTGTGGTGACCTCGCCGATAATACCGATTTTAACTCTGCCTTTAACGTAGCCGTACCTGATGATGCTGTCGGCTATGCTTTTAACAGTGTTGCTCGGAATAGCGAAGCCCATGCCCTCATATTCTTCCAGCGCGATTTTTGAGGTAGTAATACCCACAACCTGACCGTACATATTACACAGCGGGCCGCCGCTGTTTCCGGGGTTTATCGGCGTGTCGGTCTGGATAAATCTCGCGTTGTTGGTAATCGAAGCCTGGCGGTTAAGAGCGGAAACGATACCCTTTGTTACCGAGTTCTGGTAGTTGATGCTTCTGGGATTTCCCACGGCGATTACGTCCTCGGCTACATTTAAATCGTTGCTGTCGCCAAATTTGGCCGCGGGAAGATTTTTCACGTTTTTGATTTTTAATACCGCGATATCGTAACGGCTGTCGTAGCCTACTACGCCAGCGTCGTAGGTTTTCTTGCCTGAGGTAATAATCTTATAAAGTAAAGCAGTGCGGCTGTTGTGAACGATATGCGCGTTTGTTATGACATATCCGTCGGAGGTAATGATAATTCCCGAGCCCATTACAGAGTAGCTGTCCGCGTTTCCCTGCTGGTCGTCTGTATAACCGATAACTCCGACTACGGATTTTTCTATTGTGTCAAACGCGAACTGTGTGCCGCTTTTTCCTTTTTTCGGCTTTTTGTTGAGCTTGATTCCGCCGAATTTCGGTTTAGTTTCATTCTGAGCGTCCGATTGCTTGTATTCTTTCTGGGGCTGTTCGGAGGTTTCGGGCTCTGTAAAGGGGATTTGCTCGGTGGGAGCGGCGAAGGTCGGGCTTGTTTTAGGATTGTTTATTGAAGAACCCTCGGGATTAGCCGCTATGTAAGCAATAAAGGCGATAAGGCTCGCCGCGAGTATCGCTATAACTATTACCACAAACGCCTTTACGCCGCCGCTCATAGGCTCTTTTACCGCTTTGGGCATATACGCGTAGTTCGGGTTGTAATAAGCGGACTGAGGCGGTTGATTATAGGGCTGATTGTAGGGTTGTCCGTTATATTGCTGAGTATTATATTGCGGGTTATACTGCTGATTGTTGCCGTAAGGATACTGCGCCTGAGGGGGATTCTGTGAGGGCTGATTCGGATTTTGTGTTGGAACAGGCTGAGGAGCGGGCTCATTAATCGGCTGGGGAATCGGTTGCGGAACAGGCTGAGGTATCGGAGGATACGGCTGCGGGTTCTGTACGGGAGGCGTCGGCTGAGGAGCGGGCTGACCGTCGGGAGCAGCCGTTGTCTGTCGTGTTGTATCATAAGGAGCCTGCCGCGGTGTGGGAGGCACGCTAGGTATATTGTTCTGATTATTGAAATCGTTCATTAAGTCGTCATAGCCTTTCTTTTTGTAAATTCTTTATTATTATATCTAATTTTTCCGGAAATTACAACATCAATAATAATGGAAATAAAAAATAATGGTGATTTTATTCAACAATTATTCTAAAAAGGCTTTAAATTCCAGATTTTTTATTGTATAATTAACTAAACATACAGTGCGGACGCGTGTTGTGTGAAATTTAATCTTCGGAGGTTTTATTATGCCATTAGTTAATGCAAAAGAAATGCTCACAAAAGCAAAAGCAGGTCACTATGCGGTAGGACAGTTCAACATCAACAACCTCGAATGGACAAAATCCATTCTTCTCACAGCTGAGGAGCTTCGTTCACCTGTAATTTTAGGTGTATCCGAGGGCGCTGGTAAGTATATGTGCGGTTACAAGACCGTTGTAGGTATGGTTACCGCTATGCTCGAGGAGCTCAATATCACAGTTCCCGTAGCTTTACACCTTGACCACGGCTCATATGAGGGCGCCAAGGCTTGTATCGAGGCGGGCTTCAGCTCAATTATGTTCGACGGTTCTCACTATCCTATCGACGAGAACGTAGCAAAGACTAAGGAATTAGTAGCTACATGTAACGAGCTCGGTCTTTCTATCGAGGCTGAGGTTGGTTCTATCGGCGGTGAGGAAGACGGCGTTATCGGCGCAGGCGAATGCGCTGATCCCGAGGAGTGCAAAATGGTTGCTGACCTCGGCGTAACAATGCTTGCCGCTGGTATCGGTAATATCCACGGAAAATATCCCGAAAACTGGGCAGGTCTTTCTTTTGAGACTCTCGACGCTATCCAGCAGCTCACAGGCGATATGCCCTTAGTTCTCCACGGCGGTACAGGAATCCCCGCTGATATGATTAAGAAAGCTATTACACTCGGCGTTTCAAAAATCAACGTTAACACAGAGTGTCAGCTCGCTTTCGCCGCGGCTACCAGAAAGTATATCGAGGAAGGCAAGGACCTTCAGGGCAAGGGCTTCGACCCGAGAAAGCTTCTCGCTCCCGGCGCTCAGGCTATCAAGGATACCGTAAAAGAGAAAATGGAACTCTTCGGTTCTGTCGGCAAGGCTTAATCCGCTTTAAGCTTAAAAATTTACAATAATCAGGCGTGGCACCGCGGTGTCACGCCTTTTTTCTTGCGTTTTTTACTTTTTATTTCTCAACATCTCATACTTATGCTTTGTGGCTATTCCGCCTCTTATATGGCGCTGGCGTTTGTTTGTATCGAGTATTTCGCGTACCTCGCGGTAAAGCACGGGGTTTACGTTCTTTAAGCGCTGGCTTACGTCCTTATGTACGGTGCTTTTGCTTATTCCGAACTTTTGAGCCGCGGAGCGAACCGTAGCGCCTTTTTCTATTATATATTCTCCGAGCATCGCGGCTCTTTCTTCCACTATACCTTTCACATACAAGCCTCCGAAAGAAGATTTGTTAAAATATATGCGAAAACAGTGAAAATAATGCTAAAAATTTCTTAAAAACATTGACTTGCTTTTGGTAAAATTGTATAATGGATATGGGGTAGAAAGACTTAAATATCGGTAAAATGTATAGGATAGGATTTCTATTCTTTGATTTAGGAGGGTGATTTTATGAAGAGAGTAATGGCCGCGGCTTTGTCCCTTATAGTCCTTTTGACCTGCGCTTTCTCCACGAACGCTGCAAATTATGACTATAACGACTCAGAGCTTTTTACCAAGTACAGTCCGTACGAGGTTATTTCGATGTATCCCGAAGTAAGCGAATACATCGCCTCTGAGCTACGAAAATTCAATACAGATATAAGCCTGGCTGATTATGAGATTTCCGTTAACGATATCGGCGCGATTTTCTACAGCGTTGTGTGCGAAAATCCCGATATTTTCTATGTGCGCCTGAGCAATTTCGAATCGACCTCCGAAAGAGATACGGGATTGCTTATGTCTATTCGTCCGAATTATATATTCGACTTAAAGGACATTCCCGACAAGCAGAAGGCGTTCGAGAAGGCGGCTGATTATGTGATTTCGGGTGTTGACAAGAGCTGGAGCGACGAAATCAAGTGCCGCTATATTCACGATATGATTAACCAGTATGTCCACTACGATATGGATATTTACAACACCGACCCGAACCTCAGAACCGCTTACGGCGCGCTTATCGACAATAACGCCGTGTGCGACGGTTATACTCTGGCGTATAATTATCTCTTGAAAAAGCTCGGTATAGAGGCGCATTATGTCCAGAGCTTACAGATGACTCACGCGTGGAGTATGGTAAAGCTCGGGGGGAAGTATTATCACGTGGACACTACCTACGACGACCCGAGCTACGATAATCTCGGTAAATCCCTGCACACCTATTGTCTTGTAAGCGACAACAAGCTGAAATCCGACAGGGTTCACTACGACTGGATTTGCGGAATGAAAGCAGGGGACACCTCGTTTGATAACGCGTGGTGGAGAGATATCTGTACCTTTATTTATCCCGTCAGCGGTTACGAATACTATATGAACCAGTCCTACGGAAGCAGTATCTACGGCGCGTTTATGCAGAGGAATATGAACAACGGAAGCGTCAGAGCGGTCGAAAAAATCTCCACCCGTTGGACGCTGGAGAACAACCCTGACGCGTTCTGGGAAAAGGCGTACTGTTATCTGACCTTTGACGGAAACTATTTTTACTATAACGATACCGAAGGCGTTTACCGACATAAGCCCGACAATTCGTCGTACTTCGATGTACTGTACAAAAAACCCGCTTCTATGGAACATAATATCTACGGTGTCGCGCTCGATATGGAAGCGAAGCTTCACGTTACGATAAAATCGAGCCCGAATGTGGCGGACGTGATTTATTATATAGATAAAAACACGATGAATCAGAATACCGACGCTGAGGAAAAGCCCGTTGTTACGGACTATCACGACGTCAGCGGCGGGGTGATGATAGACAGCTTCGCCGATAATTCCGAGAATATTATTATCCCCTCTGTTATAAACGGTCAAAAGGTTGTGGCGCTGGGCGAAAACGTGTTCAGCGACAGACGTAATCTCAAGTCGGTAATTATTCCCGAGGGCGTAGTATCTATAGGCTATTCGACATTCTACAACTGTCCTAATTTGGAGAGCGTTACTTTGCCCGACAGCCTGCAAACAATCGGCACGGCGGCGTTTACCGGATGTACGGCGCTTGATGAGCTGACTATTCCGAAAAACGTTAATAAAATCGAGAAAAACGCTTTTATGGGCTGTGTTAACCTGACGCTTAAGGGCTACAAAAACACTACGGCTCAGGCGTACGCCGAGCTTTATAAGATTGATTTCGTGGCTTTGGACGACGTAGTCAAGCCCGAACCCTCCACTCAGCCGACAACCGCTCCGATAAAGAAATCCAAGCCCGTTATATCGCAAAAATGCGCGATGTATGTAATGCAGTCGGCTAAGATAAAGGATATAGGCGGTATAATAAAGTGTTCAACAAGCAACAAGTCTGTCGCGACGGTTTCCTCAGGAGGAGTTATTACCGCTAAGAAAAAGGGCAGCGCCGTTGTAAAAATTGAGGACAAAAACTATATTTACAAGGTCATACTGACAGTCAAAAATCCTAAGCTCAATAAATTCAAGCTCTCGATAAAGCCGTACAAAAGCTTTAAGCTCAAGGTGAAGGGAGCGGCGGGAACGATTTCGTTTAAGTCGAGCAACAAAAAGGTCGCGACCGTAACGTACAAGGGGCTTATCAAAGCCAGACGCAAAGGCAAGGCGACGATTACCGTAAAGACGAACGGTAAGATAAAGCTAAAGTGCAAGGTTACGGTAAAATAAAAGAGTATAACAAAAGCGCCTGACGCGTTGTGCGTCAGGCGCTGTTTTGCATTGCCCGCTCAGTTGCGCGCTGCGCGCGCTTTCTTGTTAGTTTCCGAAAACCTTTTTAGCCGTATCAACCGATTCTTTCGCGTCCTTACAGTAGTAGTCCGCACCGATTTTTTCGGCGTAATCGGCGGTCAATACCGCGCCGCCTACGAAGAAAATAACCTTTGAGCTTCCGTCCTCGTTCTGGAGCTCGGGAGTTTTTCTCGCGAGCGCTATCGTGTCCTCCATACTCTTTAAGGTCGTCGTCATCAGCGCCGAAAGACCGATAAGCTTAATGTCCTGCTTTATAGCGGTTTCAACAATCAGCTCGGGCGCTACGTCACGTCCCAAATCAACAACGGTGTAGCCGTAGTTGTCGAGCAAAACCTTTACGATATTTTTTCCGATATCGTGTATATCTCCCTTTACCGTCGCGAGAATAATTTTTCCCTTGCTTACGGGCGCGTTGTTGTTTTTTTGGAGATATTTTTTAATGACCTCAAAGCAGACCTGAGCGACATTCGCGCTCTGGATAAGCTGAGGCAGGAATATTTTGTTGCTTTCGAAGTCCGCTCCGACCTTATCGAGCGCGGGAATCAAATCGCCGTTTACGATTTCCATAGCGTCCTTGCTTTCGAGTGCTTTTTCCGTAAGAGCGCCTGCTTCGCCCTTGAGTCCGTTTACTATAGCGTCAAACAGGCTTACGTGAGAGCTCGCGATTTTAGGCGCTTGTGTTTTGACTTCGTTATACGCCTCGATAAAATCGCGGGAGTTTTTGTCGATATCGGAAAGTACCTTGTACGCCCTTACAGAGCCCGTCATCAGCTCGTCGTTGGGGTTTATAATCGGTAAGTCCAAGCCTTCCTCAAGCGCCATTGTAAGGAAAATATGGTTTATAAGCGGACGGTTCGGAAGTCCGAAGCTGATGTTGCTTACGCCGAGGCAGGTTTTGCAGCCGAGCTCGTTTTTTACCCTGTTAAGCGCCTTTAAGGTCTGCTTACAAGCCGACTGCTCAGCGGAAACCGTAAGGGTAAGGCAGTCGATATATACGTCCTTCGAGGGAATGCCGAGAGCTTTTGCCCGCTCGACAATCCTTTTGGCTATCTCAAATCTTCCCTCGGCGGTTTTGGGTATACCGTTTTCGTCGAGAGTCAAGCCTACTACCGAAGCGCCGTATTTTTTGACGAGAGGTAACACTGTGCTCAGCGATTTTTCCTCGCCGTTTACGGAGTTTATAATCGGCTTTCCGTTGTAGATTCTCAGCGCCGCCTCGAGCACCTCGGGTTTTGTGGAGTCAATCTGGAGCGGAACGTCCACAACGGCTTGCAGGGCTTTTATAACCCTTACCATCATTTCTTTTTCGTCTATTTCAGGCAGTCCGACGTTAACGTCGAGAATATCGGCGCCCGCTTTCACCTGGCTTATCGCCTGTGAAAGTATGTAGTCTATATCGTTATTAATAAGCGCCTGCTTAAAGAGCTTCTTGCCTGTCGGATTGATACGCTCGCCTATAATTCTCGGCTGGTTTATTTCCACCGCGGTAGTCGCCGAGCATACGGCGGTGTCAGTTTTTATTTTCGCCTTTTTATAGCTTTTATTACTTATTACATCTTTAAGCGCTCTGATGTAATCGGGCGTAGTTCCGCAGCAGCCGCCCACGAGCTTAACCGTACCGAAGTCGGTGATTTTATCCATACTTTCGGCAAAGTCCTCGGCGCTTACGTTATAGGAGTTGCTGTTCGGGTCGGGAAGTCCCGCGTTCGGCTTAACGAAAATCGGCAGACTTGTAATACTCGTAAACTCCTTTACAATCGGAGAGAGCTCGTCGGGGCCTAAGGAACAGTTAACGCCGAGTGCGCTTACGCCCAAGCCTTCAAGTGTGAGCGCCGCGCAGGCTACGCTCACGCCCGCGAAGGTGCGCGCGTTTTCCTCGAACGTCATTGAGGCGACTACGGGCTTTTCGCAGTTTTCAAGCGCGGCGAGTACGCCCGCCTTAAGCTCAAGCAAATCGGTAAAGGTCTCAAAAAATATTACATCGGCGTCTTTTCCCGCGAGGACTTCTTCCTTGAAATACTCGTAGGCTCTCTCGAAGCTGAGCGAACCCGCGGGCTCTAAAAGCTGACCGATAGGGCCGATATCGAGCGCGACAAGCGCCTTGTCCCGAGCGGCACTGCGCGCGTTTTTGACCGCCGCGCCGATAAGCTCGGTTACGCTGTAGCCGCAGTTTTTCATTTTGTAGGAATTGGCCCCGAAGGTGTTGGTTGAGATAATCTCAGAGCCCGCCTCGACATACGCCTTGTGAATCGAGATTATCGCCTCGGGGTTGGTTATATTCAGTGTTTCGGGAATTTCGCCGAGCTTAAGCCCGCTTTTCTGGAGCATTGTTCCCATAGCTCCGTCCAAAAGCACGAAATCCTTTTTTATAAGTTCGTTAAAGTTCACAGTGTTCACCTGTTTTTCTGTATTTACAAGTTTCTTTCAAATTACAGCACGCGCAGCCTCGGCGTTTTCTTTCTACGGGCTTATCGCTTAAGCCGATAATCGCGGTAACGGATTTTGTAGGGGTTAAAAGCGAGTTCTCGTTTGTACAGAGCCCGATTTTCCTCGGAGCGTCCAGAAGTCTCAAAAACTCACCTTGCAGCTCGAGAGGATAATCCCCGTATCCGGGGGAAAACCTGTAGGTCAGGTATTTGTCGGAATATTCATTTGCGATAAGCTTGTCGAGCTTGTTACAAATCTGCTCGACAGCGCAGCTTGCGAGAGCGTCGAGCACAACCGCCTCAGCCATATCCGTGACCTGTGCGGTTCGGATAAGCCTGTCGATACCCGCGCCTGTCGTAGCGCAGAGTATAACGGCGTTTTCACAGCTTTTGAGGTGGTTTTTTATATCGTTCCCGAGGAGAAGCCCGCTTTCTTTCAGCGGTATTTTTTTGTAGAGGTACTTTACCTCGGCAACAGAAAGAATTTTTTCCTCGCACTTGTCCATAAGGCTGTTCATAGCCTCGTTAGCTTTTAAATTTCCCGAGCCCATATATCTCAGGGCTTCTTTTCGGTTTATTTCGGAAAGCTTTATCATAGTAAGCTGCTTACGGCGTCGGTGATTTTTCTCGCTACGTAAGGATTGTTCATGGTGTAGAGGTGTATTCCGCTTGCGCCGTTGGCGATAAGGTCTACGCACTGGTCTACGGCGTAGGCGATACCCGCGTCGCGCAGCGCTTCGGGATTGTGCTCGTAGCGGTTCATAATTCTGCTGAATTTAGCGGGCAGTGAAGCTCCGCACAGCGATACCATTCTCTGTATCTGCTTTTTGTTTACAACGGGCATAATACCCGCTTCCACAGGCACGTCTATCCCCGCTAAACGACAACGCTTTTCAAAATCGTAGAAAATCTTATTGTCGAAGAAAAGCTGGGAAATCAGAAATTCCGCTCCCGCGTCAACCTTCTTTTTAAGATTCAGAATATCGCTTATTTCGTCTTTCGCCTCGGGGTGAACCTCGGGATAGCACGCTCCGGCGATATGGAATCCGCCTTTTTTCTTGATAAACTCCGTAAGCTCGCTGGCGTACTCGAAATCGGTTTTAGGCTCTACATCGGGCACACGGTCGCCCCTCAGCGCGAGAACGTTATCGATGTTATTCTCCTTGAAGGAGTCAAGAGAACGCTCAACCTCGGCTTTGGTGCTGTTTACGCAGGTTATGTGGGCTATAGTTTCTATTTTATAATCGTTCTTTATCCTGCCCGCGATAGCGCAGGTGTTGTCCGCCGCGGTACCGCCCGCTCCGTAGGTTACGCTGATGTAGGCGGGCTTTAGGGAACAGAGCTCCTTCAAAGCGCCGTATACGGATTCGATAGGCGAGGTTTTCTTAGGCGGAAAGACCTCGAAGCTGAGTAAGGTTTTATCTTCCTTGTACATATCTGAAATTTTCATAATATCACCTTGAGAACGCAGGAGGAAACAACCCTCGGTTTTTCTCCTGCCCTTTAATAATACTGGCAAATTACCCTAAAACAGATAATTTACTTCAATATAATAACACATAAAATTGTTTTAGTAAATAATTGATTTGACAATAACGTTTTTTGTGATAAAATTAAGTGGTATTAATCTTTAAATTGAGGAATAAATATGAAACTATCTCTTATAGTACCCTGCTATAACGAGCAGGACAACGTCGAGCTCTTTTACGAGGAAACCGTAAAGGCGTTTAAGGACGTTGATTATGATTATGAGTTTGTGTTTGTAAACGACGGAAGCCGTGACAAAACTCTCGAAAAATTAAAAAAGCTTTATAACGAAAAAACAAAGAGTAATATTACGGTGGTATCGTTTAGCCGAAATTTCGGTAAGGAGTCGGCGATTTACGCGGGAATAAAGAACTCGACAGGCGATTATATCTCGCTTATCGACGCCGATATGCAGCAGCGCCCCGAGGTCGTGCTCGAGATGCTGGATATTCTTGAGCACGAATACGAGTACGACTGCGTAGCCGCTTATCAGGCTAAGCGCAAAGAGGGCTCTGTTATGACGGGCTTTAAGTCGTGCTTTTATAAGCTTATAAATAAGCTCAGCGAAATTGAGCTCCACGCCGACGCGAGCGATTTCAGAACCTTTACAAGAGGAGTCGCCGACGCTATTCTGGAAATGGGCGAGTATCACAGATTTTCGAAGGGAATTTTCAGCTGGATAGGCTTTAACACAAAGTATATTCCCTACGAGGTTCAGGAGAGAAACGCGGGCGAAACGAAGTGGGGATTTAGAAAGCTCGTTAAATACGCGTTGGAGGGAATATCCTCGTTCTCAACAAAACCTCTGAAGCTCGCGACATACGTTGGAATAACCGCCTCGTTCGCGGCTATTATCTACCTGATCGTTGTAGTTATAAAGAGAATATTCTTCTACGAGCCGATAAGCGGTTACGCTACAATCGTAGCGCTTATACTTCTGCTGGGCGGAATTCAGCTTTTCTGCATCGGCATAATAGGCTCGTATCTCGCGAAAACCTATATACAGAGTAAAAACAGACCTATATATATAGCTAAAGAGATACTAAAAAGATAAGAAAGCGGCGCGAAAAAAGCGCCGCTCTTTTTGTGTTTTTCAGCGGGAAGAAAACTAAAACGCTTCCCGATTTAACGGACAATTATTCGTAATCCCTCACGTATACGAAGTACGGCGCGAAAGCGTCGTTATTGTTTAGGTAGTAGAGCTTTTTGTCCTTACCGCTTATCGTCTGAAGCTCAGTCGTTTCCTCGTTTGTGCCGTCGGTAAAAATTACCTGGTTGTATTTATGGCTGTTGAGCTCGATTTTATATACCTTGTAGCCGTCGATGTCTTTTTTAACATAGGTCATCTTCTCGCCGTTTTTGCCGTTGTTAAGCTTTGAGGAGAAGAGCTTTGCGTAAACGTTTTTCCACTCGTTTGTATTTGTGAAGTAAATGGTGATGTTGCCGTCGTTTGTGTACTTTAATACCTTGAGATACGCTTCACACAGCTTTTTGTACGCCTTGTCCTTATCTTTTTCCTTCGGCGCGGATTTTACCGCCTTTTTGAGGTCTGTATAATCGTTGTAGGAGCTGAAGCTGTACATATCGCTGAGAAGCCTTTCGCTCTTTTTACATAGCTCTGAGATGTCGTTTGAGCTTATGTTTTTAAAAGATACGGATTTCGGAGCTTCGATATTCATAAGCGCGAAAGAAGCGATATCGTAATTAAAATCCGCCTTTGCGGTACTTGTTGACTCGAATAAGTTGTTTTTCGGCTTATACGAGGTTCTCGTGCCCTCGATAATATAGCAGGCTGAGGGGTAGATTTTGTCGTGGTAGAGGTTCTCACCGTAATAAACGCTCGCGTCGTCGAACACCTGAACGTAGTAGCCCTCGGTAAAGTCCTTGTACTCCTCGTCGCTCGCGGCGGTATAGCTGAGGCTGTGGCTGCTTTCGTTGAGTATTGTGGGGCAGCACACCGAGCTGTCGTGTATCATATTGCACGAGGTGTCGTTCATATTCGAGTAGTTGTAGCCGTATTTTAGAGCGATGTGGGTGTGTCCCGAAATCCAGGTTATTTTCGGATATTTCTCGAGGATATTTCTGAACCTTACTGTGCTTTTGAACTGCGGATTAAGCGGTACGGTGTAGTAATTGTCCTCGTCGTCGCCAGCGCCGTAGCCCTTGATTAACGCGTGTTGAATCAGGTATATGTTTTTGTTTTTTGTGTAGTTTTCTTTTAGCAGGTTTTCAAACCAGTCGAGCTGTTCCTTGGAGAACTCGTCGCCCTCGTTGGGGCTGTACATAAACTCGAGCGCCATAAATATGAATAAATCGCCCGTTTTCGGCTCTGTTACCGCGTAATAGGGCTTGTTTTTATTTATAGTGCTTTCTTTTCCGTCGAGTCCTGTCGCGGATATGAATGTTTTTAAAAGCTCTTTTTTTGTGCCTTTTCTGAGCTCGTGGTTGCCGCTTCCCTCGTAGACATAGCCCGTGTAATCGGAATCGGACAGAATTTCCTGATATTTGTTGAACTCAAGCGCGGGGCCCTCGGCGTTCGTCACGTTGTCGCCCGCCGTGATTATAAAATCAGCGTTACGCTTTGAGGCGGTTTCCAGAGCTTTTTTAAAGTGAAGCTCGGAGTACTGGTAATACTTGTTCTTCGCCTCGTCGATATGAATATCCGAATAATTCATAAAGCTGTAGTTTTTGTCTTTGGATTTGTATTTCAGCTGTTTGTTTTTCGGAATATTGTAAACCGCCGCGGCGGTTTTGACCAGTTTACCGCCGTTTTCGCAGGCGATTATTTTTGTCGCGTCCGCGGGGATAGCGTTGTGGTCTTTAAAAGAGAACGAGCCGTTCGCCTTAAGCTCGGCGATTTCGTAAAAGCCGTCGAGAGCTTTTTCGTCGTCGGCCCAGTAGAGCTTGTATTTTCCGCTTGGAACACCCGAGAGAGTGATTTTTCCCTCGGCAAACCCCGCCTTGTTTTTCTCGTCGCCTTTAAATTCATAGCTGAGCTTACCCGCGCTCGAAACAGGGAGAGAAACCGCGCAGGAGATAAGGAGAATAAGTGTAAGTACAGCAACGGCTGTTTTCAGTAGAGCTTTCATAATCCACCTCAAAATTATAATCTGATTTTATAATAACATATTTTTTAAAAAATAACAGTATTTTCCTCTTAAAAAACGATAAAAAACTCAGATAATAATAACGGCGTAATAATAACGCCGAATATGAGGTGATAGAATGAACGAAAGGTTTTTGAGGGATTATCCCGTAAATCCCGAGGACGAGGATGTCTACGGCTTCGGGGCGTCGTCGTACGACTGTACAGGACTTATCCCGAGCGAGCCCCAAAGCGAGGACGAGCTGGACGCCTACGGCGAGATTTACCCGTATCTGCCCGATGAAGAATCAGATTAACAAAAAAACACCACAGCTTCTGCCGTGGTGCTTTTTTGGATGAAATTGTGTGAAACGCTACTTATTGCAGCAATGTTTTGGCACTCTTTAATGTGCAACTATATTGTAGCGCATTATCTTTTCCAAATCAACAATTCTAGCATAATGTAATTGCTAAATGGTGAAACTGTAAGGGTTAATTCTTTAACGAATATAAAAAAATACAAACAGGTTACATTTTGTTACGAACAACCGTTCTAAAATTAAAAAGTGTTTACAATGGTTACATTAAAACTGTTTCCACAGCGAAATATACGCATATATTGGGGAGGATTTTTTAAGAACCACAATATTTAGTTGTTTGTAAATCTTAGTACTTTCGTAGGGTATCTCGTCCGATACGCCGATAATATATATCGGAACAGACGATTTTTCACAGAATTCTATAAAATCCCTGTCCTCGGCCGGGAGCGTTCCGCTGTGGTACGTTTCGATTAATACCGCCTTGTAATTCGATGTTTCGGGATAACGCATACCTGCGTAAGCTCTTAAATAAAGTATAGGAGATTTTTCGCTGAGGGTGAATTTGCCCTCGCTTTTTTTATTGTGACTGGTCTTAAGCTTTATAAATTCTTTGCCCTTAAAATAACCGAAAGCTCCGTACAGAGAAGTAAGCCTGTCGCTGTACGGGCTGTGGGGAAGAAGCGAGTCGGCGGTAAATATTTCGGGATCAGAGCCCGTGTTTTTGTAGCTTACATACACACCGCCGATTTTTTCCTTTATAAACCTTACCGCGTGGATAAAATTTGAAAGCCCGTTGGAACGGCTGTCGCTGAGAATATAATTCGAGGAAACGAGCACGATCGGAGTTTTGCTTCCGCCGAAAGCGATTGAAAGCGCCGAGGCGCTGTATTGAAGTGTGTCTGTGCCGTGCGTTACGATTATTCCGTCAAAATCTTCCTCAAGACGCTCAGAAACGCAGTCAATAAGCATAGAGATATGCTTTCCGTTCAAGCGCTCGGAAAGCGTATAATAAGGCTGAAAGCTCTCGACTTCGATATCGTCGTCGAGAGCTTTGATTAATTCAGATTTAGTTTTGGATACGGGTGAGAGATATCCGTCGTTTAAATCGCTCGAGATAGTTCCTCCCGTAAAAATAATAGCTAATTTCATTTATTTTACCGTTACGTCGATTTTTACCGTTCTTTCCTTGTTGTTAACGAGAGCCTTGGCTGTAAGAGTAGCTTTACCCTTTTTTACGCCAGTTATTACACCCATATTGTCGACAGTGACAATTCTTTTGTTGGAGCTCTTCCAGGTAAAGAGGAAAACAACGTGATAGGAGTCGAGCTTTTTGTGGATATCCTTGTACTCCTGTCCCTTTTTAATTGTGAGGTAAAGACGGCTCGACTCGATTTTGCTCTTGTCGATCCAGCCGTAAACGTCGCTCTTTACGTTGCTTTTAGCCGAGGAGCTGTCGTCTTTATACGCCTTTATATAATACTTATATGAATTGATTTGGGTAGGATTTTTTTCGTCCTTTACCGTTTCGTCGAGATATACGTTTACGGACTTTTCTACAGTAGCGACTTTCTTGTAGGAGTTCTTATATTTAAGCGAGCGGTAAATTCTGTAGCCGTCGGCTCCCTTAACCTTGCTCCAACTTAAATAGATTCCCTTCATATCGAGCTTTTCCTCAGCTTCTTTAAGCGTAGGTGTTTTTAAAAAGAGGATCTTTGAGGGAGCGGAATAAGCCGAGGTTTTCTTTTTTGTTTTAGCTTTTACCTTAAATAAATAATTAACCCCCGAGTTAAGCTTCTTTTTTGTGAAGCTCGTTTTTTTGCCGCTGTAAGCCTTAATATACTTTTTAGCTCCCTCTTTTTTGTAGAGGAGAGTATATTTTACAGCGCCCTTTGTTTTTGACCACGAAGCTTTTACGCCTTTCGAGGTGTTCTTAACGGTGAGCTTCGGAGCGCCGAGCTTTTTTGCCGAAAATGTCGAAAAGCCTGTCGCCGCTATAACGAGAGCCAAAGACAAAGCTGTTATTGTTTTTAATAACTTCATATTCTTATATCCTTTCTGTAAAACAATACACCTCACCGAAAGGAAAGGTGTACCCTGAAACAATTCTATCATTTCATAAAGCTTGCGTCAACACGCGGAAAAAGTTTCCTCAGTTTGCGACGCCTCTGCGCATTTTGTTATGGATAATCCACAAGAACGCGCTTATTACAACCAAAGTCGCCGCGATAAAAATGAGCGCGTAAAACATAGAGTTAAAGCATGCGGTATACAAATCGTTTAACGAGCGGGAGATAATTGTTATTTTACCGATAACTCCGCTTAAAAATACGATTATCGGAAGTAAAAGCGTTAAAAGTCCCGCTGACGCTGTCGCGTAGTAAATGTAACGAACAGCTATGTGCTTCCATTTGTTTGTGAATATAAAAATCAGTGTTATCGCGATGATAACGGCGATTGTTACCGCCATTAAAATATTGAGCCTTGTGTCATATTTCAAATATGATTTCTGAATCTGCGGGAAATATGTAATCTCAATATCGGAAACGTAGATATCCGTAGCTTCTTTAATAAAACCGTTTATCGCTTTATCGGAAATCGTTTTTCTGTCGAGCCCTTTTCTATTAATATACTTGTCAATCGCGGTTCTGAGAGTTTTCTGAAACTCCGAGGGGTTGACCTTGAGCTTTTCGCCCGCGTAGAAATCGTTCACGTAATACTGAACGTCCTTGCGTACGATAACCTCGTCCACAAAATCGTCAAAAAAGTTTTTGTCGAGTCCGCTCGCGTCGCCGATATTAACTAAATCGTCCTTAAGCTCAGCGCATAAGTCCTTGTAGTAGCTCGTGCTGTTTATAGTGTCCGACAGGAAATTCGGCGAAAAAATCGTGAATTTCAAGGTCGCGAAAATTGAACAGGCAAAAATACAAAGTCCCATGATAAGCGAGAGGATAAGGTACATAACGGTGGTTGCTTTTTCATTTTTAAACATACCGATACCCCCTTATTCGTACAGTCCGACGATTTTCGGACCTGAGATTTTGTCGGCATATACGAAAAAGCGCTTTTCAGTTAAGCCGAGCGTATCAAAGGGATAGCAGGTGTAGAGGATTAAATTCTCCTCCTTCTTATTTAAATCATAAGCCTTTTTGCTGTCCGCGTTGAGTATTTTTGTATCTCTTATCTTATATTTGTAATTTCCGTAGCTTGTGGCGATAGAAATGATATCGCCGTTTTTTACGTTTTTCAGACCGTTAAAAAATGTGTTGTTGTGACCCGCGACGAGTATAGTCTTTCCGTAGCCGGGGATAAAGCTTCCCGCGTAAACGCCGACGCCGTTCTGGAGAGGAATGCTTCCGTCGCCGAAAAACAGCTTTGTATTAACGTTTCTGTTCTTGATTTTAAGCTCGCCGAACTGCTTGTCCACTGACGGAAATTCCACGTCGGAAGCGTCTACTGTATCCTCGTCGTTTGTTGTAGGAACAAAGATGTTCTCAAATGACTTGGAGTAATCCACCTGTTTATCGGACAAAAGCAAATTGGAAAGCGCCGCCGCGTCCGATAAAAGCGGAAAAGCAATAGCGGCGGATATTAAACATATCGCCGCGCTCATTATTACAGGTACTATTAGAAATTTTTTAACGTTTTTATGAATCTTATTCTTTTTCTTCATAAGAGTAGCTTTTCTTTCTTGTTAAGATTATTCCCGCGCTGCATACAAAGAATACTGCAGCAATTGCTAAAATCATTACATAAACCGTAAAGTGTTCCTCAGCGCCTGTGGGCTTGATAACATTTGAGGAATTGTTGATTACTGTCCCGCCTGTTTTGGAAACAATCTTAATGTTCTTTCCGTCGGAGCCTGCAGCCGCGGATAAGTTAAGAACGGCAGCCGCCGCGCTCGCGTAGTTTAAAAGTGTTTTACGCTCCGCGTCGGAAAGCTCGCTTATGCTTGACTTACCTGTGTTCTGGAGGAACGAGCGTCCCTGGTTGATAATAGAGTTAATCTTACTCGACTGTGCAGAAGTCATTTCGATTGTGTTAAAATATGATTCCGCCTGGTTGATATAAGAGGACGGAACATATACGCTGTTACCCTTCATATTAGCGGGTGTGCGCATATTGCTTAAAACGCTTGCTTCACTTGAGTTGATTCCCGCCGCGAATACCGCGACAGACGAAAAGCAAGCTACGATAATTGCCAAAGCAATCGCCATAATTCTTTTCATTAAATCAAATCCTTTTTTAAAAAAATCATTTATTTTTTATTAATAATCAATCAAAAATTAATTTAATCAATAGTTAATCAATTACCTTCTACTGATACATATTAGCATAACAGACCTGAAAAGTAAAGGAAATAAGCGGGTTGTGGAAAATGTTTGTGAAATAAATAAGATATTGTCCCCTATTTTTCCGTTTATTAGGTCAATTTGCAGAAAATAAAAGCCAATTCAAAGAAAATATTGCATTTAAAAGATAAATGATGTAGAATTATACACTGTGTTCGAGCGTGGAAAAGCGCTCGTATCGTAAAAAAGGACTATCGCGAGAGGAGTAATTATGGAGAATTATAACAGCAGCGAAAAAAAGGAAACCTACGAGATTTCCTTAGCGGAGATTTTTAGAATATTTAAAAGAGGTTTGTGGAAAATGCTTTTGGCGGCGTTTGTCCTCGGACTTGTCGCGTTCACCTACTTCAATTATTTTGTGCCTAAGACTTATACGGCGAGAGTAAAGCTTTATGTTGAAACATCCGCCTCGGCAAAAGAGAACTCTTACAGCGCGTTGAGCGACTATAACTACGCTACGGCGCTCGTTAATACTTATGTTGAAATGCTTTCGACAAATAATTTCTACTCAAAGCTCTCGGAAAACCTTGATGAAAAATATACCGCCAAAGAGCTTAGTAAAATAGTACAGTTCAAAAACGAGTCAGACGACCAGCAAAACCAGACTGAGGTATTTTCGTCTATTGTCACCGCGAACTCCCCAACGGAAGCTAAGGTTATCGCGGACAGCGTAGCCGATACCGCTCCGGGAGTAATCGCTTCTCTTAAGAACGACGATACAGAGCTGAAAATCGTAGACAGCGCGACTGTACCTACCGAGCCGTCTTCACCCAAAGTATTGAGAAATACAGTTCTGGCTGCCGCCGCGGGATTCTTCCTTATGCTTATTTATGTTTTTATAAGAGAGCTTATAGACAACAAAATCAAATATTCCGCGGAGCTTACTCAGATTAACGATATTCCGATTCTTTCGGCTGTTCCCGATTTCGGCAGCGAAAGATTTCTTCTCAGCAACAATACTGAAACAGACGTTACGGAAAGCGGGGTATAATTATGGCTAAAAAGAAAACTTCAGGCGAAATAAGCAAGGCTTTAAAATTCCAGACCACAGAGGCTTATAAGAAAGCCAGAACAAACATTGTTTATTCTATCGTAAGAAAAGGCTGTAAAAAAATAATATTTACAAGCTCGTTCAAGAGTGAGGGAAAGACTACTACAGCTGTTAACGTAGCTATCGCGCTCGCGCAGCAGGTAGGCACAAAGGTGCTTGTAATCGACTGCGATTTAAGACGTCCCACGGTTCACACCGTTTTAAGTATCAATAAAGGAAAAGGACTCGTAAACTATCTTAACGACGAGTGCGTGCTCGGGGATATTATCGTAAAATCCGACGTTGAAAATCTCGACGTTATAACCTTCGGAGCGATTCCGCCCAACCCCTCCGAGCTTCTCGCGAGCGAGGCTATGAATGAAATGATAAGAAGACTCGAGGGCGAGTACGATTATATTATCTTCGATACTCCTCCCGTAAATATGGTTGTCGATATCGTTCCGCTTATCGGTTTTTCCGACGGTATCGTTTTTGTAATAAAGAACAACGATACAACCTATCCCGAGTTTAACCGAGGCATTGAGATGTTAAAGAGAAACAACGGTAAAATACTCGGAATTATAATTAACGGTATTCCGACCACCGAAACAAAGAAGGGCGGATATTACCTCTCAAAAACTAAGAAAAAGAACAGGAATACTTATACTTATTACGGATAATTCAAGAATCCGAAAATTTTTAACGAATCGGGTGTTTTTATGTACCAGAAAAGCCGTGCGAGCTGGCTTAAGCATTTTGATTTTTTAATATTGGATCTGCTTTGTGTAAATCTATCCTTTGTCGCGGCTTTTTTACTGAAGTACCGCGGAAACGTTGAGTATTTTGATATCACTGAAACAGAGAGATTCATTATTGTAATAAATATAATCGCCGTTTTGGTGGCGCTTTTGTCGCGCTCATATAAGAACATACTGAAGCGTGGATATGTAAAAGAAATAAAAAGCGTAATCAATTACGTGATACTGGTATTTTTATCCTCTGTATTCTATCTGTTCGCTATAAACAGCTATACGTCAAACGCGCTCAGAGATATTGTATATATAATGGCTATTGTACTGCTGTTTATTGATTACGCGTGCAGGATTTTATGGAAAAGGATTCTCAGACATAAGCTGAGGAACAAGTCGGACAGATCGATGCTTATTGTAACTACCAGCAATATCGCGGAAAAGGTAGTAAGCAATCTTTACAAGAACGAACTTGAAACGTATAAGCTGACGGGAATTGTACTGACAGATAAAAACCTTACGGGTAAAAAAATAAAGGGAATTCCTGTTGTCGCGGGAGTTTCGGACGCGGCTGATTACGCGTGCCGCGAGTGGATTGACGAGATTTTTGTAAATATACCGAACAACAAGGTTTATCCCGAAAAGCTTATAAGCGAGTTTGAAACAATGGGACTTGTTATACACGACAGTCTTGTGAATAGATCTAACGTTGATCCAAAACGCCAGATGGTAGAAAAAATCGGCAACTATACGGTTCTTACCACTACAGTTAATACAATAAGCTTCTACCAGCTCTTTATAAAAAGGGCGTTTGATATTATCGGCGGAATAATAGGTTGTATTTTTACAGCGTTTATTTTTGTATTAGTCGCTCCGATGATTTACATAAAATCCCCGGGACCGATTTTTTTCAAGCAGGAAAGAGTCGGCAAAAACGGTAAAAAGTTTAAATTCTATAAATTCCGTACAATGTACCTCGACGCCGAGGAGCGTAAGCAGGAGCTTATGGCTCAAAACCGCGTTAAGGACGGAATGATGTTCAAGCTCGATTTTGACCCCAGAATTATCGGAAGTAAAAAGCTTGAAAACGGAAAGACGAAAAAGGGTATCGGCGGTTGGCTGAGAACTCTTTCGATTGACGAGTTTCCGCAGTTCTTTAATGTTCTTAAGGGCGATATGAGCTTAGTCGGAACGCGTCCTCCCACAGTTGACGAGTGGGAAAAGTACGAGCTTCACCACCGCTCAAGACTCGCTATAAAGCCCGGTATCACGGGAATGTGGCAGGCAAACGGCAGAAGCGAGATTACCGATTTTGAAAAAGTCGTTGAACTGGATACGACGTATATCAGAGAGTGGCACCTGGCGCTTGATTTAAGAATCCTTTTTAAGACGGTTCTGGCTGTATTTAAACGAGAGGGTTCGATGTAAGAAGGAGGCTAATATGAAAGGCATAATTTTAGCAGGCGGTTCAGGCACACGCCTTTATCCGCTGACGACAGTTACAAGTAAACAACTTCTTCCCGTGTATGACAAGCCGATGATTTATTATCCAATGTCGGTTTTGATGAACGCGGGAATCAGAGATATTCTTATAATTTCAACTCCCGAGGACACACCTCGCTTCAAGGAGCTTTTCGGCGACGGAAGCCAGTTCGGACTTTCGCTGTCCTATGCTGTTCAGCCGAGCCCCGACGGTCTTGCTCAGGCGTTCATTATTGGTGCTGACTTTATCGGCAGCGACAGCGTTGCTATGGTGCTTGGTGACAACATTTTCGCCGGTCACGGGCTAAAAAAGAGCTTAAGAAAAGCCGCCTCGCAGGAAAGCGGAGCGACAGTTTTCGGTTACTATGTTGAAGATCCAGAGCGCTTTGGAATTGTTGAGTTTGACAAAGATGGCAAGGCGATTTCTATTGAGGAAAAGCCTAAGAATCCTAAGACGAATTACTGTGTAACAGGTTTATATTTTTACGATAATCGTGTTGTTGAGTACGCTAAGAATCTCAAGCCTTCCGCACGCGGAGAACTTGAAATAACTGATCTCAACCGCATTTATCTTGAGAATGGCGAGCTAAATGTTGAGTTGCTCGGACAGGGATTTACCTGGCTCGATACAGGTACTCACGATTCGCTTGTGGACGCGACAAATTTTGTATATACAATGGAAAAACACCAGCACCGAAAGATTGCGTGCCTTGAGGAGATTGCGTATCTAAACGGCTGGATTGATAAAGAACAGATTATGCAGTCCTACGAAGTGCTTAAGAAAAACCAGTACGGCGAGTACTTAAAGGATGTAATTGACGGCAAGTATCTGGAAAAAACGGAGGGTTAATATGACTATTATTGTAACAGGCGGAGCCGGCTTTATCGGCGGAAATTTTATCCATTACTATTTGAAAAAACACCCTGGCGACAGAGTTATCTGTCTCGATAAGCTCACATACGCGGGAAATCTTTCTACCCTTAAACCTGTAATGGACAACCCTGATTTCAGATTTGTAAGGGCGGATATTTGCGACAGAGAGGCTGTCGAAAAACTGTTTGAGGAGGAAAAGCCCGATGTCGTAGTCAACTTTGCCGCGGAAAGCCATGTTGACCGTTCGATCGAAAATCCCGAAATTTTCCTGCAAACAAATATTATCGGCACAGAGGTGTTGATGGACGCGTGCCGAAAGTACGGCATTACACGTTATCATCAGGTTTCCACCGATGAGGTTTATGGCGATTTGCCGCTCGACCGTCCCGATTTGTTCTTTACTGAGGAAACTCCGATTCACACAAGCTCACCCTACAGCTCGTCAAAGGCGGGGGCTGACTTACTTGTGCTTGCTTATCACCGCACATACGGACTGCCCGTGACAATCAGCCGTTGCTCCAACAACTACGGCCCCTATCACTTCCCCGAAAAGCTGATTCCGCTTATGATTGCGAACGCGCTCGCGGACAAGCCACTGCCTGTTTACGGCAAGGGCGAGAACGTGCGTGACTGGTTGTATGTTGAGGACCATTGCAAGGCGATTGATTTGATTATCCACAAGGGTAAGGTAGGCGAGGTCTACAACGTCGGCGGCCACAACGAAATGGCGAATATCGACATCGTCAAGCTTATCTGCAAGGAGCTCGGAAAGCCCGAGAGCCTCATTACATATGTTACGGACAGAAAAGGTCACGATCTGCGCTACGCGATTGACCCGACCAAAATCCACAACGAACTCGGCTGGCTGCCCGAAACCAAGTTCGAGGACGGTATCAAAAAGACAATTCAGTGGTATCTCGATAACAAAGATTGGTGGCAGGAAATCATTTCGGGAGAGTATCAAAACTATTACGAGAAGATGTACGATAAAAGATAATACAGAGGATAAGTTATGAAGGTTTTTGTAACAGGTGTTTGCGGACAGCTCGGATATGATGTCGTGAACGAGCTGTCAAAAAGAGGGTATGAAGCGGTCGGAAGCGACATTTTTGAAAAGGACAAGCTGTCCGAGGGTTTTTCCGCCGCTTATGAGCAGCTTGATATTACAGATAAAGATTCGACAGCTTCCGTGATTGAAAGTGTGAAGCCTGACGTTGTTGTGCACTGCGCGGCGTGGACGGCTGTTGACGCTGCCGAGGATGAAGAGAACAAAGAAAAGGTTTACTCAATCAACGCAGACGGTACAAGGAATATCGCTTTGGCGTGTAAAAAGCTTAATTGCAAGATGATTTATATCAGCACCGACTATGTTTTTGACGGCGAGGGTACAACTCCGTGGCGGCCCGACTGCAAGGATTACGCTCCGCTTTGCGTATACGGCGACAGCAAGCTCAAGGGAGAGGCAGCTGTGAGCGGGTTGCTCGAAAAGTTCTTTATTGTCCGTATTGCGTGGGTGTTTGGAAAGAACGGAAACAACTTCATCAAAACAATGCTCAAGGTTGGGAAAAAATTCGATACAATCCGTGTTGTTAACGATCAAATCGGTACTCCGACATACACTTTGGATCTTTCAAGGCTCCTTGTCGATATGTGCGAGAGCGAGAAGTACGGTTATTACCACGCCACAAATGAAGGCGGATATATAAGCTGGTACGACTTTACAAAAGAGATTTTCAAGCAGGCGGGCTATACGACAAAGGTTGTTCCCGTTTCGACCGAGGAATACGGCCTTTCCAAGGCAAAAAGACCGCATAACAGCCGTCTTGACAAATCAAAGCTCACCGAGAACGGGTTTGAGCTTCTTCCCGTATGGCAGGACGCGCTTTCGAGATATTTAAAGGAGATTGAGTACTAATGGGACAGATTACAGTTGAAAAAAACGTCGGAGGAATTGAGGGCCTCTGCGTTATAACTCCCGCGGTTCACGGCGACAACCGCGGATACTTCATGGAAACCTACAACGAAAACGATATGAAAGAGCACGGAATAGACATAACCTTTGTTCAGGACAATCAGTCAATGTCAACAAAGGGAGTTCTTCGCGGACTTCATTTTCAAAAGCGGTTCCCCCAGACAAAGCTTGTTAGAGCTATCAAGGGCTCTGTTTTTGATGTTGCCGTTGACCTCAGAAGTGGAAGCAAGACCTACGGCAAATGGTTCGGCGTTAATTTGACAGAAGAAAACAAAAAGCAGTTTCTTATTCCCCGAGGCTTTGCGCACGGTTTTCTTGTGTTGAGCGAAACTGCGGAATTCTGCTACAAGTGCGACGACTTCTATCATGCCAACGATGAGGGAGGACTTGCATGGAATGATCCCGAAATCGGCGTAAAATGGCCGAAATTAAAGGGCGAGTATAAAGGAACCCCGAGCGGTGAGGGTTATACGCTTGAGGACGGCACCCCGCTGAATCTCAGTGAAAAAGACCAGAAATGGGACGGAATATCGGCTTAGTATAAACCGGTATAAGAATTTATTCGCAGGAGAAAAATTATGAATAAAAAATATAAAATAGCCGTCGCGGGTACAGGTTATGTCGGATTATCTATCGCTGTGCTTTTAAGTCAGCGCAACGAAGTAAAAGCGGTTGATATTATTCCCGAAAAGGTGGAACTTATTAATAACCGAAAATCCCCGATTCAGGATGAATATATCGAAAAATACTTATCGGAAAAAGAGCTCGACTTAAATGCGACGCTCGACGCCGAAGACGCGTACAAAGACGCTGAGTTTGTGGTTATAGCAGCTCCAACTAACTACGACAGCCGTAAAAACTTTTTTGATACCTCGGCGGTCGAAACCGTAATTGAAACTGTAATGAAGGTTAATCCCGACGCGATTATGGTCATAAAATCCACAATCCCCGTTGGATATACCGAACATATAAGGAAGAAAACAGGAAGCGGAAATATTATTTTCAGCCCCGAATTTTTGCGAGAGAGCAAGGCGCTTTACGATAATCTTTATCCCAGCCGTATTATTGTCGGTACGGATATGAACGACGAAAGACTTTTAAACGCGGCGAAAACTTTTGCGCAATTGCTCTCGGACGGAGCAGAGAAAGAAAATATTGATACGCTGTTTATGGGATTTACTGA
This sequence comes from uncultured Ruminococcus sp., assembly GCA_902797225.1. Classification (GTDB taxonomy): domain Bacteria; phylum Bacillota; class Clostridia; order Oscillospirales; family Acutalibacteraceae; genus Ruminococcoides. The sequence goes on along the minus strand of CADBSD010000067.1, from coordinate 14,073 downwards.
AGCGGAAGCGGTTAAGCTTTTCGCGAATACTTACCTTGCGCTGAGGGTTTCTTATTTTAACGAACTCGATACTTACGCGGAAACAAAAGGACTTAATACCAAGAATATAATTGACGGCGTTTGTCTTGACCCGCGTATAGGAACTTTTTATAATAATCCTTCATTCGGATACGGCGGATACTGTCTGCCTAAGGACACAAAGCAGCTGCTCGCCAACTACGAGGATGTACCTCAGAATATGATGAGCGCGATTGTTGAGAGTAACAGAACCCGTAAGGATTTTATAGCCGACCGTGTTTTGAAAATAGCTGGTTATTACGGCTACCGCGATAATAACAGCTATGATAAGAGTAAAGAAAAAGAAGTTACTATCGGCGTTTACAGACTGACTATGAAAAGCAATTCCGATAACTTCCGCCAGAGCTCGATTCAGGGAGTTATGAAGAGGGTTAAGGCTAAGGGCGCCAAGGTTATAATTTTTGAACCGACTCTTGAGGACGGATCAACTTTCTTCGGCAGTCTTGTTGTAAATGATTTTGATGAATTCAAGGAAAAAAGCGACGCTATTATAGCGAACCGCTACGACAGTATTTTTGACGATATAAAAGATAAGGTTTATACAAGGGATATTTTCAGAAGGGATTAGTATATGAGCAAAAAGGAAAAGAAGCTGTGTTTCGCGGCTTCTTCGGGCGGACATTATGAACAGCTTCTGATGTTAAAGCCGCTTATGGAAAAATATAAAAGCTTTCTCATTACGGAGAAAACCGCGTATAAATCATCCGTCAATAATAAGAAAATGTATTATATGCGCCAGGTTAACCGAAAAGAAAAGCTTTTTATTTTCGCGATGCTTATTAACGCGTTTAAATCGCTGTTTATCTTTATAAAAGAGCGTCCCGACGTTGTAATCACAACGGGTGTGCTCGCGATGATTCCGATTTGTCTTTTAGCGAAGATTTTCAGGAAAAAGCTTATATATATTGAATCCTTCGCGAAAATCACCTCGCCCACGGAAACAGGCAAATTTCTTTATAAATACGCCGATCGTTTTTATGTTCAATGGGAGAGTATGAAAGAGTATTATCCCGACGCCGTATGCCTCGGCGGAATTTACTAAAAGGTGACGTTTATGATATTTATTACTCTTGGGTCTCAGAAGTTTCAGTTCAACAGGCTTTTAAAAGCTCTGGATGAGCTTGTCGCCACGGGGAAAATTGACGGCGAGATATTCGCCCAGACGGGCTACAGCGATTACAAACCCGAGAACTACGCTTTTAAGCCTTTCCTCGACCGTGATGAGTTTAAGAACTATACCGATAAATGTGATATTTTTATTACTCACGGCGGAACAGGCGCGATTATCGGCGCTGTAAAAAAAGAGAAAAAAGTAATTGCCGTCGCGAGACTCGCTAAATACGGCGAGCATGTCGACGACCACCAGCTCCAGATATTGGAGCAGTTTAAGGAATTGGGCTTAATCTATTCTTGCGACGACTGCGAAGAGCTTGAAGAAGCGCTGGAGTATGTTAAAACCCATAGTTTTAAAAAGTACGAAAGTAATACACAGACTATAATTGACGATATAGAAAGCTTTATTAATGAATTATAAAACAGGATTAAAAAAGGAGATAATGTTTAGGCTTTTATAACGCTTAAACAGTTTATGAAAAAATGAAAAAAGTTCTCGTTTTATTATCAACTTATAACGGAGAAAAGTTCTTAAAGGAACAGTATAACAGCTTAATATCTCAGGCAGGTGTCGACGTGCGTATATTAACACGTGATGACGGTTCATCGGATAATACTTTAGAGTTATTAAAAAGCTTAGGTGCCGAGGATATAATTGAAGGTAAAAACGCGGGCGCTTGCGGAAGCTTTTTGGAATTGATAAAAATAGCGCCGCTTGAATACGATTATTACGCTTTCTGCGACCAGGATGACTTATGGGACAGCGATAAGCTCAGTTGCGCAGCCGAACAGCTCGATAAAATGTCCTCAGACAAGCCTGCTCTTTATTATTGCGGTCAGCTTATAACCGACGGTGAATTGAATCCGCTTTACGAGCACAGAATGGATAAAAGAAGAAGCAAGTTTTCCAACTGTGTGTTTAACCAAATGGCAGGTTGTACGGCTGTGTTTAATAAAGCGCTGCTTATTAAGCTGAAAAAGGATATGCCAAAGGATATATTCGGTCACGATACTTGGACGTACAGAGTTTGCGCGGCTTTAGACGGAGATATTTTTGTTGACGAAGATACCCATATCAAATACCGACAGCACGGTAATAATGTTGTCGGCCTGACTAACGGATTTAAAGCGAAACTACTCCGCGCGAAAAAATATATATTTGAATTTAATTCGGAGTCCTACGCAAAAGAAATACTCAGGATTTATCCCGATGAGATTAGCGAAAAAAACAAAGCGTTTTTTCAGGATTTGAGCGACGCCAATACTTCGTCTTCAGCCCGAAAAAGACTGCTTAATGATTATGATATAAACTTTAATAACCGAATGCTGAATACGATTTTTAAAATAAAAGTTCATTTGAAAAAAATGTAATTCACTCGGTTCCCGATATATGTGTCGGTAATCTGTTCCGAAAGGGGATGAACCTTTTATGAAAGTGTTGATTGTTGCTTCAAAAAGTGAAAACGGCGGCGCTCCGAAAGCTATGATTGAGATTGTCGATAATGTACGAAAAAACTATAATGTAGAATATACCGCGCTTCTCCATAAGGAGGGTAAGATTTCAGAGTACTGCCGTAATAACGGAATAGATTACTGTATTGACGGTCACGAACCCATTGCAATCGCTAAGGGCAGTACGAAAATCCGACGCCTCGTGAAGCTTATATTGCGTCCTTTATTTATTTATAAAGCGAGTAAAAGAAACCGTCAGGCTATTGCTGTCGCTGAAAAGAATCTGAATTTAGATAAATTTGATATAATACATACGAATTCAAACCGTGACGGAATCGGCGCGATGATTGCCGAAAAATACGGTATTCCCCATATCTGGCATCTGCGTGAATTCGGCGAGGAAGATTACGATACAGTTTTTCTCCCGCCTTACAATGTTGATTTTATGAACAGAAATACAACGCGCTTTATAGCTATTTCAAAAGCGGTTGAGAAAGCCTGGAAGAATAAAAAATTAGACGCTTCTAAAATCTGTCATATTTATGACGGCGTTGATTTGAATTTAATAATTTCCGACCCTGAGCGGAAACAGCTTAAAAACAAAGAATTGAAAATGGCATTTACAGGTACAGTTTGTCCCGCTAAAGGGCAGAGTGAGATTATTGAAGCGATAGGCAGATTAAGCGAGGACGAGAAGGAACTTGTTTCGGTTGACTTTTACGGCGAGGGCGTGCCTAAATATATTTCTTCGCTGAAAAAACGCGCCGAAGCTCTCGGCTTCGGAGATAGGGTTAATTTCCTCGGGCATTGTGATGACATAGGAGCTCGTCTTAAAGATTATTCCGTCGGTCTTGTATGCTCGCGCTCCGAGGCGTTCGGCAGAATCACGCCCGAATATATGTCGGCGGGGCTTATTGCTATTGCCTGCGATACAGGCTCGGGCCCTGAGCTTATAGATGACGGTAAAACGGGATTTTTGTATCACAGAAGCGACTTTGACGATTTTGCCCGTCTGATTAAAAAAGTGCTCAATATGACGGCTGATGAAAAGATTTCGATAAGCCGTGCGGCGGAACAATACGCACGAGAGAGTTTCACGGCTGAACGTAACGCCGAGAATATTTATCGGTTATATAGCGAAGTTGCTGATAAAAAGTAACAGGAGTTATTTAAATGATTGGAATTATCACACCTTATAAGGTGAACAATTACGGAACTAAGCTTCAGGCATACGCTATGCAATGCCTTATGAATAAATATGATGACGCGGAACTTTTGGGTTTTGTATCCGCTTCCGATTCGAGAATTACATCAATTTTAGGAAAAGTTTATCTTAAAGCCAAGCTTAAGCTTAGCGGCAAAAAAACTATCAAAACCCCCGAAATGCTGAAAAGAGATAAAGCGATAAATACGTTTGATTCGCATTATAAATTCGGCAGGGAATTCAGAGGTAATTCCGAATGGAAAAAAGAGATTCAGAAGTATAACGCCGTTGTATGCGGAAGCGACCAGCTCTGGGCGCCGTTAAATGTTATAGCTGATTACTTTACGCTGACTCTTGTTCCCGATGAGATAAATAAATTTTCCTACGCCGCGAGTTTCGGAATAAACAGCGTTCCCTTGTCGATGAAAAGGAGATATAAAAAATTCCTCTCGCGTTTGAACAGCATTTCCGTACGCGAGGACCAGGGAAAGAAAATTGTAAAAGATGTCGCCGGACGGGACGCTCAGGTCGTTTTGGACCCGACGCTTATGATTGACAGAGATGAATGGGCAACACTCGCAGACGAAAGCGAGTTGCGTATTGATACTCCGTATGTTTTCTGTTATTTTCTCGGAACTAATCCCGAGCACCGTGAATTCGCGAAAAAATTAGCTAAGGAAAAAGGGCTGACGCTTGTAACAATACCTCACTTTGACGAGTACAACGAAGCAGATAAGGATTTTGGTGATATGCCATTATACGAGGTGGACCCCGCTGATTTTCTCAGTCTTATCAAAAACGCTTCTTATATATGTACAGATTCGTTCCACGGAACGGTATTCTCAGTTATTTTTAACCGTCAGGTAGCTGTGTTTGAGCGTTTTCAGAATCAATCAGCCGAATCTACAAACTCAAGAATACACACTCTCCTTGAGAATCTCGGAATGACTTCTCAGCTTTTTAACAGCAAATGCCAAACAGATGAATTTGTAAATAGTATAATTGATTATAACGCGGTAAACGTCCGATTCAATGAACTGAAAGAGGATTCGTTCGGATTCCTTGACAAAGCAATCGGACATGAAAGGCGCTGAAATATATGATTCAGGTTACAGAAAATAAAAATTGTATGGGCTGCGGCGCGTGCGCTCAAATATGTCCTAAGGGTTGTATTGAAATGAAAGCCGACTCGGAAGGCTTTTTGTATCCCGTTGTTGATAAAGACAGTTGTATAGACTGCAAACGCTGTGAACAAGTGTGCCCCGTTTTAAATACGTCCTTTGTTCCGAAGGAGGGCTTTCCCGACGCATATTTGATTTATGATACCGATTCCGAATGGCGTAAAAAAAGCGCGGCGGGAGGCGGATTTGCCGCTATAGCGCGTGACTTTCTGAAGCGTTATGACGGTGTGGTTTTCGGCGCGGTATATGATAATGACTATTTTGTTTACCACACAAAAACAGATTCCGTCGAAGGAATAAAGGCGATCCAGAAATCAAAATACGTACAAAGCGAAACCCGGGACACTTTTCGAGAGGTAAAAGAAGAATTAAAAAACGGAAAATACGTGCTTTATTCAGGAACTCCCTGTCAGATTTACGGGCTTAAAAGCTATCTCGGAAAGCTTTCGGAAGACGAGAAACTGTTCTGCGTGGATTTATCCTGCCACGGCGTTCCTTCGCCGAAGGTATTCCATTTATATCTTGATTATCTCAGACGCTCGGAGAAAAGCCCGATCGCTACGTTTACAATGAGAGATAAGCAGTACGGAAAGAATAATTATAAGCAGGGCTTCGGCATTTCTTTCGAAAACGGAAACCGTCAGTTTAATTCACATCCGTCCGATTATTTTGGAAGATGCTTCTGGGGAGAAATTTCTTCCCGACCGAGCTGTTATGATTGCCATTTTAAAACCGTATGGCGCTCAGCGGATATTACGCTCGGCGACTGCTGGTTCTTTAACAGTTTTGTTCCCACGGAACAGGATACTATGGGCGTAACTCTCGCTTTTACCCATACAGAAAAAGGAAAAGCTCTTTTAGATAATAATGATATTTTACGCCGCTATTCCGTACCTTCGGAAAAGCTTATAAAGGTTAACGGCGGTATGATTTACAGCAGCGCTGAAGTCCATCCGAAGCGCGATGAGTTTTTCAAACGTCTGAAAAATGAACCGTTTGAAAACGTAGTGGACAGTATGCTTCCGCGAAAGCCTAAAAGCAAGAAGAATCAACTGCTTGATACGCTTGAGCGTTTCGGCATACGTCTGGAAAAGCTTCGTAAAAAAAGCAGAGAACACCGTATTAACGCGTTGCTGCGGGAAACAATTCCTGATAACGCTTTAGGCGAAATGAAATAAAATAAGAGGTAATACATAATGGATATTGTATTTGTAATACTTCATTACCGAACACATAAAGATACAATCGAATGTGTCGAGTCGATTCGAAAAAAAATAGATACAAAGAATTATCATATTGTTACTGTCGATAACTGTTCTTCGAACGGCTCGCTTGAGATATTAAAGAAAGAATACGCTAACGCTTCCGATGTTACGCTGATTGAAAACAGCGAAAACCTCGGCTTCGCTAACGGCTTAAACGTCGGTATAGATTACGCGAGAGAACATCTTAACCCCGATTTTATCGCGCTTGTAAATAACGATACACAGCTTGTAAGTTCCGGTTTTACAAAAGTTTTGAAATCTAAGTATGAGCAGTATAAATTCGCTGTTTTAGGGCCGATGATTATTACCGCGGACGGTCTTTGTGATGTTAATCCGATATTAGAAAAGCCGCGTGACGAAAAAAGCACGCGCGCGGCGATTGCGAGATACAAAAAGATAACAAAGCTGTGTAATATGCATATTTACGGCTTGTATTCCTTCCTTAAAAAATTCAAAAAGAAAAAACCGAGACCTCTGAAAACAACGCACCTTAATGACCTTACCGATTGTAAAACGCACGGTTCGTTCTGGGTTTTATCGAGAGAATACTTTTCGTGTTTTGAGAGATTAAACTCAAGAACCTTTCTTTACGGAGAAGAAGATATTCTGTATTTATCTGTTGTAAAGAAAGGCTTGCGCACTCTTTATACGCCCGATATTCTTATCTATCATAAGGAGAATTCCTCCACAGACGCGGCGCTTCCCAACTCCGCCGACAAGGCGCGTTTTGTAAGCAGGCATTGTATTGATTCTTTGAATATTTATCTGGAATTACTTGAAGATTAACCGACCTCTGAAACTAACTTATAGAATTAGGTTTTTGAAAAGGAGAGAATGATGAAGTTAACAACAAGACAGATTGTATTGAGCATATTAGCCGTCTTTGTAATGTTCCTTCCAAGGAAGGTTTCTTTTCTCGGTATGTTCAGTTTCCGTGTTTTTATTATAATAGCCGCGTTGCTGGCTTTCTTGTTGTTGGGTATCCGTATAAAGTTCAGCGGAGTGCTTAGGATGCCGACATTCTGGATATATATCGGTATTGTCGCGGCGGTTCAGTTTGCGCACGGTGAGTATACAACGTTATTAGGTACGCTGCTTGATACTTTGGTGCTTGCCTTGGTGCTGAATTCCTGTCTGAGCGATAAGAAGGACCTGGATTTTTTTATAAAACTTTTCTTATATATTCTGATAATTTATTCCGCTTTGTGCGCGGTGGAAACAGTGACAGGCTTTAACCCGTGGAACTTACTCGGAGCAAAAGCAGACTCTTATGTCCGCTTTGGAGTTCACCGCGCGTTCGGAGCTTATACAACTTCCATTAATAACGGTGTATTCCTGCTGCTCACTTTCCCGTTAACATGGTACGCTCAAAAGTTTTTCCCCGATAAACGTTTATCTTCCGCGGCTTTAATCGGGACATGGATAGCCTTAATTTGTACCTTAAGCCGCGGTCCTATTCTGTTTGCGCTTGTGCTTAATATAATTATTGTCTGGAAGTCGGGAATGATCCGCTTCTTTAAGCGTAACCTCGTTAAGATTTGTTTTGCTGTTATTATTTTTGCGCTGTTATTATTAATTCCTTCGGTTCGTTCAGGTATATACAAATTACTTATTATGTTTCTTGCTATATTCGATTCCTCGGTTGCGCAGGGAATTGAGAATGATTTTGGAACCAATGCCGAAGGTATGGGGCAGCGGACGATGCTGTACGCATGGGTATGGCAGGATTTGGGGACGCATAAATGGTTCGGTCTCGGCGCGAATACGCCGATGCACCACGTATGGCACCCCGACCGATACAATGTAGCGATAAAAGAGTCAATCGAAAATTTCTATCTCGCGACATTATATCATTACGGAATTGTAGGGTTAACCGCTCTGGTCGCGTTTTTAACGGAATCTTCGGTATGGTGTTTTATGAAATACCGAATCGAACGTAAAGTTTTATCGATGAAAAAAGCCAGCGAATCAATGCATTTCAGAGTTTTTTTTACGTTCCTTTGTTATTTCGGAACGGTATTTACAGTAAGCTCTATTGACGATTTTAAAATGTTTTTCATTTTGCTGGTTTTCGCGGACGCTTATAACCGATTTATTGTAAAAGCGCAACTGTCAGAGAATAACAGCTTGCTTTCTTCTTCAGGCTGAGCGAATAATACTTGTATTATTGAATGAAAGGGGCTTATTAATGGGCCATATTAAAAAACTGACAAATAAATACAAGGATATGTCACCTGTAGCGAAAACGTCAATCGCGTTAATTATCGCCCGCTTTTTCCAGAAGGGGCTTGCGATGATAACAGGCCCGATTTTTACCCGTATTATGCCGTCTTCGGAATACGGAATTATCGCGACCTTTACTACATGGCAGAGTGTGCTTATGATTATAGCTACGCTCAATATGTCGAGCGGAGTGTTTAACAACGGAATGCACGAGTTTAAAAAGGACCGCAATTCCTTTGTTTTTTCAATACTGACACTTGCGAATACCTGTACGGCTATTTGTTGTGTTTTATATTTGATTTTTAAGCCTTGGCTGGATCCTATTATAAATATGCCACCGTATCTTATGATGCTGATGGGAGTTTATTTCTTTACAGTTCCCGCATATAACTATTTTCTGGGCAGAAAACGTTTTGAGTATAAATATATCCCTATTCTGATTATTACCATAGCGGTCTCGCTCATTTCTTCTCTTTCGGCTATTCTTTTGGTACTGTTTGCCGATGAATCCCAAAAAGCGGTTGCGAAATTAACAGGCAGTGAGCTTACTTTTATTCTGTTTGGAATTGTTTTCTATATTATTACAGTTATTCGGGGTAAAGGAAAGCTGAATTTCAAGTATTGGAAATATGCCCTCATTATAAATCTTCCGCTTGTCCCGCATTATTTATCAATGTATGTTTTGGCGGGCTCAGACAAAATAATGATTTCAAATATGATTGGAACCAGCGCGACAGCGATTTATAACGTTGCTTATACGGTTGCGGCTGTGTTGCTGGTGTTCTGGGAGGCAATTGACGCTTCTTACGCTCCGTGGATTTATCAGAAAATGGATGATGAAGATTATCCCGCTTTACATAAACGCGCTAAAAGTATTCTTTTGCTCTTTGCCGGGTTTGCTATGTTTCTAACACTGTTCGCGCCTGAAATAATACGTATTTTAGGGCCCGAAGAATATTATGAGGGAATATATATTATTCCTTCGGTAGTGTCGGGCGTTTTCTTCACAGCAGTTTTTTCGTTATATATACGAATTGAAGTATATTTAAAAAAATCAGTAAGTATTATGATTGGCTCTGTTGTCGCGGCGGGGATAAATCTTTTGCTGAACTGGATTGCTATTCCTATATTTGGCTATCTGGCGGCCGGTTATACAACATTGATATGTTATATTCTGCTTGCGTTTTTCCACGCTTTAAATCTCAAGCGTCTTGGATACAGCAAGGTTTATAATAATAAAGTAATAGCCGCGCTTTCGTTCGCTCTGTGCGCGATAATTATCGCGTGTCTGATAACCTATCAGTTCCCGATTCTCAGATACAGTCTGATAGCGGCTCTTTTAGTAGTAGCGATTATAAAGCGTAAATTTATTATCACAATGATAAAGGGCAAGAAAAAGGTGAAACAACAATGATTGAAATAGGTTCTCTCGGGCTTTCATTCGGTTCGGGTAATAAAGGCTGCGAAGCTCTCGCTTATTCTTTTCTTGAAGCGGTCGAGACAATTGCCGCGAAAAGAAACGAAAGGGTTCAGATTAATTTTTTAAAGCCCCTTCCTTTTAAACAAATTATTAAAAAGCGTTCTGTAAAAGCCGCGAAAAGCGGCTGCTTCCCAAAAAACGAATATGCGCATCTTCAGTTTAACACTTGTTTTTTTCTTAATAAAAGCGGAAAAGTGATTTTCCTTAACAATGTTAAAAAATGTAAATGTGTCTTTGATTTTACGGACGGAGACAGTTTTACCGATATATACGGTCAGGAGCGTTTCTTTGAGCGTACAAGAGTAAAGAAAGCCGTAATTGATAAAAACGTACCTCTGATTTTAGGCAGCCAGACTATCGGCCCGTTTAAGGATACCAAGGTGCGTCAGCTTGCTGTAGAGGTTATAAAGAACTGTGCTGAGGTTTACGCAAGGGATAATATGTCTTACGCTTATACTTTAAAAATCAGCGGAAGAAAACCGAAGCTCACTTCGGATATCGCATTCCTTCTTCCTTTCGATAAAAAAGAAAAGATTTCGGAAGATAAACCAAAATTGGGAATTAATCCCTCGGGATTACTATGGAACGGCGGTTATACCAAGGACAATCAGTTCGGCTTAACGGTTAACTACCGCGAGTACCTCAGAAAAGTGATAAAGGAGCTTACAGACTCTTTTGAAATCCACTTAATACCGCACGCGTTTAGAACGGATAATGTAAAAACAGCGGATAACGATTTGGACGCTGTTAACGCTCTGCATAAGGAATTTCCGAATACAGTCGTTGCGCCCATACCCGATACCCCGATGCAGGTAAAGTCGTATATCGCTTCAATGGATGTTTTTACAGGCGCGCGTATGCACGCTACTATAGGTTCCTTTTCGGCGGGAATACCCGTTATTCCGTTTTCCTATTCCAGAAAATTTGAAGGACTTTTTGAAAGTCTTGATTATTCATACCTGGTTCACGGTAAAGGAGATTCCACACAAGAAGCTGTTTATAAAACGGTGGAATACGCAAAAGATTTTAAAATTCTTAAGGGAAATATGAAAAAGGGTAATGAAATAATAAAAAACAGCAATCAATTTATTCTCAATGAAATCGAATCAGCCCTTTTTGAATAACGCAAGGAGTAAAAGCAATGATGAATCGAATAAAGAATCATTTTACAAAAGAGCATATTAAAAAGAAACAAATCCTTAACAAAGAAAAAAAATATATCAGGCACGAAAACGAAACAATAAGGCTGAACGTTTTAATGCTCTGCCACTCGCTTGAAAAAGGATGCGGAATCAGTAACGTAAAAAAAGGATATGGAAAAGAAAAAGCGCTTAATCTGATTAAGAATCTTTTGGCTCTTAAAAAACTAAACGCGGATAATTCTTTCGAATACCTTGAAGGAATTGCTGTACTTAAAGCATATATTCAGTATCAGAATTCTCAAAATGAAGATATATCGGAAATAGAGAAACAATCTCAAAAATTAAACCTGGACTCGGTTAATAAGGTGTATCAGGGCGGTTATCGTATAATTCCGCGAGAAGAAATGGAACGCGGAAAAAATTGTGATTTTGAAACTATGGTTAAGAGCCGACATTCCCTTAGATCGGCTTCGGACGAGCCGATAGACCGCGAGTTGTTTTTTAAAGCGGTATCACTTGCTAACTTCGCTCCTTCGGCATGTAACAGACAGCCTTGTAAAGTGTACTGCTCTTTTGACAAAGAACAGAATCAACGAATAGAAAAGCTGGTTCCGGGGAATAAATCTTTCGCGGGCGAAATTCCTTATTATTGTATTGTAACCGCGGAAAGAGACTTTTTCCCCGCGGGTGAAACCCTGCAATGGTATTTAAACGGCGGAATATATGTATCCTACCTGACTCTTTCGCTTCACTCGCTCGGAATAGGAAGCTGTATTTTCCAGTGGCCTGATTTTTATGAGAACGAAGAAACACTGAGAGAAATTGCGGGTATAAAGAAATCCGAGGCGATTATGTCAATTATCGGTTTCGGGAAATATCCGGAATCAACAAAATATATTTGCGCGCAGCGCAGAGAACCTGAACAGGTAATAAATGAATTTTAAACAACGGAGGTTATATGAAGTACGATTATTTGATTGTAGGCTCCGGGCTTTACGGAGCGGTTTTCGCTCACGAGGCAGCGGCTAAGGGTAAAAAAGTTCTTGTTATTGATAAGCGCCCTAATATCGCGGGCAACGTTTATACCGAAAAAGTTGAGGGTATAAATGTCCATAAATACGGCGCGCATATTTTCCATACTAATTTAAAGCACGTATGGGATTATGTGACGAGGTTCGCTGAGTTTAATCGTTTTACAAACTCTCCCGTCGCGAATTTCAACGGCGAGCTCTACTCGTTGCCGTTCAATATGTACACGTTCAATAAGATGTGGGGCGTTGTAACTCCCGAAGAAGCACAGGCTAAAATCGACGAGCAACGCGCGGAAATTAAAGGCGAACCTCAAAACTTAGAGGAACAGGCGATTTCTTTAGTCGGACGTGATATTTACGAAAAGCTGATTAAAGGCTATACCGAAAAGCAGTGGGGAAGAGATTGCACCGAGCTTCCGCCGTTTATTATAAAACGCCTACCCGTTCGTCTTACATTTGACAACAACTACTTTAACGCGCTGTATCAGGGAATTCCTGTCGGCGGTTATACAAAAATGGTAGAGAATATGCTCGACGGTATCGAGGTAAGACTTAATGTCGATTACCTCGAGAATAAGGAAGAACTCGACAAGCTCGCGGATAAGGTGCTCTACACGGGCGCTATAGACGCGTACTTCGGCTATAAGCTCGGAAATCTCGAGTACCGTTCGGTGCGTTTTGAGAACGAGCTTCTCGATAAACCAAATTTCCAGGGCAACGCGGCGGTGAATTACACCGACAGAGAAACGCCGTGGACGAGAATTATCGAGCACAAGTGGTTTGAGTTCGGCAAGGACGAAAACGGAAACGATTTACCGAAAACCGTTATCAGCCGTGAGTACAGCTCCGAGTGGAAGCTCGGCGACGAGCCTTATTATCCCGTTAACGACGAGAAAAACTCAAAACTCTACGAAGAATACAAAAAGCTCGCCGAGGGTGAGAAGAACGTAATCTTCGGCGGCAGACTCGGCGAGTATAAATATTACGATATGGACGCGGTAATCGACTCCGCGCTTAAAAAGTGTGAGGAAGAACTTTAAATAATAAATAAAGACATAAAGAAAAACCAAAACCGTAATCAGGTTTTGGTTTTTTTGTTATTACTAATTATTTTAAATTCCTTGATAATTTTTTTGTTTTTGAATACAATTCCGTTCAGCGGTCTGTATATATAGTAGAGAGGTAAAAGAAACGGCCGTTTGTTCAGCGTGGGATAACGCTCAAACATAATTGATTTGGATGGGAACAGCCGTGAGAAATAATAACCCAAACGGCTATTCTTTTCTCTGCGGTTTTTTATCATATGTTCTATTGTACCGTAGGTTCCGCTGGAAAGAATATACAGCTCCTCGTCGGAAAAGTTTTGAAAGTCATTTCTTTCGAACCATTTATCCGCTAAATCCGCTGCCAATTCTGAGAACCCGTCTAATTCAAGAAGCTTCAGTTTTTCGTTGATAATAATCTCATTAAATTTCGGTTTCAGTTTTTTATTAATAAAATAAAAATCCATAATTGAGCGTATACCGCTTCCGCTTCCCGCGTAATGCTTATAGAGGTGTACTGTTTCATAAATATAAAAATCCTCTCCGCTCATATTATAGCGGTATCCGTTTTTTTTACATTTTGAGAAGATGTTGTCGAAAAAAGAACGATACGGCGAGTATTTCGGGAAAAGGTTATTGTGTAATTCAACAACCATAAAAGGCATTTTGGTTAAGGGCTGGTCGTAATCCACCCTGTCTTTTTTCAGCGTATATCCTTTTTCTAAAAGTATTTCTGTCGCTTTATCCCGATTATCTTTTATCAGAATATCAATATCGCCCATATAACGCATATCCTCTTTAGGATACAGCTCGCTTACCGCAAAGCCTTTTACGGGCATATACTCGATTCCTTTTTCCTCG
>CADBSD010000066.1 GCA_902797225.1 uncultured Ruminococcus sp. | reverse complement strand
TATTACCTAAAAACAGAGAGACGACAGGATTTGAACAGGCTGTGCCAAGGAATAAGCGTAAGCGAATTCCGCAGGTAAAAACAGTCCTGTGGACTGTTTTTAAGCCGCCGCGCAGATGAATTTGTAACTCCGCACACGCCATAACAAGCGAGGTCTGAGTTTTCTAAATATGACGGTATGTCGCCTCGACCATAGTACCATAGTTCAGGGAGATACCTATCGGTATCCCCCTGAAATTTTATCCGCAATCGGAGACGCAACAATGTTTGAATCGGGCAGTATCAATTACGATACCGCCCGATTATTACACCTCGTTTTTCTTTTTTATTCTTACGTCGTCGCCAAAGAAGTTAAGTCTTTTAGCCTCGCCGATTATTCTTGATACGAAACGTTCCGAGTAAATGTCCTGTATTTTATCCAGACCGAGATTTGTATTGATTATTACGGGCTTTCCAAGCAACAGCCGCGCGTTAAACACGTTGTAAAGCGCCTTTGATGTGAATTGGGTTGTAAACTCCGTACCGAGGTCGTCTACGATAAGCAAATCGCAGTCGGTCAAGGTCTGTTCCGTCGTGTTATTATCCTTATTTCTGGAAAACTGTTCTTTTTCAAGCTTTGTTACAAGAGCGGGAGCTGTGACATAGATAACGCCGTATCCCCTCTTTATCACCTCGTTGGCTATCGCTAAACTGAGGTGAGTTTTTCCGAGACCTGTCATTCCAATCATAAAAATACTCTCGGATTTCGGAGTGAAATTCTCCGCGTAGCTTTTGCAGTATTTAAATATTCCGCTGAGCTGCTCGTAGGACGAACGAGGTTTATCGGACGCTTTGACCTTAGGATAATACCCTAGGTCAAAATCCTCAAATGTACAAAGACTGAGCGGCGAGTTCTTGTTAAGCTGCGCGCAGGCTGTTTCCACCAGAACTTTTTTAAGGCAGGAACACATAACGCTTCTTTTGTTTTCCTCAATAAACCCTTTATCGTTACACTTTTTGCAGGTGTAATCGGGTTCCATATCCTCAGTAGAAAACCCGTTTTCTTTAAGCAGGGTTTCGTACTCAAGCTGAAGCTTTAAGCTCTCGTCCTTTAGCTTTTCGAGTTCTTTTTTTACGTCCCCGCCTCTTATGACGGTTCTGCCCGCTTTTATGGCGCAGGAAGCGATTTTCCTCTCGTATTCCCTTGCCTCGGGAATTTTCTCGAAAATCATATCGCGCCTGTAGTCGGCGTTTCTTTCAGCAGAAAGCTTGCGCTCTTTTATAATATCTATCGATTTTTTTCTTACTTCTGAACTGTAACCCATAGAAGTACCTCTACTCTATTTTCATTAGTTCTTCCAAATCATAGGAGGATTCGGAAGATTTCTTTACCTTTTTATTCTCGGGCTTTTTTTCAAGCTTATCGGCGTCGTCGGGAGCAACCGCCCCCGCGTCATGCCAGCGTTTAAGAATTTTGTTTATATAAGGCATTGAGAATTTTCCCGTAGTATCCACATTCGCCTCGTATGCTTTACGGAGCATTTCATCGGAGAAACGCCATTCGTTTATCCAGATGTCAGAGTACTCAAGCTGTTTCGCCGTGGGAGAGCCCGCGTTAGAAAGGCCGAAAGCGTACTTTACCCTGCTCCAGTTCTCGCTCGAGCGTTTAGCCTGAGCTATTTTTTCGTCGGCGGCTTCGATTGAGTTTATTCCCGAATCAGCCCACTTTACTCCAAGGCGCTCAATTGTTCTCATATCGGTTTTACCGATACTTACACAGTAATTCACGAGCATAACGATTACCTCGGCGGGAAGCCCGCAGGTATCGTAAAGCATTACGATTACTGAAGTTCCGCCGCTAGACAGAGGTTTTGAGAGCGAAGCCTCGATCTCCGCTAAAAGCGCTCTGAGGTTTTCGTCGCCGTTTATAATCTGAGCCGCTGTAATCAAATCCGGCTTTACAGGTCTTGTAACCGTAATTTTCGACTCGACCTGCTCTTGCTTTTTTTCTGTTTCGGCAGGCTTTTCAAGCGCTTTCCCTGCTTTAAGCTCTCCGTCAAGCTCACTTAAAACCTCGCGCTCCACCCAAAACTTTACGCAATCCTTGACATCATCCTCGTGAAGCATAAGCAAATCGCCGATTTCCTTATATGTATATGTTTTTTCAGAGTTTCTGAGCAGGAACAATAGCACCTTGAGCTGGCTTACGCCCGCGATTTTAATGTGCTCGTCCACCACACAAGACGGAACGGCGAACACCGAGCCCCACTTTCCTAAATTAATCCGAACAGACATAATTACATCCTTTGTTTAATATATTGTAATTAGTATAACATAAATTTTACAGCGTTGCCACAAAAATATACAAATTATTTTCTTGACTTAAATATTGAGCGGTCATATAATAATCATAGAGGTGAGGTAATATGAAATTCAACTACATTCCGTATGGCGTTTGCTCCAGAAAAATCACTGTTGAAATCGAGGACGGTATTATCAAAGACTGTAAGTTTACGGGCGGCTGTAACGGCAATACAACTGGTATCGCGTCGCTTGTAAAGGGCATGAAAGCTGAGGAAGCGGTAAAAAAGCTCGAGGGCATTGATTGCAACGGCAGAGGAACTTCCTGCCCCGATCAGCTCGCTATATGTATTACGAAAGCGCTTGAGAACGAATAGTTTAAGGAAAGAACCATGAATAAATTTATTCCGAATTATTATAAAGAATTTGAGTGTATCGCGAAGCTCTGTCCCGACAGCTGCTGTCAGGGCTGGGATGTTGTTGTAGACGAAAACAGCGAAAACTATTACAACAGCCTGAAAGGAGATTTTGCCGATAAAATAAAAGAAGTCACCGTTACAGACGAGGACGGCGACAGGATTTTTACGCTTACAGATAAGCGTTGTCCGTTCTGGAACAAGGACAAGCTGTGCGATATCTACATAAATCTCGGAGAAGAACACCTTTGCGACACATGCAGGAATTTTCCGAGAATCACCATGGACTATGAATGCTTTACGGAGTATACACTGTCGCTCGCGTGCCCAAAAGCCGCCGAGCTGATACTCGGCGAGGATTTTATATTTCCTTTATCGAATTATAAAATCAAAAACACAGAGTATCACCCTTACCTTATGCGACTTTTGCTCAGTGCCAGAAACAGGTCTAAGGACATTATCACCGAGAGAGGTATTCCGTTTAAAAAAAGGCTTAAAAACCTTTTGGGCTTTAATGTAGCGATTCAGGATCAGGTTTTCAATAAAAAAGAGGAGCACTTTAAGGGCGACGATTTAAGCTTTATTTTCGATATCCACGAGGGACTTGATTTTATTAATCCCGAATACGCCGAGATAATAAAAAAAGCCGAGGGCAGTACGATAAGCTCTGAATACGACGATGTTTTTACGAGACTTGCTGTTTATTATATTTACAGGTACTACCTTAACGCCGTGGAAACAAAGAACGTGCTCTCAACAATAAAGCGGATTTTCTGCGCGTACATTATAACGGGTTCTATCGCGGCTTCAGAAACTGAACCCGATTTGATAAGAATCATTCAGAATTATTCAAAGGAAGTAGAGCATTCCTACGAAAATGCCGAAACGCTCGAGCTTCTTTTCGAAAGCGACGAACGCTTCAGCGCGTTTAATCTCGCGGGATTTATTTAACATATAAACATTATTATACGCTAAAAAAGAGCTGACACTGTCAGCCCTTTTTTATTTAAACAATAGTATTAATTACTTTCAAGCGTTCCCGTGCTCAGCGCTTTAAGATAAGCGTTTATAAAACCGTCAAGATCTCCGTCCATTACCTTTTCTACATTACCTGTTTCGAAGCTTGTACGGTGGTCTTTTACCATTGTGTACGGCATAAACACGTAAGAACGAATCTGGCTTCCCCAGGTTATTTCTTTCTGAACGCCTTTTATATCCTCGATTTTGTCGAGATGCTCTTTTTCCTTTATTTCCATTAACTTTGAAGCGAGCATTTTCATAGCTACATCGCGGTTCTGGTACTGGCTTCTCTCAACCTGGCTCGCTACTACGATACCTGTCGGGATATGGGTAAGACGAACGGCGGAGGAGGTTTTGTTTACCTTCTGTCCGCCCGCTCCGCTGGCGCGGTATACGTCCATTTTAATATCCTCGGGATTAATATCGACTTTAATATCGTCGTTAATCTCAGGCATAACTTCCAGAGAAGCGAAGCTTGTATGGCGTCTGCCCTGGGAATCAAATGGAGATACTCTTACAAGGCGGTGAACTCCCGCCTCGCTTTTCAGATAGCCGTAGGCGTTTTCACCCTCAATAAGCAGTACCGCCGATTTCAGTCCCGCTTCGTCACCGTCGAGATAATCGACAGTCTTTACCTTGAAATTATGAGCCTCAGCCCAGCGGTTGTACATACGGAAAAGCATTTCCGCCCAGTCCTGAGCCTCTGTTCCGCCCGAACCGGCGTGGAACGTAAGAATAGCGTTATTCTTATCGTATTCGCCCGTAAGCAAGGTTTTAAGCTTCTGCTTCGCAAGCTCAGCCTCCACCGCTTCAACCTCGGAGAGAGCCTCAGCATAAAGCCCCTCGTCCTCTTCCTCGTTAGCCAGCTCAATAAGCGCCGCCGCGTCGCCGTAATGCTCAACGAGCTTGTCATATTCTTCAACTGTACCTTTTAAAGCGCCTGTTTTCTGTAAAACCGCCTGAGATTTTTCGATATCGTCCCAGAATCCGGGCTCGGTAGCTTTTAACTCGAGCTGTTCGATTTCGGATTTAAGCGATTTTAATCCGAGAGCTTCGGATAAATCGTCGATATCGGGCTTTGACGCTTCAAGTCTTAATAAAAGTTCCTCAAACTGAACCATAGTAAAACCTCTTTTTCAGAATTATCATCGCCTATTATACCAAATTTAATCAATATTGTAAATATATTTTTGATTTGCTTTTTTTTGGAAATAATGATATTATAGTTATAATAATAAAAATACTAATTTCAGGGAGAATCTATGGATTTTAACGGAATAAAATGTCCTGTGTGCAAGACTCCGTTCAAGGACGGCGACGATATTGTAGTCTGCCCCGAATGCGGAACTCCTCACCACAGAGAATGTTACGAAATAGAAAACCGCTGCGCCTATGAGGAAAGACACGCGCAGGGCTTCAATTTCGAAGAAGAAAAAGCCGACAAAGAAAACGGCGAAACAAACGAGAACGACAACACAATAATCTGTCAAAGATGCAGAGCCGTAAATCAGAAAGGTATGTTTTACTGCGGAAGATGCGGATTCCCGCTTTCGGCGCAAAATCAGCAGTATAATCAGTACAGCGGACAGAACACCCGTAATAATCCTAATATGGGCGGATTCGGAGTGAATTTCACTAACCCTATGGACCCAATGGCGGGAGTTGATCCCGAACAGGATATGGGCGACGGCGTTACCGCGGGCGAGCTTTCGAAGTTCGTTCAGAACAATACCCACTACTTTATAAGGATATTCAATAATATCAAAAATTTTTCAAAAGGCAGGTTTAATTTATGCGCGTTCTTCTTCAGCGGAGGATATCTGCTCTACAGAAAAATGTATAAAATCGGCGCTATTATCACCGCGGTTATGCTTTTACTATGGACAGCGGAGCTATACATTCACTATTGTACCCCCGCGGGACAAAGAATGATTGAGCTTATGAACAATTACTACTCCAACGCTTCCAATTATACCGAAGCGATGAACTCGCTTTACAAAGGCATATCGGAAATGAGCCTTATTAATCTTTTGCTGTTATGCACGATGTATTTCTGTTCAATAGCCCAGCTTGTACTGAGGATTATTGTGGGAATATTCGCGAACAGGTGGTATTTCAAGCACTGTAAAACAAAAATTCACGGCATTAAAACCGAAAATAATAATCCCGAGAATCAAATTCAAGCTAAAGGCGGAGTAAACACCGCGATTGCAATAAGTCTTATAGCGGTATATTTCGTTACTGAATTTGTTCCGTTTTTCCTAGCAGGAGGAGGTTTTTAATATGAAAGTAAGAAAAGCAATAATACCCGCCGCGGGCTTTGGCACCAGAGTACTTCCCGCCACAAAAAGTATGCCCAAGGAAATGTTTCCTATCGTAGACAAACCGACTATCCAGTATATTGTCGAGGAAGCTGTCGCTTCGGGCATTACCGACATTCTGATTATTACAAACAGAGGCAAGGGCGTAATCGAGGATCACTTCGACTACTCTCCCGAGCTTGAGGCTAATCTTGAAAAGAGCGGTAAGGACGATTTCTTAAAGCAGGTTCGCGAAATCGCTAACCTCGCGGATATCACATTTATCCGCCAGAAAGAAATGAAGGGCTTAGGCCACGCCGTACTTAAAGCGAAAGCTTTCGTAGGAAACGAGCCTTTCGCCGTACTGTTCGGCGACGGAGTTATCGACTGCGACGGAACACCCGCTATAAAGCAGCTTATCGACGCTTACGGCGAGTTCGGCGAAGGCGTGCTCGGCGTTAAGAAGGTTCCCGAAAGCGAAATTCATAAGTACGGTTCGTTAAAGGTTGAGCATATTCACGACAACGTATTTAAATGTACCGATATGGTAGAAAAACCGCAGACTAAAGAGGAGGTACTCTCGCTTTACTCAATCACCGATAGAGTTGTTCTTCCTCCGAGTATATTTGATATCCTCGAAAGGACAAAGCCCGGCGCAGGCGGAGAAATCCAGCTTACGGACGCTATGAAGGAAATTGCCGTAACAGAGGGTATGACTGCCGTAGAAATGGAAGGCAACCGCTTTGATATGGGCAATAAGTTCGGTATTTTAAAGGCGAATATCGACGTCGGCTTAAAGCATCCCGAAACAAAAGACCAGCTTAAGGAATACATCAAAGAACTTGCGAAAGAACTATAATTAATGGGCTGTCAGATGACAGCCCATTATTTTTGTTCAAATCTCTATTAATTCGGGGGTTCTGCTTACATATACCGTATAATGCTCAAAACCGCAGGCTTTTACAAGCTCTGTTCCCCGCTGTATTCCCTGAGCCAAGTCCTTTGCGTTGTGAGCGTCGCTTCCGATTGTCACATATTTTCCGCCAAGCTGTTTAAAGCGTTTCACCAAATCGGCTGAGGGCAAGGTAGAATTAATCGGTTTAAATAATCCTGAGGTATTCACCTCCAGCGCCTTATTTCTCTTTATAAGCGCTTTAAAGATATTGTCTATAACCTCGCCGTAGACGCTTAAATCAGGTCTTATATCGGTTCTCTCGATAATATAACGCAGAGGATACGTAAGATGCGCCAAGCTGTCGAAATCCGCGTTCTCAGCGGTGTCAAGAAGCTCGTCAAAATATCTTTTCAGAAGATTGTCAACATTACCCTCATTATATTCGAGATAATAAAAATCCTCAACGTCCTTCAGGTTATGGATTGAAGCGAGAACAAAGTCAAAGTCAGCGATAGCCATGGCTATTTCTGTCATTTCAGGAATATGCATTGGCTCGCCGAGCTCCATTCCCTTTAACAGCCTGAGCCTGCCTTTAAACTCGGGCGCGTTTTTTTCAACGTCAGAAACCGACTTTGTAATAGATTTTACGGCGTTGCCGAAAACGCTTTTGTCCCCGAAACGAATCTCGGGCGCTTCCATATGGTCGGTTATCGTTACCGTATCAAGTCCCTTTTTAACGGCTGTTTCGCATATTTCCCGCACAGAGCTCTCTGCGTCGAAGGAATTGTTTGAATGAACGTGGGAATCGCAGATTTTTTTCATATTAACGCCATAGCCTTTCCACCCACAAATAGCCATTAAAAATTTTACAACCTTACCGTGGGCGGATAAGGCGTATAATAGCGATTCAGTCATCGCCGGTTTCCGCTTCGTTTCAAACTGAGCGGACAACATAATTCTGATAGTATGTTTTTTCACAATATCAACGTAAATAATATATCATACTTTAAAAATGTTTGCAAATATCGTTATGACGTAGTATAATATACGTATTATTTTATTGGGGATGATAGTATGAAAGCAATTATTACCGTAGTCGGCAAAGATACCGTCGGCATTTTAGCCAAGGTTTCCACAGCCTGCGCCGACGCTAACGTAAACATTATCGAGGTAACTCAGAGCGTTCTTCAGGATATGTTCGCTATGACGATGATGGTTGAAATCGACAAGAGCTCCTTAGAGCTTGAGCAGTTAAGAGAAAAGCTCGAGAAAGTCGGCGAAGAAACTAAAACTAAGATTCACGTAATGCACGAGGACATCTTTAACAGTATGCATAAAATATAAAGAGGGTAAAAATATGTTAGAAACAAAAGATATTCTCGAAACTATAAATATGATAGACAACGAAAACCTGGATGTAAGAACGATCACTATGGGTATTTCGCTTCTCGACTGTATGGACGAGGATATAGACAAAGCGAGCACGAAGGTCTACGACAAGGTGTGCCGCTACGCTCAGGATCTTGTCAAAACAGGAGAGGATATAGAAAAACAATACGGTATTCCGATAATAAACAAGAGAATCTCCGTAAGCCCTATCGGTATGATAGCCGCTCCATGTCAGAGTAAAAACGTGGTTAAATTCGCTCAGGCGCTCGACAAGGCGGCATTAAACCTCGGCGTAAACTTTATCGGCGGTTATTCCGCTTTAGTTCAAAAAGGTTTTTCAGCCGGGGATTACGCCGTAATCGACAGTATTCCCGAGGCTCTTGCCGAAACCGAAAGAGTCTGCTCCTCCGTTAATATCGGCTCAACAAAAGCGGGACTTAATATGGACGCAGTTAAAATGATGGGAAAGATCGTTAAACAGACCGCCGAGAGAACCGCGGACAGGGATTGCATCGGCGCGGCTAAGCTCGTAGTATTCTGCAACGCGCCCGAGGACAACCCGTTTATGGCGGGCGCTTTTCACGGAACTGGCGAGGCTGACTGCGTAATCAATGTCGGAGTTTCAGGTCCGGGAGTTGTAAGAGCGACTCTCGCTAAACACGGCGAGGGCAAAAGTATGGACGAAATCGCCGATATGATTAAAAAGACCGCGTTCAAAATAACAAGAATGGGACAGCTCGTAGCTAAGGAAGCGTCAAAAAGACTATGCGTTCCTTTCGGAATTGTCGACCTCTCCCTTGCCCCGACGCCCGCTGTCGGCGACAGCGTAGCCTATATTCTCGAGGAAATGGGACTCGAGAGCTGCGGTTGTCACGGAACAACGGCGGCGCTCGCGCTTTTGAACGACGCTGTTAAAAAGGGCGGAGTTATGGCTTCGTCGCATGTCGGCGGACTTTCGGGAGCGTTTATCCCCGTAAGCGAGGACGCGGGAATGATAGCGGCAGCCGAGAGAGGCACGCTCGACATCACTAAGCTTGAATGTATGACGGCAGTTTGCTCCGTAGGACTTGATATGATTGTTGTTCCCGGCGACATCACGCCCGAGGTTATATCGGGAATCATCGCCGACGAAGCGGCAATCGGTATGGTTAACTCAAAAACAACCGCAGTAAGACTTATCCCCGCCATAGGCAAAAAAGCGGGCGATTCGCTGAACTTCGGCGGACTTCTCGGAAAAGGTCCTGTAATGCCCATAAGAGAAGGCAAGCCCGACGTATTCATAAACAGAGGCGGACGCTTACCGGCACCGCTTCAATCGCTTAAAAACTGATAAAAAAAGCATTAAGCTTTTGTGATAGTGTTAATAGAGATAATTAAGGAGTGGCGCAAAACAATGCGTCACTCCTTTTATAAATCTCAAAAAACGCTAAAGAAAAAGCCGAGTCAAAACGAGCCAACTTTTTTCTTTATTAGAATATTATTTTATCTTTTTAACCTTGGTTTTATACGGGAAAGCGTATTTCGCGATTTTGCATTTTTTAGAAACATAAACGACCTTAAGTTTATCGCTGCTCAAAAACGCCGAGCCCTGGATTCTCTTTACGCTCTTGGGGATTACTAAGCTCTTAAGTCCTTTCATTCCGAAAAACGCCGCGTGACCGATTGTTTTCATTTTTGACGGCACAACCAGGCTTTTGATTTTGTTACATCCGCTGAAAGCGTATTTTTTAACAGTTTTCACCTTATAACCAATCAGAATCTTTTTAACTGAGGTACAGTTTCCGAACGCGGACTGTCCTACAACCTTAACGGTACTGGGAACATAAATAGATTTAAGCGCTCTGCAATCGTAGAAGGTATATTTGTTTATTCTCTTAATGTTTGTATGAATAGATACTTTCTTAAGCTTTTTACAGCTCCAGAAAGCAGAACCGCCGATTGATTTAACTGAATATGGTATATCCGCCTTTTTAAGCTTATAGCAATAGCTGAACGCGCTCGCGCCGATTGTATTCAAGCCCTCCTGCATATTGACGGTTTCAATATTTCTGTTGCCGCTGATAAAATACTTCGCGAGAGTTTTAATACCCTTGGGAACAGTAATCGTCTTAAGACTGTCGCAGCCCGAAAAAGCGTACGCCTCAAATGTACCCTTTTTATTCGATTTAATATCACCAGACGCGGTTATTCTTTCGAGCGAGCTGCAGCCCGAAAAAGCGTAGGCTTTAACAGATGATACGTTATTAGGTATTTTTAAGTCTTTCATCGACTTACATCCGTTAAAAGCGCCCTTATTAATTACGTTTAAACTGTCGGGCAGAGTAATTGAGTCAAGGCTTTGGCAATTGCTAAAAGCATATTCGCCGAGACTTAAAGCTCCGTAACCTACGGTAACAGACTTTAATTCCTTACAACCGCTAAAAAGATAGCTTGAAATGTTTTTAACGGAACCCGATAAAGTGATTTTTTGTATCGACGAGTCCTTGAACGCGTATTCCCCTATTTCCGAAACGCTGTCGGGAATGATGATGCTTTCAAATACAGTGTTTGAGAACGCGCCTTTTTCTATCTTCTTGAGCGAATTCGGTAAACCAATCCTTTTAAGCGGAGAACCGTTAAACGCGTTAGCGGCTATTACTTCTACGGGTTTACCATCTATTTCGGAAGGTATATCCGTTGTATCATCTTCGCCTATGTACTTTTCGATAGTAACCGACGAAGCGCTGAGTGTGTATTTAAAATCCTTAGCGGGATTGGGAGCGGTTAACATCATCGTTAAAACAATAGCTCCGCCTATAAGCGCAACACATATTACAGCGATAAGCGGTATCAACCATAGGAGAACTTTGCTCTTTTTCTTGGCAGGCTTAACCGCTGAAGCAGGAGCCTGAGGAGCGTAATTGGAATAATAATCGGGTTGATTATATGAATCATTCCGATTATAAGAAGCGTTCGGCTGATTGTAGGAGCTGTTTTGCTGATTATAAATGTTATTCGGTTGAGCATAGGTATTGTTTACTTGATTAAAGTTATTTTGCGGCGCGCCAGCCTGAGTGGGAGGAATTGTTTCCTCGATTTTATGTCCGCAATTAGGACAAAACTTACCCTCGGTCTGTGTACCGCAATTACTACAGAATTTGTAACTCATAATCTTTTCCACACTTTCTTATTTGATAAAAAAATTATATCAAAGGCGCATATCATTGTCAATAATTTATAATAAAAACAAAGTACGGTTCATTATTTTGTGAATAAATTCTACAAAATTCATCAAATTCCGTACTTTGTTTTAAGTCGTTCTATTTTTTTTCCGAACATCGGGGCGAGTATCAGAAGAAAAACGATATTTGAAACTATATACTCAAGAGTTATGGGAAACGCCGTACCGACGGCGGCGATAAACCGCGCGGGATTAAAAGCTCCGTCCATCCACAACACCGTCCAAATATCCATTAGAAACGAATACGCAACCCCCGCAAAAACAGCATAAATGATTAAGACCACTTTGCTTTTTATAAGCGGATTTGACAAAATCCCAGCTACAAAGCCGATTATTCCCCAGGAAAACATCTGAAAAGGAGTCCACGCTCCCTGTCCAAAATAAAAATTGGAAATGGCCGCGGACAGCGCGCCTGTTAAAAAGCCAAATTCAGAGCCAAAATACATTCCCGCTATTACAACCATAGCCGTTACAGGCTTAAAAAAAGGCAGAGGAGCGAAAATAAATCTGCCCGCCACGGACAAAGCCGTCATAACCGCGAGCAATACTATTCTGCGGGTAGAGGATTTTTTCTCAAAGCTCAGAAAAAACGGAACGCACGCCAGAATAATAACGCATAACGAAATATATGTGAAGCTTCTCTGAGGAAAAACAAACGCTCCCGTTATTATCAGCGCGGGTATCAAAATAATTGTAATCAAATATTTTATTATCTTTCTAGCCATTACCGATTATATCCTCCACATTTACCGCGCCGTCTATTATCCCCTTGCACATTTTCGACATGGGGGTGGTATAGAACAGATTGTTGCTGAAAAACTCGCGTGAGTTACTCTCACTCGTGATTTCGCCGTCAAAAAGCAGTCCGCATCTGTCCGAAAACTCGGCGCAAAACTCGAGGTCGTGGCTCACAAGAACTATCGTCAGTCCATTTTCGCAAAGATTTCTTAAAAAATGTCCCAGCTTTATTTTCGCGAAGTTATCAAGTCCCTTTGTTGGTTCGTCAAGGAGCAGGATATCAGGCTCGGTTAACAGCACCTTACAGATTGAGGCGCGCTGGAGTTCGCCGCCGCTTAAATCATACGGGTGCGTATTAAGGTATTTTGACAAGCTAAATTCAGATATTATTTCTTTATAAGAATTATTTATAAGCTTTAAGTCTTCCTCAAGAGTATCCTTAACAAAAACGTTTTTCGGATTCTGAGGCAGATAGCCTATCCTGGAATCAGTTTTGATTTTTCCTCTGTACGCCTTTTTTGAGCCGTTAATTACGTTAAGAAGCGTTGACTTTCCCGAGCCGTTTTCGCCTAAAAGAGCGTAAATCTCACCCTTTTTAACCGCAAGAGAACAATTCTTTAATATGTCCTTACCTTTTTTCTCGTACCTAAACCAAATTTTATCAGCTTTTAATACTGTTTTACTTAATTTTATTTCCGTATCAGAATTATAAATAGATTTTATTTCTAATTTAGAAATATATTCTCTCCCCTCTTTTATTGTGATCGGACAGGGCTTGTCTATTGAGAAGGCGTTAAAAATCCTTGCGGGAGCAGGCAGAGTTTTTTCTATCTCCATACCCCTTAATTCTCTGCATATTTCTTTTGAAGAATTATATGCTTTTAAAAAACCTTTTTCAAGATAAGCCACCCTGTCGGCAAGACGGAACACTTCTGAAAGGTGGTGTTCTGTAATTATTACGGTAGTGCCGAAATCGTCGTTTATCCGCTTCAGGGTATTAAGAAATTTTGCCGAAAAAATCGGATTGAGCATTGAAGTCGGCTCGTCAAGCAGAATAACCTCGGGGTTCATAACCATTACACAAGCAAGATTGAGCATTTGCTTTTCACCGCCCGAAAGCGTGTTTGTTTCACGTTCAAACAGTTCGCCCAATCCGAAATAACTTGAAAACTCAGCGACTCGTGAGCGGATAATCTCCTTTTTTAAGCCCAGGTTCTCAAGCCCGAACGCAAGCTCTGAGTAAACCTTATCGGTAACAAGCTGCGCGTCGGGATCCTGAGTTATAAAGCCTATCTCAGAGGCGCTTTCACGCTGAGATAAATTTTCGAGTTTATTTCCTTTATAGAATAATTCTCCGCTTTTTTCGCCAAGTGGAGTGAGCTCGTTTTTCAACATTTTGAGGAGAGTGGTTTTTCCGCAGCCCGACTGACCGATAACAAGCAGAAATTCACCCGAGCGAATTTTCATATTAATATCGCTGAGCGCGTTTTTTTCAGCCTTATTATACTTAAAGCTCAGATTTTCGATATTGAATATTTCCACCTTATCCCCTCCTTTAGCTCATAAATAAACGGAATCAGCGACAGCGCCGAAAAAGAAAAACAGCCGATAATACTAAAACCGCTTAAGCTCGGCGCGTCTATACTCGGATAGAACACAAAATCAGTCCTTCCGATTATAGAAAGCGCGAACAATACTGTCGAAATAATTATAAAAACTATGTCCCTCGTACTAAATCTAAAGCGCGAATAAAAGGTTCTGCCCTTTAAGCCGTAACCGCGGGATTTCATACTGTCAGAGGTAATTACAGAGTTCTCAAGACTTTGTGTGATAACAGCCGAAAAGCTGTTCAGATAGCGTTTTATACGGCTGTCTGAGCCAATTAACCTCTGTGTAGTATTTATGCTTTTAAAATTACTTACAAAGTTCGGTATAAAACGGAGAGTCATTGATAACACAAGCGCGGTTTTCGGGCTTATTTTCCCAAAAAGAAATATAATTCTCTCGCTGTCAAAGATAGTACTAAAGCATTTAAACCATATCAATACCTCAATTACAGCCAACCCCAGTACAGCGCCGTAAACAAGCGCCTCGAAGGTTACGCGGTTGTCGTTTATAAAAAACAAAACAGTCCGACCGTTATGAGAAAACAGCGGATTTGTCAGCGTTATTATCAAAAACATAAAAGCGCAAAAGCCGAACAGCTTGAAAACGCTCTTTTTTTCCAGCGTAAAAAGGCAATAAAAAACCGCTCCCAAAATCCCCGCCGTAAGAATTATCGGATTGAACGAGAAAACTGAGATAAAAAGAACATATACAAAATAAATGAACAGAGCTATCGGGTTAAAATTCTTAAACATATTATTTCACCGCTCCGATATCCTTGCCTAAATCGCAGGTATAAAGCCACTTTATAACATCGCCGTTTTTAAGCTTATATGCGTTACAGCCGACGCTTGGGAATACTCCGTTGACGCTGTATTCCCAGCCCGAGTGTTTTCCGCAGTCGAATTCATAAAGATAATCTATGCCCTCGATATATACGCTGTCGCCCGCTCCTGTGTACTCGAACTGGATTTTGTTAGCTTTACACGCGTTTTTAAGCGCGGTAAAAACTGTGTCACCCTTGTTGTAGCTGACTTTGTAATTATTCAAAATTTCTGATTTTTTTCGTTTTGAGTTTTTATACTTAACCGCGGTTTCACAATTAATGGAAATCGTCGCGGTATATTTTCCTTTTTCTTTTTCCTTGTAGTATTCCTCAGGGGTTTTTATCGAGCAGGAGCAGAAAACGGACAAAATAATTAAAGATAAAAGAATAAGCTTTTTCAAGTTCTCCCCCGCTTTCTTTTTATTGAGAACACAAGTATATAACCCGAAAGCATTACCAAGGCGTTATAATACAACGGCTGAGGCTTAGTATTATTCTTCTGTTTAGGTTCGCGCTTCGGTACAAGTTTTGTTTCTTTTGTTTTTTTAGTAGCCGCGCTTTTAATTGAAACTTTTATTTTACTTTTCTTTTTTTGCTTTTTCTTGACTTTATTTTCGATTTTAGAATTATTGTTTATTGTTGCTTCAATCGTTTTAGTATTTATAGATTTTGAAACAGTGCTTTTTTTAACCGATTTCTTATGCTTTACAGTTTTTTTATCTATCGTCTTTTTTATAGTTTTTACGTCGTTTTTTTCTTTTTCAGAAAAATCATAAAAAGCGCCTTTATTACTGAAAAGTCTGTGCATAGCGACAAAAGCACAAAGCGACTGGTAAGCGGCTATCGCGTTGGACGAAAGCCCCTCCATATGAGAATAGCCTCCGTCCTCGGTTTTAAAAACGCTCAGACCGTCAAGCGCGGTTTTACCGTTTTTAATAAATCGTTTATCCGAAACGGGATTTATCCCGAGCGATGTGAGAGCTATAATCACCTGTGCGGTTGATTCCGCGGTGACTTTATTATCGAAGGATTTGTACGCCCCGCAGCTGTCCTGACGCTTAGATAGAATGTCAAGGCTTTTTTCAACCGATTTTTTTACTTTTGAATCATTTTTATAAGGAGCAAGAGCTTGCAGCACAATTGAGGTAATATCGACATCCGCGCCTTTTCCAAACAGCGAAAATCCGCCGTCGTCCAGTTCATAGGAAAGTATTTTATTTATGAACTTTTTTCTTGTAAGCCCGCTGTTTTTCGGTATATCAAATTTCTTACTGTCCAAAAGCAGCAGTGCGTAGGAAAGCGAGTTAACGCCCTGCGCGTCAAGCGGTCTGTACTTATCGCGGTAATAGGTCGCGTCGGCGAGGAGATTATGTCCGTTTACGCTGGTTATATCCTCCTTGCAAGCCATAAGCGCGAAAGCTACACGCTGTAAGTCTGTTACCTTGACAGTTTTCAATTTCTCCTTATAAAAATCATCCACCGCTTTTTTTAACGCTGTAACGCTCTTTTCATTTTTGCAGTTTACTCCGTAACGGGATAACGCGATATAATACCAGTCCGAAGAAAAAGTTCCCGCCTTATCACTAAGAGCGTCAAGAAGCTCGTCTACGGAATTCGAGCCCAAAACGGCGCTTTTATAAGAAATCACACCCTCGACGGCTTCTTTTACGCCGTCGGGGGTGTTGATATCGTAAGCGTAAACGGTAAAAGGCGCAGTTATTGTTACAAAAATCGAAACTATAACCGCGATTATCCTTTTACACATTTAATACACCTCGTTATTTTACGGTTACTTTTAACGTAAGCTTTACAGAACCGTTAGTTTTAACGGTGATTGTAGCCTTACCCTTTTTCTTTGCAGTTACTTTACCGCTCTTTGATACCTTGGCAACAGATTTTTTAGAAGATTTAAAAGTCTGTTTACCGTTTTTGCCCGTAATTTTAATTTTAAAGCTTCCGCCCTTTTTTAGAGAGATCTTCTTTCTGTTGAGCTTGGGGTTCTTTACTGTGATTTTGAATTTGCTGGAAACGCCGTTATTTTTAACCGTAATTGTAGCAGTACCCTTTTTATGCGCTTTCACTATACCGTCGGAGCTTACGGAAGCGATACTCTTTCTGTCGGAAATAAAGGAAGTGTTGCCTTTAGCGAATTTAACTACAGGAATAATCTTCATTGACTGGCCGACATAAAGTGATTTATCGGTAAAAGATGATACCTGAGTTTTCTGCTCGGGCTCTGGATTTGCGGGTGTATAGTTAATATCAAGCGTATAATCGCTGGCGAATCTGCAAACCTGAGGAGCTCCCGCAGCGGATCTCTTATCAATTTGTACAGGGACTTTACCTGAATAAGACTTACTGCCTAAATCCACAATACCGTTGCTGTCGGTTGTGTATTTATTGTAACCTACGTAAAGCGTAGCGCCCGAAACAGGAGCCCACGCGCTGACGGGAGAACCTGTAGACCAATCGGTATCGTAGCTTTGAACCTTAAGTACACCCTCGCCTGATTTTGAAGCGTCGATTACGGGAATCTGGCAGGGATAGTCGCCGTAATAAATAACGATACTGTCGCCGTCTTTGAGTTTGTAATCAGCCATACCAACAGAGGGAGCTTCGCCGTTTACGCTGTAATACCAGCCGTCGTAACCGCCGAACTTTCCCGCTTTTTCGCCGTTGATTTCAGTAACGTAACCGTCCTCCAGACCTTTCACTTCGATTTTGCAGTCGTCAGCGTCGTTAACGTTTTTTAGAGCTTCCGCTACAGTACACTCAATGGGTTTATCAGCATTGTTGGACATTGTCCATTCGCCGTAATAAAGATTAGCGTTTACTCCTTCGATTCTGATGCTGTACTTTAATTCTACAACAGCGCCCGCTGAAATCACACAGCAGGAAATCAGAAGTAAAACCGCGAGTGAAATTGAAATAATTCTTTTCATAAAAAGTACCTCCTAAAAAAGAAAAATGCCCGAAAGGGCATAGCAAAGCAAGCCTTACGGCTCTCCCAAGCTTCATTGCCCAAGCTTAGTTTTAGATACGAGCACGGCAGGTCTCCCGACTTATAGCCATATATTACAAAGCGCCTTCCCAAAAAACTCAGTGGCATAATGCTTTCTTTAAGCTAAATACGGTAATGGCTGTTGTGACGGACTCGAACCGTCTTCCCTATTAATTCCCGCGAAACCGCGCAAGTTTATTTATTCAAGGTGATTATATCATATATGTGATTATAAATCAAGATTTCATCAAGGCAGGAATAAACACCATATATAATAAAACAACTATCACCAAAAAGTGATAGTTGTTTTATGGCTGAGCTGGCGGGATTCGAACCCACGAATGCAGGAGTCAAAGTCCTGTGCCTTACCGCTTGGCGACAGCTCAATATTCAACTCGGTAATTATATCATAAAACAAAATAAAGTGCAAGGTTTTAAATAATTTTACTTTACAAATTCGATTTTTTGTTATATAATAGATAACGCTGTGGAGATTAGCTCAGTTTGAGCACCAATAAAACAAAATAACTACAAGGGCCATTAGCTCAGCTGGGAGCCCGACAGGTTGGCTTACGCACCCCATAGCAGAATTTCGTCGTCGACATCGTTTCACGATGCCTCCGACCCACCAATCAATAATC
>CADBSD010000065.1 GCA_902797225.1 uncultured Ruminococcus sp. | reverse complement strand
GAAAGCCCCGAGTTATTCGGGGCTTTTGTTTTGACTTATTAAACGCAAACGAAAAACCACTTGACAAACAGGTGGTTTAATTCTAATATAGAATAATTAAATATTATAATCTAAAAACTTATCCGCGTATTGTTTATCTACGCTGTATTCGAGCTGAGGATTTCTGATGTTGACCTTCATACCCGCGGGGATTGATTTTATGATAAAGGCGTTACCGCCGATTATTACGTCGTCGCCGATAATAGTTTCGCCGCCGAGAATACTGGTGTTTGAGTAGATTGTGACATTGTTGCCGATTGTCGGGTGGCGCTTAACTCCCTTGAGCATCTGACCTTTTCTGGTGGAAAGACCGCCGAGCGTTACGCCCTGGTAAATCTTTACGTTGTCGCCGATAACCGTTGTTTCGCCGATAACAATTCCTGTTCCGTGGTCGATAAAGAAGTATTTGCCGATAGTAGCGCCGGGGTGAATATCGATACCCGTCAGATTATGGGCGTATTCAGAGATTATTCTCGGAATCATCGGAACTCCCAAAAGCCACAGCTCGTGAGCGATTCTGTACACGCTTATCGCGAATACACCGGGGTAGCAGAAAATAATCTCCTCGTTGCTGTAGGCGGCGGGGTCGCCGTTATACGCCGCGATAATGTCGGTGTTAAGATAATCTCTTATTGCGGGGATTCTGTCGATGAATTTCTCAACAATTTCCTCGGCTTTAGCCTTATTGTCGTTTTCGTTATTCTCGTTATTAAGCGCGCGTTCAACCTGCTTTGTGAGGTTGTATTCAATATATTCCAGCTTTTCTCCGATATAGAATCTTACATACTCGTTTTTGATTTTTTTATTGTCAAAATACCCGGGGAAAAGCAGCTTTCTCATTTCCTTAACAAGCAGAATAAGGATATCTCGGCTGACGATATGATCCTCGCCGATACGGTTAGTCAGCTCGTATTTATTATAGCTTTCTAAAATTATATCAACTTTCTTATCGGTGTTTTTCATAGTTAAAGCCTCCAAAACGCGGCGGAATATACTTGTTTTTCCGTTACCCTACCATTATACTAGACTTTTGCCTTTTACGCAACAAGAATATTGAAAAACAGTTTATTTTATGGTATATTATTAAATAAGGAAAGGAAGTTTATAGTATGAGAGTATCTACAAAGGGAAGATACGCGCTGAGAATGCTTGTCGATTTGGCGGAACACAAAAACGACGGCTTTATAGCGCTTAAGGATATAGCGAAACGCCAGAATATTTCAAAAAAGTATCTTGAACAGATTGTTTCTGTATTTAATAAAACCAGTATTCTGAAAACAAACCGAGGCTTTCAGGGCGGATATAAGCTCGCCGTACCTCCCGAAAAATGTACGGTAGGCGAGATAATAAGACTTACCGAGGGAACATTATCGCCGCTCGCTTGTATTGACGGTGACGAGGTGAACTGCGAAAGAAGCGGAGAGTGCTCAACGCTTTTCGTATGGCAGGGGCTGAAGGATGTCGTTACGGACTATCTCGAGGGTATTACGCTTCAGGATATTGTTGATAAAAAGCACGAAAACTACGCTAACGATTATGTAATATAAAAAATGGGAGTGGTACAAATGAAAAATGTGTCACTCCTTATTTGTAAGAAAGCGCGCGAGAAGCCGCGTCCGCTTTTTGGCATTTATTAAGAAACGGTGATAAAAATGAGAATTTTTAAAAATTTAATATCTCTGGCGCTTATTACGGCGTTGCTGATTACCTCAATCCCATTTTCAGCGAACGCGGAAAACGCTAAAGGAAAGATTTATCCTTTTGTACCCGAGGTAAACAGCTATTACAAAGAAGTGAAGGATTATATAGCCGACGCGCTCAGGGAGCGTCAGACGACAATTGATATTTCTCAGTTCGGTATTCCAAAGGAAGATATTATTTATATATACCGTTCTGTTATGTTCGACAATCCCGATATTTTCTACGTTAACTCGGCGTATGTGCCGTTCAAGTTCAATAATTATTACAATTATATCGCGTACCTAACTCCTCAGTATATTTTTACCCAAAGCAAGCTTCCTTCTTATATTAAGAAGTTTGACGCTGCTTGTGAGAAATATATAAGCGGAATTGACAGCTCCTGGTCGGATATGAAAAAAGCTCTTGTGCTTCACGACAGAATTATCGCGGGCTGTAAGTATAAGTATCAGAACTTAAAGTCCTTTACAGCCTACAGCGCGCTTGTAACGGGAAAATCAATATGCGAGGGTTATACAAGAGCCTACAGCTATCTGTTGTCGCTTGTGGGCGTCGACAGTAAATGTATTAACAACGAGAGCGGGGGACATTGTTGGAATCTTGTAAAGCTTGGCGGAAGCTGGTATCACGTTGACGTCACTTCCGACGATCCTACTCCCGATACAATCGGTTATGTCCGACACAAATACTTTTTGGTTTCCACAAAAAAGCTGTTGGCGTACAACACAAAAACTCATGCGGGCTTTAAAAAGGATGTGACCTATGCTTCCACGTATAATTGTACTTCCTCAAAGTACAATTCAGCGTTTTTCAGGAATATAACGTCGCAGATTGTTTATTATAAAAACGCTTTTTATTACTTCGATAACGACTACAAAGGAAAACACATTTCCGTTCTTTATAAGAGAAAAGGAAATTCGAAAAAGAAGCTTAAGGTAATAAAAGATGTCTGGCGCGACAGCAGGGGAAACAGGATTTACGGTTAGTACTGTTACTTGTGCGAGGCTGAAAAATACATCTTCTTTAACTCGAAGCGCAAGATTTTCAGATATAATATCTCGACGGGGAAAATAAAGCGTATTATGACCTTGCCGAGCGTTAAAACGATGAATTTTGTCGGAATTCAGAGGAAGGATTATACTATACGTACGGCTCGTTTGAACGCTTCAAAAACAGTCTATAAAATTGTCAACACCATAAAGCTGTCGGAAAAATACAAGCCCTCAGTTATTCCTTTTTTGAAGTACAGCTCATATACGCATAAAAAAGGTAAGTATTTTTTACAAAAGCTCTACTACGCTAAAGGTGATACGGTATACAAAAGCTCAAATAAAAAAGTCGCCAATGTCAGCTCGGCTGGTTGGGTAAAAGGCAGAAAAAAAGGAAGCTGTACAATTACAGCTTTAAACAACGGTAAAAAATACAAATGTAAGGTTAAAGTAATCGGATAAAAAGTAAGGCGGTTCAACTGAACCGCCTTTTTCGTATTATTTTACTTTAATCTTAATTGTTTTCTTGATTGTTTTAGACTTATATTCGCTGTTGCCTTTTGCCGTTACCTTTATAACAACCTTATAAGTCTTCTTAGCGTATTTGCCCTTCTTGATAACAATCTTACCGTTTTTCTTAACGGTTACTTTCTTGAATATCTTAGCGGTCGAGCCCTTCTTAACCTTTGCTACGGTAACAGCTCCCTTAGCTCCCGTTACCTTAAACACTTTAACAGTCTGAGCCTTTTTCTTTAAATTAGCGGCTTTTACTTTTTTAGCGGCAACCTTTACCTTTACGGGGTTAGCTTTCTTGGTAACTGTGGGCTTAGTGGGTTCGGGTTCGATATCCTCGGGGGCTTTTATGCCTGAAACAACTTTCTCGAATACGGAAGTGCTTGTGATATCATTATCGTTTACGTCACAGATAATAACCTCGCCCTGTTTATCGCTTATCGAGATTGCGCCTGTGCCTTTTCCGATTACCTCGAATGTAACGTCACAGAAAAGGTGCTTTGTTGTAAAGTCGATGCCTGTCATTGTGGCGTCAACCTTGGAAAGGTTGATATCAACTTCTCCGGGGTACGAGGCAATGTTATAGTTGCAAATCGGAACAGTGCCCAGAAAAGCGTCGTCAAATTTTACTTCCTTAACCTTCATAACTTCAGCGGGATAGTAAACGATCAACTGAGCGTTTTCGATAGCCGCGGAAGTAGTTAAGTTGAGAGTGTAGTTGAAAGTATCGCCTACGTTTACATCGTATGTTTTATCATCTACGGTAAATGACGCGTCTGAAGCCGCGTTTACGGCGGCGACGGAAACTAAACTCAAAATCATAACTACAGATAAAATAATTGCAATTGTTTTCTTCATTTGGAAAACCTCCTTTAATCCTTTTTATTTTATCATATATGACATAAAAAATCTATAGTAAAATATGTATATATTTCATGCTCAATTTTGTACTAATTGAATAATTGATTTTTGTGGACTTTCTCTCTGTTATATGATAGTATAAAAATGTATATTTTGTGTTGTTCACAGGAGGTAAGTTATGTTTAAAAAAATCACTTCAACAGCGCTGTGCCTGCTTTTGGTTTTGTCAGCGGCTTTGACTTTTTCGTCGTGCTCTGGCTCGGACAAAAAAGCCGACAGCGCGAGTACGAATTACAATCTTGCTAAAAAAATAAAAGACGGAGTTATTCTCCAGTGCTTCAGCTGGGATTTTAAAACGATAGAAAACTCGCTCGAGGATATCGCCGCGGCAGGTTACAGTGCCGTTCAGACCTCGCCGATTAACGAATGTCTTGAGGGTGAGGGCGGCGGAATGAAGCTGTACAGCGAGGGCGAGGGTAAGTGGTACTACCATTATCAGCCTACCGATTTTACAATTGGTAACTATCAGCTCGGCACGCGCGACGAGTTCAAGTCGATGTGCAAAAAAGCTCACAAGCTCGGCATAAAGGTTGTAGTAGATGTTATCGCGAACCACACAACTCCCACCACGAGCGCGGTAAACAAGAATCTGATCGACGCCGTAGGAGGACTCGATAAGCTCTACCACGAAAACAATAAGTATGATATCACCGATTACGGCAACCGCCTCCAGTGCACGACCTATAAAATGGGCGGACTTCCCGATATCAATACCGAGAACAAAGCGTTTCAGGATTATTTTATAAAATATATTAATGATTGTATCGACTGTGGAGCGGACGGCTTCCGCTATGATACCGCGAAGCATATCGGACTTTCTGACGATCCAAAAGACCCCAAGAGTAAGAAAAACAACTTCTGGGACAGACTCACTACGGAAATCCATAAGGCTAAAAGCACTTTCCTTTACGGCGAGGTGCTCCAGGGCAACGGCGACCGTATCGAGGATTATATCGAAAAAATAGGCGCCTGCGCTGCGAGCGCTTACGGCGGAACTATTAGAAACTCTATTATGACAAATTCGCTCGACAGCGAAAACCTTACAGACCTTCGCGCCGGCGAGAACGATAGCTGCGTTACCTGGGTTGAGTCCCACGATAACTATATCAACGACGGCAACTGGGCGGCTATGGGCGACGAGGATATCCTCACAGGCTGGGCGGTTATCGCCGCGAGAGGTAAGGGCACTCCCTTGTTCTTCGACCGTCCCTACGGCTCAAGTATGGAAAATCAGTGGGGAAGTATGAACCGCATCGGCGCGAGCGGAGATATGTTCTATAAGGACAAACGCGTCGCGGCGCTTAACTTCTTTAGAAACGCTATGGTTGGAGAAAAAGAGAAGTTTTATAATCCCGAGGACGACTTGACCGCTCTCGAGATTTGCCGAGGTGAAAAGGGCGCGGTCATCATCAACACCAAGGACGAGCTTGACGTAAACTTCAAAACCGACCTTGCAGACGGCACTTACACCGACCGTATCGACGGCAAAACCGAGTACGAGGTAAAGGACGGAAAAATCACCTGTAAAAAGGCTGTTCCCGAGTACAGTATCGTTGTTCTGTATAATGAAGGCTATGAGAGCTACGCGACTCCAGCGACAGTTAAGGTGGACGACAAAACAAACTTCGAGTACGATAAGGACACGACCGTGGTTAAGCTCGAGTCTAAAAACGCCGCTTCCTCGACCTACAGCATAAATGAGAAGAGCGAAAAGTCCTACAAGAACGGCGACAAGGTGACAATCAAAGCCAAGGACGCTGTAGACGGAGTTGTAACACTCACGCTCAGAGGAAAGAGCTCAGCGGGACAAAACACATATATGAAATACTACTTTACCAACACAAAAATCACGGGCAAAAGCACCGCGAGAGTTGTAAAAAAGGGAAGTAAGGTAACGTTCGAAAAGCCCGACGGCTGGGGCGATACGCTTTACGCCTATGTATACGCGGGCGACGACAAGGAAGCTATCTGGCCGGGTTCGGAAATGAAAAAGCTTAAAAACGGAAAGTATGAGTTTAAGTGCCGCGGCGACTGGGAAAACGCTTATATTATCTTTAACGACGGCGAAAACCAGTATCCGGGACAAAACGAACAGGGACTTGAGTTTGAGGCCGATAAGGAATACAGCGTAGAATAATGTAAAATGAATAATCCCGAGGTGTAAAAAACCTCGGGATTTTTGTTATCTGTTAAGGAGATATACGGAAAGATTGAGATATGTCGCGAAAAGCACCCACGCGAGATACGGAAGCTGCAAGAGTCCCGCGAACTTATCCTTGTTATAAAACATTACAGTCATAGCGAATACAAGAAAATCGAGTATTACAATCCATACAAAAGCCAAAAGCCGCCATTTAAGGCTAAAAAATATTATGGGCCATAAAAGGTTTACGAAAAGCTGAATGTAGTAAATCCACGATGTGTTTTTATCGATTAAGTCCCTGTCCGCCAGTATTCCGTAGGACACGCCCATTAAGATATAGAGTATTGTCCAAACGATAGGGAAAAGCAAAGCGGGAGGCGACAACGGCGGCTGAATAAGCATATCGTAGTCCATAGAACCCGAAGTAATAAAACCGACCAAGCCGCCAAGCGCGAGCGGAATAACAATCGACAACGCGTAGAGCTTTATTTTTTCCAAATTCATTCTAAGTGTCATAACCCCAACTCCTGATATTATTATGCTTTATTTTATGTGGGAGAGGGTGAAAATATACATTTGTATAAAAAACAAATCATCAGCAGTCCGCGCAACGACTATATTTTGACGCGTCGCTTTCGAATCTCCGATATTATTGAAGTAACCCATCGGAGTAGTTCATTAATGAGAAAACTTTCATCTCGAACCTTGGGACG
>CADBSD010000064.1 GCA_902797225.1 uncultured Ruminococcus sp. | reverse complement strand
ATCATAACCCTCCGCGCCAAACATCTGTCTGAACGCGAGACGACCGATACGGCCGAAACCATTAATAGCAACTTTTACTGACATAATAAATTCCTCCTGTCAATTTTTAGTCATATTAATTATATTGTATTTTTGTGATAATTGCAATAGCAAAAAGGAATAAAAAGCAAAATTTTTATCACTTTAGATACTGTTTTTTTGAAAGCGGGGAAAAACTACCAACTATTATTCTGAATTATAATTATTTTCTTGACATTCTGACGTTTTTAAGTTATAGTATATGTGTATGTTTTCATACATATTAGGAGTTTTTTCTCCATTTTTTTAATCAGACTCGAAAGAGCCGTTATATATAGATATTTTGTAATTAAACGAATTGAATTTTGTAATTTAACGAAATAAAACTTCGGATTTCAATCTATCTTCCGCATCGCGAAAATGCGTTGAACATATTACAATTTAATATCTTTATGAGCGGCACCGAGGTTGATTCTTAGTTAGATTAAAACTTTGAAAAGACTAAAGAGGAGGTGTCAAACAGCCGATGGGTACTATGACTATAGTAATTATTTCAGTTGTAGCCGCCGCGATTGTGTTCGGTCTGGCGGGCGTTTTTATCGGAATCGCCTACCGCAAGAATGTGGCGGAAAAACAAATCGGCAGTGCTGAACAAGAGGCTAATAAAATAGTTTCCGAAGCGATGAAAACCGCGGAAGCTAAGAAAAAAGAAGCCATTCTTGAAGGTAAGGACGAGGTTCACCGCTTCCGTAACGAAAGCGAAAAAGAACTCGCCGACCGCAGAAAAGAAGTACAGCGTCAGGAAAGACGCATTCAGCAAAAAGAAGAAAACCTTGACAGAAAGATGAACAATCTTGAGCGCAAGGAAGAAAAAGTAAGTAAAAAGCTCAAGGAAGCCGAGTCCAAGGTCGAGGAAGTCGAACAGCTCAAAAAGAGCCAGTTTGAAATGCTCGAGAGAATTTCGGGCTACACGGCGGATCAGGCGAAGAATTATCTGCTTCAACAGCTTGATCAGGAGCTTACTCACGAGAAGAGCGTAAAGATTTTAGAGTACGAGGAGCAGCTTAAGGACGACAGCGAAAAGCTCGCGCGTAAAATTATCTCGCTCTCAATCCAGCGCCTGGCGGCAGATCAGGTTTCCGAGGCTACCGTTTCGGTGGTAGCGCTTCCCAACGACGAGATGAAGGGAAGAATTATCGGACGAGAGGGCCGCAATATTCGCGCTATTGAAAACGCCACCGGCGTTGACCTTATTATCGACGATACTCCCGAAGCTATTACGCTCTCAAGCTTTGAACCCGTAAGACGCGAAATCGCGAGGGTAGCGCTTGAAAAGCTTATCGCCGACGGACGTATACACCCCGCGAGAATCGAGGAAATGATAGACAAAGCCCGCAGAGAGGTCAACTCGAAGATTAAGCAGTCGGGCGAAAGAGCTGTTCTCGATATCGGCGCGAGAGGAGTTCATCCCGAGCTTGTTAAATTGCTCGGTAAGCTCCGTTATCGTACAAGCTACGGACAGAATGTTCTTGACCACAGTTTAGAGGTCGCTTATATTTCGGGAATGATCGCTTCCGAGCTCGGTATGGATCCCACAGTCGCTAAACGCGCGGGACTTTTACACGATATCGGTAAGGCGCTCGACCACGAAATGGAAGGCAGCCACGTTGAACTCGGCGTTGAGGCGGCTCGCAAGTTTAAGGAAAGCGACGCTGTTATCCACGCTATCCAGGCTCACCACGGCGACGTTGAAGCCAAAACGGTCGTTGCCTGTATCGTTCAGGCGGCAGACGCTATTTCGGCGGCTCGTCCCGGAGCAAGACGCGAAAACCTTGAAAACTATATCAAACGACTCCAGAAGCTCGAGGAGGTCGCTTCCTCGTTTAAGGGCGTTGAAAACTCCTACGCTATACAGGCGGGTCGTGAAATCCGTATTATGGTTAAGCCTGAAATCGTTAACGACGAGCGTATGATACCGCTCGCCAGAGAAATCTGCAAGAAAATCGAGGAGGACCTCGAGTATCCCGGTCAGATTAAGGTTAACATTATCCGCGAAGCCAGAGCGGTTGATTTCGCTAAATAATAACTACGAAAACAGAAGGATTGTTCCTGCGGGAGCAATCCTTTTTCATTATATATGGATGTTTTAAAGCTGAAAAAATTTTCAAAAGCCTTTCACATTTTTTCACAATCTTTCATTATTATTTCATTTTAATATCATTTCTCATTCATTATGGCGGAATATACTTAAGCCATAACAACAAAGGGAGATGATCTCAAATGAGTAAAAGACGAATTATAAAGAATACGGTAATGATAGGATTGATTGCGATATTCGCGGGGGCGTCGGTTTTTACGATGAACTTCGTCGGAGAGAGTAAAGCTCCGCCGTCGCTTTCCGCAAGCGGAATAATATCGCGGAACTCACAAAACGCGCCAAACTCCGATAATAACAACCAGCTGGCGCAGACTCCGCAAAATAACAGAGATTCCCAAAACGGCAGCGGCTTTGTCCCCGACGATCAGGGAAATCTCAGTAACCAAAACGGTTCGCGGTCGGATAAAGATACAAATGATACAAAGCCCGACGACAAAAGCTCGAATAACTCGGATAAAAACAGCGACAACAACAATTCCGAGAATAATCAAAACGCTCCGTCAGATAACAACCAAAATACACCGCCCGATAATAATTCCAATCAAAACGGACAGAACAACCAATCCCCGAATAACCAAAACGGTCAGGACAACCGCGCGGGACAGGGGAATCAGAACGGACAGAATAATCAAGGCGGTTTCCAACCCGATAACCAAAACGGCAACGGCGGATTTAAGCAGGATAAAAGCTGCGATAATAATGTCGTTCTGAGCGTTATAAAATACGGAGCTGTTTGCGCCGATTCGCTTATAATCG
This sequence comes from uncultured Ruminococcus sp., assembly GCA_902797225.1. GTDB lineage: Bacteria > Bacillota > Clostridia > Oscillospirales > Acutalibacteraceae > Ruminococcoides. The sequence continues at coordinate 19,480 of CADBSD010000064.1, read as the reverse complement.
CCTCGCTTGTTATGTATCTTGTCATATCCCGCTTTAATAAAAGAGGCTTCAAAGAGAGCTTCAGCGACACACACAGAATTCTGATTTTCGTGATAGGCACAATAATAATCGCCGTATCTTTCGCGGGAGCTCAAATCGCGATAACCGAATTTGCTGTCAGAGCCTTGGGAGGTATGCCACATTCACCGATGATGAACGGCGGTTTTCCAGGTATGGGACAAAATCCAATGAACTGATTTTCAACAAAAACCCATTTTTAATTACAAACTTATACAAACTTATACATTGATTCCATAAGAATCCCATAAACCGCTGACAGTGTGAGTCCGCCCGATTTTCGGGCGGGCTTTTTTCTTGAAATAATCGCGCGTTTGAGTTATAATGTAAAAGAGGTGTGGTTTATGGCGAATTTTACTGAAAAAGCGATAAAGGAAACTTTTATTACGCTTCTTAACGAAAAACCGCTTAATAAGATTACGGTTAAGGATATTTCCGAAAAATGCGGAATCAACCGCAATACATTTTATTATCATTATACGGACATTCCCGCTCTGCTCGAGGTCGTTCTGACGGAACAGGCGGAAATCATAATCAGCGACGGCGAGAACGCCTCGCTATACGAGCTTCTTATACACGCGGTCGATTTCGCTATCGAAAACAAAACCGCGGTTTATCATATCCATAAATCCGCCAGCCGCGAAATGTTCGAAACCTATCTTGAGCGCATTACGGAAAAGGAGATTTCCTCCTATGTAGAGAAAAAAGCGCTTAATTACAATACCTCAAAGGTGAACAAAGAGGCGATTATACATTATTATAAATGCCTTTTAATGGGTATAGTGATTGACTGGCTTTCGGGCGGTATGCAGTACGAGCTGCAGGACAAGCTTAGAATAATCTGCGAGCTTTTCGAAGGCTCTATGGAAAAGGCGCTTGAAAGAGGAAAAGCTAAATAGTACGCGGCAGCGCGTTTTTTGAGACAGGCCGAGTTCGGCTTGTCTTTTCTTTTGGTTTCTTTTTAGGCACAAAGCTCTGAGTGTCTAAAAATCAGACACGAAAAATTCATTAGCTATTTTAAATTCTTTAGAAGATTTATATACTTTTAATTGTATTAAAACTATATCAGGGTAGCAGGAGTAATCCTAACCCCGCTAAAACGGAGGGAGAAACTATGAAGTTCGGAAAAGCTATCGTAAAGGCGCGTATTCCGATTCTCATAATCGCGCTGGCGCTGATGATTCCGTCGGCGCTGGGAATGATTTTTACGCGCGTTAACTACGATATGCTCAACTATCTTCCCGAAAACCTCGACACGGTAAAAGGTCAGGGTTATCTTATGGACGATTTCGGAAAAGGAGCTTTTTCGTTTGTAATCGTTGAGAATATGGACGACAAGGACGTCGTTAAGCTTGAGCAGAAAATCAAAAAGGTTGACCACGTCGATACCGTATTGTGGTATGAGGACGTGGCGGGTTCGAGAGTTCCTATGGAATTGCTTCCCGAGGATATCAAGAACGCCTTTAACTCGGGCGACTCAACGATGATAGCCGTATTCTTCGACAGCTCCACCTCGGCTGACGAAACAATGGACGCGATAAACGAAATCAGAAGCATAGCGGGCAAGCAGTGCTTCGTTTCGGGTATGTCGGCTATGGTCGCGGATATGAGAGAGCTCGCCGAAAAGGAAGAAGCCATATATGTGGGAATAGCCGTTATTATGGCGGTTGTCGTTATGATGCTGTTTATGGACAGCTACATTATCCCGTTTATCTTCCTTGTGAGCATAGGAATGTCGATACTTCTCAATATGGGTACTAACTATTTCCTCGGCGAGATTTCCTATATTACAAAGGCGCTTGCCGCTGTTTTGCAGCTTGCGGTTACAATGGACTATTCTATTTTCCTCTGGCACAGCTACGAGGAACAGAAAAAGTTGATTTCCGACCATAAGGAGGCTATGGCTAGAGCCATTAACGAAACGGTGCTTTCCGTTTTCGGAAGCTCCATAACGACAATAGCGGGCTTTATCGCCTTGTGCTTTATGAGCTTTACCTTAGGACGCGACCTCGGTATCGTAATGGCAAAGGGCGTGCTTTTAGGCGTGGTAGGCTGTGTAACAACGCTTCCCGCGATTATCCTCGTATTTGACAAGGCGCTCGAAAAAACCTCCCACCGCTCGTTAATTCCGAGCACAAAGAAGCTCGCCTCGGGTGTTGTAAAGGTTTTCCCCGTATTTCTCGTTGTTTTCCTCGTGGTTCTCGGTCCCGCGCTTTACGGCTACAGAGAAACCAATAACGAGGTTTACTACAATATTTCTCAAAGTCTTCCCGACGATATGGCTAACGTAATAGCCAACACCAAGCTCGAGGAGGATTTCGGAATAGGCACAACCCATATGGTTCTTACCGACTCGAAGCTCGACAGAAAAAAGGGCTACGATATGACATCTGAGCTGAAAAAGGTCAAGGGCGTAAAATATGTCCTCGGTATGAAAAGCCTGATAGGAACGAGAGTTCCCGAGGAAATGATACCAGAGTCGATAACCGAGGTTCTAAAGAGCGATAAATGGGAGCTTATGCTTATTAACTCCGAGTACAAGCCCGCCACCGACGAGGTTTCCGACCAGATAAAATCTCTGAAGAGCATTATTAAAAAGTACGACAGCAAGGGGCTTTTAATCGGAGAAGCCTCCTGCGTAAACGATATGATAGACGTAACGAACGTCGATTTCCGCGTAGTAAATATTATCTCGATAATAGCGATTTTCATAATTGTTCTTTTTGTGGAAAAGAGTATCTCGCTTCCCGTTATACTCGTAGCGGTTATTGAGCTCGCGATATTTATTAATCTCGGACTTCCGCATTATCTCGGAACCAGCCTGCCGTTTATCGCGCCGATATGTATAAGTACAATCCAGCTCGGAGCTACGGTAGACTACGCTATACTTATGACCACGCGCTATAAAAAGGAACGTTCTTTGGGCAACGATAAAAAAGCCTCGGTAATAACGGCGCTTTCGACCTCGATACCCTCGGTTCTCGTCAGCGCGCTGGGACTGTTCGCGGCGACGTTCGGAGTATCGGTTTATTCCGACGTCGATATGATAGCCTCGCTGTGTTTGCTTATGGCGAGAGGCGCGATAATAAGTATGCTTTGCGTAATTCTTATTCTTCCCGCGATGTTTATGCTGTTTGATAAGATTATCGCGAAAACGACTATTGGATTTTTACCTAAGAAAACGGGAGGTAACTGATATGAAAACTATTTCCAAATACTTACCTAAAATATTAAGCCTTTGCTTATGTATGACGATTATCTGCGGCGTTACCGCGGCTGCCGCTTACTCGGCGGGAGCTGAGAGCAAAGCTTCAACCGCTTCTTCAAGCGGAAAGAAGCTCTCCAAAGAGGAAACCGTTTACGTTATCGCCGACGCTAACGGAAAGCCCGACAAAATCATTGTAAGCGACTGGATTAAAAACGCCGCCAAGACGGATAAGATTAACGACAAATCCGACTTAAAGGATATAAAGAATCTTAAGGGCGACGAGAAATACACAATAAACGGCGACGATATGCTCGTTTGGGACGCCAAGGGAAGCGATATCTACTACCAGGGAACCTCGAAAAAGGATATCCCCGTCGATATGTCGGTAAGCTACCGCCTTGACGGTAAAGCGATTTCTCCCGATGAGCTCGCGGGCAAAAGCGGAAGGGTATCGATTCGCTTCGACTACAAAAACAATCAGTATGAGAACGTAGTGGTCAACGGCAAAAAAACAAGAATTTACGTACCGTTCGTTATGCTTACGGGTATGATGCTCGACAACGAAAAATTCTCCAACGTCGAGGTAAATAACGGCAAGGTTATAAACGACGGAAGCCACACGATTGTAGCGGGCTTCGCGACACCGGGACTCGAGGAGGATTTAGACCTTAACACAGACGAAATTGAGTTCCCGAACTACGTTGAAATCAAAGCCGACGTAAAGGATTTTAAACTTACTACGACAATGACTCTCGCTACAAACGACGTTTTCAGCGATTTAGATTTCTCCAAAGCCGACGAGAAAATCGACGAGCTCGACAAAAAGCTCAACAAGCTCACCGACGCAACAGACAAGCTTATAGACGGCTCGTCCAAGCTCTACGGCGGACTTTCAACGCTCCTGAGCAAATCCGATACTCTTATTTCAGGCGTAAAAACTCTCGCGAACGGAGCGAAACAGCTTTCGGGCGGAGCAGATAAGCTGAAAAGCGGAGCGTCAAAGCTCGATAAAGGAGCGTCAAAGCTTGACAAGGGAGCGGGAAGCCTTAAGGTCGGAATTTCAACTCTGCAAAACGGCGTAACTCAGCTCGCGAGCGGACTGGGAGAGCTTTCCTCAAACAGCTCGACGCTGAACTCGGGAGCTAAGCAGGTATTCGAAACACTGCTTTCGACCGCCGACGCTCAGATTGCCGCGGCGGGAATAGAAGCCGAAAAGCTAACAATCGAAAACTACTCGACGGTTCTTTCGAAGATAGAGGCTTCGCTTTCCGACGACGCGCTCTCAAAGCTCGCCTACAACACCGCGCTCGACACGGTGACAAAAACCGTAAGAGCTCAGGAAAGCCTGATAAAATCCCAGGTTGAGGCGGCTGTAAGACAGCAGGTTTTGGAAGGCGTATTAAAAGCGGCTGGTCTTAATATGAGCGCAGATGAATACACTCAGGCGGTTTCAGCTGGTAAAGTCAGCGCCGAGGTTCAGGCAAAGGTCGAGGCAGGAGTTAATCAGCAGATGCAGAGCGACGCCATTCAGTCTACGATTTCCAAGAAAACCGAGGAGCAGATTCAGAAGCTTATTGACGAAAATATGAAGAGCGAGGCTGTTTTAAAGCAGATTAAAGAGGGCGTAGAAAAAGGAAAAGCGGGAGCTTCCGCGATTTCCAAGCTCAAGACTCAGCTCGATTCCTATAACAAATTCTATCAGGGAGTCAAGAACTATACAGCGGGCGTGGATACCGCTAAATCGGGAGCGGATAAGCTCAGTACGGGCTCAAAACAGATTTCAAGCGGAGCGGGTACGCTTAAAAAGGGTACGAAAACTCTGAAAAAAGGTACAAAACAGCTTGCCAAGGGTACAAAATCCCTTTCGGCCGGCGCTGACGCTCTCTTAAGCGGACTCAATAAGCTCTCGGGCGGTTCAAAGGCGCTCGTCAGCGGTGTGAAAAAGCTCAAGGACGGTTCGCTTTCGCTTAACTCAGGGCTTAAAACCTATAAGGAGCAGGGTGTCAAAACCCTCGTTAAAGCGGTTGACGGCGACGTAAAGGGACTTGTCAACAGACTTAAGGCGATTTCAAAGGTAAGCTCCAACTACAAGTCCTTCAGCGGAATAAATTCCGATATGGACGGCAAGGTCGATTTCATTTATAAAACGGACTCGATTGAAAAATAATACTTAAGGCGCGGCGCGGTTTAAAACGCCGCGCCTGTTCGCGTCAGGGAGGCGAACTTATTTCCGCGTAACGCATAGTATATACAGAAATCGTTTTTACGAAATCAGGTGTTCCTATGAAATGTAATACTATCGCGCTTCTCGGCGGAGATAAACGCCAGCTTTTCTGCGCTGACGCGCTTTATAATAAAGGCTTTAAGGTTTTGCTCGCGGGCTTCGATTTGCTCGAAAGCTACGGACATCTTAAGCTTGTCGATTTAGATACCGCGCTCAGCGCAGCGGACGCTTATATTCTGCCTGTAACAGGTGTCAAGGGCGACCGTATACCTTGTTATTTTTCTGATAAAGAAATAAAAATAGACGGCAGGCTTAGGGATCATCTAAGGGAAAAGCCCGTTTTTATGGGCAGGGCAAATTCTCTCAAGGGCGTTGAGGCTTACGATTTGCTAAAGCGTGAGGATTTCGCCGTATTAAACGCCGTGCCGACTGTCGAGGGAGCGTTGTGCGTCGCGATAAAAGGCTTCGAAAAAACACTCTGCTCCTCCCGTGTGCTTGTAATCGGTTACGGCAGAATCGGGAAAGTGCTGTCAAGAGCGCTCAGAGCGCTAGGCGCTGAGGTCAGCGTCGCGAGCCGCGAAAGCTTTAAGCGCGCTTATATTAAAGCCGACGGCAACCGTCCCGTAATAACCTCGGATATAAAATCTCTCGACGGCTTCGATATTGTTTTCAACACAGCCGACGGCGAGGTAATAAACTCGGAAATTTTAAAGAACAGCCAAAACAGTGTTCTGATTATCGACTTGGCTTCGTACCCGGGGGGAGTGGATTTTGACGCGGCTCAGAAGCTCGGTTTTACGGCGTTTATGGCGTCGGGCTTGCCCGGGCAGTATTCGCCCGCGAGCGCGGGAGAAATCATAGCGGATACCGTATTAACAATTCTCAGGGAGGAAAGCCTGTGAAAACGACGATAGGATTTGCTATGTGCGGTTCTTTTTGTACCTTTTCAAAAGCGATAGCCGAACTGAAAAGGCTTAAAGAAAACTACAATATTATTCCCATTATGTCCGAGACCGCCTACAGTACCGATACACGGTTCGGCTCGGCTGTGGATTTTATAAATAAGATAGAAAAAATTACGGGCAACAAGGCGCTCAGCTCAATCGCTGAAACTGAGCCCATAGGGCCCGAAAAGCTGTGCGATTTGGTGGTGGTAGCGCCCTGCACGGGCAACACCCTCGCCAAGCTTTCTAACGGCATAACCGACACCTCGGTGACAATGGCTGTAAAATCGCACCTGAGAATCTGCCGTCCCGTGCTCCTTTGTCCCGCGACAAACGACGCTCTGGGAGCTTCCGCCCAGAACATAGGACGGCTTCTCAATACTAAAAATATCTATTTTGTTCCGATGAGACAGGACGACTGCGTAAACAAGCCGAAATCTCTCGTCGGAAGCTTTGAGCTTTTGCCCGAATGCGTTGAAAGCGTGCTCAAAGGTGTACAACCTCAGCCGATATTCAGTTAAAGCCCTCGAAGCTTAAATACTTGAAATAGTATTCCCTCTTTGTTATAATGAAGTTATACAAAGGGGGATATATTTATGAAATACTGTCCTAAATGCAAAAGATTATACAACGATGAGGATACAAACTGCACCCGCGCGGATTGTAAGCGAAAGGCGCTCAAAACCGTTGAGGACGAGGGCGTTTCGGTTTATCTCTGCTCGGGCGATGTAATAGAGCGCGACCGCGTTCAGGCGGCGCTTCAAGACAGCGGTATTCCCAGCGTTTACACCCGTCATATGGTAAGCGCCAGCTCCCAACTTGTTACGGGTATGGATTTTGACGAGTTCGATATCCTCGTGCCTTTTGAGCTGTACGAAAAAGCCTACGACGTCGCTGTCGGCATAGGCGCTATCACGCCCGAGGGAGCTGAGGTTGTAAACGAAGAATTTGACGACGGTATAGAGGAGTTCGAGGAAATGTCCCGCTCAAAGCGCACAACCGTAAGAATTATGAGCGCGATTCTTTTTATTATCTTTTTAGCGCTTGCGATTTACGGAACAGATTCTATTATGGCTTTTATCAAGTCTCTGTTTTCATAATTATGGATAAGGTTTTTGTAAGCGCGGTTATAGTAGCCGCGGGCAACTCGACAAGAATGGGGCTTGAAATAAGCAAGCAGTTTATCGACCTTTGCGGCGAGCCCGTTATTTCTCGCACGCTTAAGGCGTTTGAAAGCTCAAAAATAATCGACAGCGTTGTGGTGGTATGCCGCGAGGCTGATAAAAAAGAAATAGAAAAAATAGTAGCCGAAAAAGGCTATAAAAAGGTAAGGGCTCTCGTAAACGGCGGAGCGGAAAGGTACGAAAGCGTCGAAAACGGGATAAAAGCCTGCGACGAAAAAACCACCCACTTCGCGATTCACGACGGCGCTCGTCCGCTTATTTCGGGAGAGGATATCGAAAGGGTTGTAAAAAGCGCCCTCATAAATAACGCCGCGGCGCTCGGCACGCCCGTTACCGATACGATTAAGGTCGTAAACGACAAAGACGAGATAATCTCAACTCCCGTGAGAAGTACGTTGAGGGCTGTCCAGACTCCGCAGGTGTTCGAGAAGAAACTCTACCTTAGGGCGCTCGAAAACGCCGTTAAAAACAACGAGCCCGTAACCGACGACTGTAAGCTCGTCGAAAGCCTGGGCGAAAAGGTGCAGATTATAATCGGCAGCGAAACGAATATAAAGCTCACCACGCGCAGTGACATCGCTGTAGCCGAGAGCTTTTTAGACAACTGAAAACTGTTTTCGAAAGGATTGAAAAAATGCGTATTGGTCACGGATATGACGTACATAAGCTGGTCGAGGGGCGAAAGCTTATCCTCGGCGGCGTAGATATTCCATACGAAAAAGGACTTTTAGGTCACAGTGACGCGGACGTTCTTGTGCACGCTGTAATGGACGCTTTGCTCGGAGCGGCGGCTCTCGGCGACATCGGAAAGCTTTTCCCCGATACCGACGAGCGCTTTAAGGGAGCGGACAGTATTAAGCTTTTGAGAGAGGTCTGCCGCGTGCTTGAGAAGAACGGTTATAAAATCGAGAATATCGACTCAACCGTTATCGCCCAGAAGCCTAAGCTCAAGGATTTTATAAATGCTATGCGTGAAAATATCGCCGAAGCCTGCGGGGTTGATATCTCTCAGGTCAGCGTAAAGGCGACTACCGAGGAAAAGCTCGGCTTTACGGGCAGCGGCGAGGGAATCTCCGCCCACAGCGTCTGTCTTATTAATTGAATATCATAAAAAACGCGCCTCGTTCATAAGCTTGAACGAGGTGTTTTATTATGTGCAAAAAGATAGTTTCAATACTGCTTTGCTTTATACTCGCGGTACCGTTTTGCGCGTCGGTATCGGCAGAAAGCAAGGTTGACGTCAGCGCTCCGTCCGCGGTGCTTATCGAAGCCCAAAGCCGAAAGATTCTCTCCGATAAAAACCCTTACGAAAGGCGCGCCTGCGCTTCCGTTACCAAGGTTATGACGCTTCTGCTCGTTATGGAAGCGCTCGACAGCGGAAAAATAAAGCTTGGCGATACTCTCACCGCCTCGGCTCACGCCGCCTCAATGGGAGGTTCGGATATCTGGCTCGAGGAGGGCGAGAAAATGTCCGTCGACGATTTGATAAAAGCCACAGCCGTAGCCTCCGCCAACGACGCCGCGGTCGTTCTGGCGGAGGCGGTTTGCGGCAGCGAAAAAACCTTCGTCGCCGAAATGAACAAAAAAGCCAAGGAGCTCGGTATGAAGCGCACGACTTTTAAAAATTGCAACGGTCTGGACGAGAAAGACCACCTGACTTGCGCGTATGATGTCGCGCTGATGTCCGCCGAGCTTGTTAAGCACAAAAAGATTTTCGATTATACGTCTATCTGGATTGACGAGCTAAGGGGAGGAAAAACCCAGATTGTAAATACGAATAAGCTCTTAAAGCACTACAACGGCATAACGGGGCTTAAAACAGGTACAACCGACGAGGCGGGCTGTTGTATGAGCGCTACAGCCGAGCGCGACGGCTTGTCGCTTATCGCGGTTGTTTTAGGGTGCGACAACGGCACAAAACGCTTCGCCGACTGCGCAAACCTCCTTGATTACGGCTTCGCGGAGTATACGGTAAAAAAGCTTACACTCCCCGAAAAAGCCGAGAAGCCTGTTAAGGTGAAGGGCGGAATGAAAGATACTTTATATCTTCGTTGTGAAAAACCCGGAACTATGATTGTAAAACGCGCCGCGGGAGAAAAGCTTCTGACGGAATGTAAAATAAAAAAAGATTTAATAGCGCCGATAAAAGCGGGGGATACTATAGGAGAGGTAAATTATTACTCGGGAAAAGAACTGCTGAAAAAGTGCAGGATAACAGCGAAAAACACAATTGAGAAAATGACCTTTCAGAGCGTACTGTCCTCAATGTACCGCAATATGATAAAGTGGTAGAAAGGCGCTTGCGGGCTGTTGTGAAATTTATTAAAATTTTTGTTGCATACTATCCCGTTTTATGATAAAATATATCTATCAATATGTTATACAGGATAACTGTATTATCTAGTCAGGGGGTAATAATATGTCAACAAAATTAATTGACAAATATTTAACTGGTTTTGTAGGAGAGGACGAGTACAAGGGCATTGAGGCTCAGGTAAAAAACGCTCACAAATCTCTCCACGACGGCACAGGTCTCGGCAACGATTTTATCGGCTGGGTAGACCTTCCCACAAACTATGATAAGGAAGAATTCGCGCGTATTAAAAAAGCCGCCGAAAAGATTAAGAAGGATACCGACGTTTTCGTAGTAATCGGTATCGGCGGTTCTTACCTCGGCGCAAGAGCGGCTATTGAGTTCTTGACTTCTCCGAACTACAACGCTCTCGCTAAGGATACTCCGCAGATTTACTTTACCGGTAACTCAATCAGTTCTTCGGCTTTGGCTGATATTATCGAGCTCTGCGAGGGCAAGGACGTATCTATTAATATGATTTCAAAGTCAGGTACGACTACCGAGCCCGCTATCGCGTTCCGCGTATTCCGTGAAATGCTCGAGAAAAAGTACGGTAAAGACGGCGCTAAGGATCGTATCTACTGTACAACGGATAAGGCCAGAGGTACATTAAAGGAGCTTGCCGACAAGGAAGGCTACGAAACCTTCGTAGTTCCCGACGACGTAGGCGGACGTTTCTCCGTTCTCACAGCCGTTGGACTTCTTCCCATAGCTGTAGCGGGCGCTGATATCGACGCTCTTATGGCGGGCGCTAAAAAGGCTCAGGACGAGTTTAATAACGACGACCTTAACACAAACGATTGTTATAAGTACGCCGCGATCCGTAACATTCTCTATAATAAGGGTTATTCCACGGAGATTATGGTAAGCTACGAGCCCGCTTACGCTCTTATGAACGAGTGGTTTAAGCAGCTCTACGGCGAGTCTGAGGGTAAGGATAAGAAGGGTATTTTCCCCGCGAGCGTTATTTTCTCAACCGACCTTCACTCTCTCGGTCAGTATATCCAGGACGGCAGACGCAATCTGTTTGAGACTGTTGTTCTTTTTGATAAATGTAAAAAAGAGATTACTCTCGGCGAGGATCCCACAAACGTTGACGGTCTTAACTTCTTATCGGGCAAGACTATGGGCTTTGTAAACCGCAAGGCGTTTGAGGGTACCGTTCTTGCTCATAACGACGGCGGAGTTCCGAATATCGTGCTCGACGTTGAGGATATGGACGAGAAAAACCTCGGCTACTTAATCTACTTCCTCGAAAAAGCCTGCGCTATTTCGGGCTATATCCTCGGTGTTAATCCGTTTAACCAGCCCGGCGTTGAAAGCTACAAGAAGAACATGTTCGCTTTACTCGGTAAGCCGGGTTACGAGGACGCTAAGGCGGAGCTCGAGGCAAGATTAGGTTAAATCGGTAATCTTTTAAAGTATAAATTAAGGAGGAGTAAAAGTATGGTTACTTTACTTATCGGAAAAAAAGGTTCAGGAAAAACAAAAAAGCTTATTCAGCTCGCTAACGAGGCGGTTGCCGCTTCTCAGGGTAACGTAGTAGTTATCGAAAAGGGCGCTAAGCTTACTTATGATATTACATCTAAGGCTCGTCTTATCGATACCGACCAGTATCAGATCAAGGGCTATGATATGCTCTTTGGATTCTTAAGCGGAATCTGCGCGGGCAACTATGACGTTACGGATATTCTTATCGACTCTACTTTTAAAATCTGCCCCGAGGCTGTAGGCGGACTTGACGCTTTCACAAAGAGGCTCCAGGATTTAAGCGAAAATTCCGAGGCTAACTTCGTTGTTCTTATTTCAGCCGCAGAGGAAGATATTCCGAGCGATTTAAATGTAGTTTGCGAAAAGCTGTAATTAAATATTAATTATTAATCGGGATCGCTCAGGCGGTCCCGAATTTTTTTGAAAAGATATTTAAAACAGGTAAGGAATCGCAAAAAGGGAATAAGCCTGAATTAAAAGTCGCGAGCCGCGACAGCCGAAGCCACCTTTGGAAGAATTAATATAAAGTCAAACCGTCACCAACGGCGGGTTTTAAAAAAGATAAAAAACATTTCCTCTCTATCAAAGACTTCATAGAGAATAAAACGTACATAGTCTACAGCAGAACCTATCCCATATCTCCGAAACTTCATAGGAAATAAAACGTACGGGGGATATAAATTCCAAGATAGGAACGGTCGCGCTTGACGAAGAAATATAAAAATATCAAAGACTTCATAGAGAATAAAACGTACATAGTCTACAGCAGAACCTATCCCAAGTCTCCAAAACTTCATAGGACATTAAAGGTAAGGGGGATATCACATTTTAGACAGGAACGCTCACGCTTGACGAAGAAATATAAAAATATCAAAGACTTCATAGAGAATAAAACGTACATAGTCTACAGCAGAACCTATCCCATGTCTCCAAAACTTCATAGGACATTAAAGGTAAGGGGGATATCACATTTTAGACAGGAACGCTCACGCTTGACGAAGACAATAAAAAGTTGTTGAATTTTTGTGGGTAATGGTATATAATAAACAATGTATTAATTTTTTGAAAGGCTATGGGTATATAGTAATGAAAAAAGGTCTTAAAATATCTCTCGCTGTTTTAATGACAGCGTTTGTTATTGTTTTGTCGAGCGTGTCGGCTTTTGCCGCCAAGGAGGGTAATGATTCGTCAAAAGGAAAGTTCAAGGTTAAAGAGGGCGATACGGTGACGTATACGCTGAAGCTCGGAGATTGCAAGGACAAAATCGAGGGCTTGCAGATGTATGTTTTCTACGGAAAATCTATTTTTTCCGTTGTTGAGGATTCTCTTGTATTTCCCGAATTGGAGGGCGTTGTACAGAACCCGAAATACCCCGACGGAATCGCTTTCAACTGGACAAGCGTTACAAATCTCGCTGATTTCAGCAAAACAAAAACTCTTATGCAGGTTAAGTTCAAGGCTATCAGCAATGCTGATACGAGGATAACCTATTTTATAAACGAGTTGTATAAGGGCGACAAGGATATGACAAGTATAGACAATTATACTTTTACTTGTGACGTCGCCGTAAACGGCAAGAAGGTTATTAAAAACGAGCCTCCCGTACTGAGCACGGATTCCGATCTTAACAACAAGTATCAGGGTTCGTTTATCAACTATGCCGACGGCAAAGGGCCTAAAAACGGCTCGGGCAAGGATCATATAATGGTAACGGGCGTCACAACGAAACCCGTGTACGGCGATGAGGACGCGACTGAGGTTACTCAGGAAGGCTCAACTCCCGCCACAACGATTATTGTGATTCTCGCGATTGTCGCTGTTATTATTGCGATTGTAATAGTGGTAATTCTGAGAAAGCATTTCGTTAAGGAAGACGCGGAAGAAGAAACAAAAAAGGAAGAATAAGGAAAACAGCTTCGGTCGGGAAATGCTCCCGACCGATTTTTAATGTGATAGGAATTTACTCCAACCCTATATATATATTCAATCAAGCGGCCAAACACAGTTATCATCTTAACTGACTCCTATCACACAAAGAATAATTAATATTGCCTGCTCATGCGCGCTTTCTTGTTTTAAAATAAGTCCTTATAAAAGTTATACAATACATATACCAAATCTTTGTGCAATTTGACGTAGAATTTCGGTATTTTTTTTATTGCGAATTTGTAACCAATATTGTATAATAAATATAACAAGGCAGTGTAACTATGTCTTAATTTTATTTTTTTAAAGGAGATTTTCACAATGAAAAAGATTATTTCTATCGCGTTAGCTTTAGTAATGGTTTTATCAGTTGCGGTTGTAGCGGTTTCCGCTGCTGACGTAAATGACGTAAACGTTGGCGCGGACAGTAACAATTCCGCAGGCGCGGATACCAACAGCGCGGCTTCAGGCGCGGGTAACGCAATCAACTTCAACGCAAGCGGCTGGAAGAACTTCAATGAAGTTTATTGCCACATCTGGAAGAGAGGAAGCGACGCTTTCTATTCCTGGCAGAGTAAGAAAGAGAAATGTAAGGGTTCAGGTACTAACTGGTCATATGATGTTTCAGGCATCGACCTCCAGGCTGGTGAGGACTACTGCATTATCTTCTCAACAAATATCGGTCAGCAGACATACGACGCAACTTTCTCTAAGTCTTGCGTAGGCGATACATTAAAGCTCACAGGTAAGAAGATTGAGAACCCCGTTGACTCCGAGAAAAAGGCTGACGAGGCTGTATGGACAAAGAACAGCGGTTCCTACGGTCCTCACCTCGCTTTCACATCTATCGGTAATATCGTAGGTTCTAAGCTTTGCCCCAACGAGAAGGGCACAGAGGTTATCGGCGACTGGCTCCCGACTTACTACAAGAGCAAGTTCGTAAAGCCTGTTGCTGCTCTCGCAAAGGCTTATCCGAGATTCGGTATCAATTCCGCAAGCCAGATTCAGGACATCTACGCTTACATTCTTAACAAGAAGACAGGCGAAGATGAAAAGACAATGAAGAAAATGCTCGAGGACGCTTTCGCTAAGGCTTATCCCGCTAAGAAGAGCGAGGCTAAGATTGACGAGAATAAGGCTAAGAACGAGGCTAAGCAGATCGCTTCCAACGGCGGTCACGTAAGCTCAAGCTCAAGCTCCGCTTCTTCTTCCTCAAGCGGCAGCTCAGGCAGCGGCTATTCAGGTTCTTCTAACAGCTCAGGCTCAGGCTCCGACGGCGAAGAAGATACAATCCTCTTCGTACTCTTCGGCGTAATGCTCTCAGCTGCAGGCGTTTACTTCGTAACACGTAGAAAGAGAACTGAATAATTCAGTACAATAATTAAAGGCTTCCTTCGGGAAGCCTTTTTTTGTGTGATAGGAAATTACTCAAAACTTGTATAAATATTCAAGTTATTAACCTGAAACAGCTATCTTCTTATCTGACTCCTATCACACAAAAATAATTTGTATTGCCTGCTCAGTTGCAAGCTACGCGCGCACGAGCAATGGCTAAGCGAAAGGCGGACGCGCTGATCGCGCGCGCTTTCTTATCGGTCGGGAGCCCCGGTCGGGAGCCCCGACAGCCGATTCCGCCTTTGGAAAAGTTCAGATTAAATCAAAAGTTCATCAACGGCGGTTTTGAAGTTGATTATATCAATGCTTTGTCGAGAGCCCCGGTCGGGAGCCCCGACAGCCAATTCCGCCTTTGGAAAAGTTCAGATTAAATCAAAAGTTCATCAACGGCGGGTTTAAGTCGGGAGCCCAGACAGCCAACTTTGCTCGACATTTAATTGCTCATTGCTCATTGCGAATTGCGAATTAATAAACGTTCGGACATATTTCTTTTATTTTCTCTCTGAGAATTAAAAAGTCGTTGAACGCGTCGGGCTTCTGGTTCGGATTTCTGAGAATCGCCGCGGGGTGGAACATCGGCATCATAAGGAATTTTCCTTTTTGGAAAAATAATCCGTGCTCCTTTGTTATTCTGAGGTCGGGCTTTATAAGCTTTTGCGCCGATATTCTGCCGAGGCAGACGATGATTTTCGGGCTTATGAGCTTGACCTGATTTCTGAGCCAGTCTATGCACATTTCCTGCTCCTCGGGCTTGGGGTCGCGGTTGCGCGGGGGACGGCATTTTACGATATTCGCTATGTAGATGTTTTTGTTTCGGTCTAAATCGACGGCGTTCAGCATTTTATCGAGCAGCTTTCCGC
Source organism: uncultured Ruminococcus sp. (assembly GCA_902797225.1). Taxonomy (GTDB): domain Bacteria; phylum Bacillota; class Clostridia; order Oscillospirales; family Acutalibacteraceae; genus Ruminococcoides. The sequence continues at coordinate 3,838 of CADBSD010000064.1, read as the reverse complement.
CCCGTCCTACGAACGGTTCGCCCTGCAAATCCTCGTTTTCCCCGGGGCCTTCTCCGATAAAGAGTACGTCGGCGTTTTCGTTGCCCACGCCCACGACTACGTTTCGGCGTGTTTCACAGAGCCCGCATTTTCGGCAGTTTAAGCAGTTTTCTTTTAATTCACTGAAAGTTGTATACATTGTTTCCTCCAATAATTGCGCATTGCGCATTACGAATTACTAATTGTATTATACCTCTTGAAATTTAATCTATAATGAGTTAAAATAACTATAGACCGTTTTTGCGGAATTTTTTATTAGGTGGTTAGCAAAATGAAAATTTTAGTTGAAACCTCCGCTCGTCATCTTCACGTATCGAGAGCGGATTTTGAAGTTCTTTTCGGAAAGGACGCTCAGCTCACAAACAAAAAGGATTTATCGCAGCCCGGACAGTTCGCCTGCTTTGAAAAGGTTCTCGTAGTAGGTCCTAAGGGCGAGCTCAATATGTCGATTCTCGGCCCCGAGCGTCCCCGTACACAGATTGAAGTTTCCTTTACCGACGCGCGTAAGCTCGGTATCGTTCCTCCCGTACGCGAGTCAGGTGACGTTGATAACTCACCGGGATGTAAGCTCGTAGGTCCCAAAGGCGAGGTTGAAATCGACTGCGGCGTAATCGTAGCGAAAAGACATATTCACCTCACTCCCAAGGACGCTGAGGAAATGGGACTTAAGGAGAAGCAGATCGTTTCCGTTAAGGTTGGCACTCCCGGCGCCCGCGAGACAATCTTCGGCGACGTTGTTTGCCGTGTAAGCGAGAAGTTCGCTCCCGCTATGCATATCGACACCGACGAGGCTAACGCCGCGGGTGTTGCGGGCAACGTTGAGGGCGAGATTATTCCTTAATTTACCAACGAGCCGTTGGAGCCAATGCCGCCTTTGTAAAGTTTAAAATAATTATAACTATGATAATCGGCGGGCTTAGAGCTTGTTAAGTACGCGTTTTAATAACTTGACATCTATGTAATTTATGCTATAATAAAAATAGAAACAGAGCTGTACCGATGAACGGTTAGCCCTGAATAGTGAAGTATGTTTAGTAATGACCGCACTATAGGGAATAGCGGTCATTACTCTTTTTTATCTTATCTTTTCGATAAAACAATTATTAAGAGAATAATTGTTAGGTACAAAATGATTTCGTACATAGCAACCCCTCCTAATACATATTGCCCTTAGGCTTATATGTAAACAGGAATCTCAGTTTCCCGATAGGAGGGCTAACCGCTCCGTTTAAGGCATAGCTCCTTGTTAATGATTATAATACATATGTTCTCTGGAGTCAATATATAAAAAACGTGCTGTCGCGATAATGTGACAGCACGTTTGTGCGTTTATTCAAAATAAAAAATATCCTCAAATCTTTTATCAAGCGCTATACATAATATAAGCGCTAATTTCGCTGTAGGGTTAAACTGACCTGTTTCGATTGAGCTTATCGTATTGCGTGATACGCCGACAATATCCGCTAAAGCCTGCTGTGAAAGTCCCTGCTCTGAGCGGATTTTTTTTAAATTGTTTTTTAAAACTAATTTATTATCCATATTGTTTTACCTTGCGTTAAAGCGCAAAAAATGTAACACGATAAAAGCAATTGCTAATACCAATTCGATAATACCGAAAATCAATTCGTGAATCTTTCTGAGATGAAGGTATTTTACAAGAAGCGTGGTTCCGGTCATTGAAAGGTATACTCCCCAAAGCGTGTAGTTAAAAGAACCGCCGAGAAAAATATCGGTAAACGATAAAAACATACATAGCAGTCCTCCGACCGCGATGGCTTTCTGACTAGCGGAATTCATAGCGTCTCTCTCAAAAAGGTCTTCGCCTTTGTTTTCCTGTCTACTTTTTTCGAGTATTTCATTTTTGTCCATAGTTTTACCTCCTGACAAGTTTACTTTGCAATATTATTATATCATTGCCAAGTTTACTTGTCAAGAACTTTTGAAAAGTTTTTGTGTAATATCTAAAGGTAACGATAAAAAAATAACGACCGCTGTCCTCACAAGATGCGGTCGTTGCTAAAATGATTTGCATATACGATGTTATTGTCAATATGGTAAATTGATTATCGCGAACAGTATAGAGAAGTAATGGCACACGCTTCCGAATAGTGTGAAAATATGCCATATCGAATGAAAATACCTAATCTTTTTTATCGCGTAAAAAATAACTCCGACGGTATAAAAAACTCCGCCTCCTATAAGAAGCCAAAGGCTTAAGCTGTTCATCGCGTCCATAAGCGGTTTTACCGCGAAGATAATAACCCAGCCCATAGCGATATAGCAGACCACCGAGGGCTTGCGGAATTTTTCGAGGTCAATCGAATTGAAAACGATTCCGACAATCGCCGCTCCCCAGACGATTCCGAACAGAACCCAGCCGAGCGCTCCGCGTAAAACCGAGATCGTAATAGGAGTGTATGTTCCCGCTATAAGGAAAAATATGGTGTTGTGATCCATAATTCTGAAAAAGCTTTTCGCCTTTTCGTTGGTTATAGAGTGATAAAGTGTGCTCATACAGTATAGAATAATAAGGCTCGCGCCGAATATAGCCGAGCCGACTACCGACCAGGCGTCGCTGTAAACAGCCGATAAAACAATCAGCACCGCCGTTCCGCCCAATGCGAGAACCGTCCCGATTCCGTGCGTTACCGAGCTGAATATCTCTTCGCCTAATGTATATCTTTTAAATTTCATAAAATCACCTTTGGAATTCTTTCTTATTCCTTAATACAATTATAATACTAAAGTAATTGTATATCAATAGTCATTTCGCTAATAATACTTATGATACTATTGAAAGGAGTTATAAAAATGCTCAACGACGAAGAAATGTTGCAGCTGATAATGAAAAACGCGGAAATGGGCTGTCTGGGAATAAGCGACGTTAAGCCTTACGCCTCTAACGCGGATTTAAAAAGCGCTCTGCAATCGCAGAATCTCGAGTACGGCCATATTTACCACAACGCCTACAGCGTTTTAAAGCACAGAGGCTACTCGCCGTCTAAGGTAGGTAAGTTTGTTTCCGCTATGGCGAGCGCGAAAACGAGATACGAGATGAAAAACGACAGCTCAGATTCCCATATCGCCGAGATGATGATTCAGGGCAACACTATGGGCGTGCGTAAAATCGCCCAGCATATACGCCAGTACAACGGCAAAAACAAAATCGTCAACAACCTGGCTGATAAGCTGATGAGCACCCAGCAGGCGAATATCGAGGAAATGAAATCATATCTTTAAACCTGAGAGCGTAGAGCGAATAATCAAAAACTCTGCGCTCTTTGTTTTTCTTTTGTCGGCAAATAAAATACTTGACAAATCCATAGTGTTTTGGTAAAATAATTTATTGTCGGATATTGTGAGTTGGTATACGAATCCAAGTATCAAAAATGTCCGAAAATGCCGATAAAAACTAAGGTTTATTGTGCATTTTAACTCGTTTATTTCACGGTTTCAATCAGCCGTGTCAAATAAAAATTTTTAAAGAAGGAGGAGAAATATGCCAACATTTAACCAGCTTGTTCGCAAGGGCAGACAGGTATCTGAAAAGAAGGCAAAGGCACCTGCTCTTTTAAAGGGATGGAACTCTCAGAAAAATCGTCCGATTAACCAGACTTCACCCCAGAAGAGAGGCGTATGTACTGCTGTAAAGACAGCTACCCCGAAAAAGCCTAACTCAGCGCTCAGAAAGATTGCCAGAGTAAGACTTTCGAACGGTATCGAAGTCAGTTCCTATATTCCCGGCGTTGGTCACAATCTTCAGGAGCACTCCGTTGTTCTTATAAGAGGCGGCCGTGTT
>CADBSD010000063.1 GCA_902797225.1 uncultured Ruminococcus sp. | reverse complement strand
GCTGTAAGCGGAACACTACCCGTAATCATAATACCTGCCAATAAAATTGATGTTAGTTTTTTCATTTTCATTTTTTTGCACTCCTTTTATCACTTTATTTTAAGCTTTATTTTAATGGTTTTTATACCGTTGATCCTGATTTTTACCGATGTTTTTCCTTTTTTAAGCCCCTTTATCCTCAAAACCTTATCGTCGGGATTTGAAATGATCTTCGCTTTATCCGAGCTTTTATATTTGTTCTTTATGCTCTTTACCTTACCGACTATAGGAAGCTTTAAAACCTTTCCTGCTTTTATCGGAAGATATTCGGGGCACGACTTTCCCCCGCGGTCATTATCGTAATTATGCCTGTTTTTATACTTGTCGATATAAACTACATCGGGAAACTTATCTCCGTATTCGGAGTCACCGCCCATAAAACCGACATCCAGTTTATAAACGTATTCAGAATTATCTTTCATTGTGAACGTTAGTTTTGCTTTACCTGTTTTTAAACAGTAAAGCTTTCCGTTTTTAACCCTTATAACCTTTTTGTTGGAGGATTTTATGCTCTTGGGCTTTTCGCCGTTATAAAGCATTTTAAAAGTATAGCCCTCACGATAAAGTCCGTAAACACCGTCGGTTTTAGTGATATTTGCCGTCCACGTTACGCCGCAATTATAAAAATATGATTCCGTATTAGCTAACGCGTCGAATGCAGTCCCGTTAAGCTTAACCTTCAAGTCTTTTACAAGCTTATCCTTCCCCGTTTTTTTGTCGCGATAAAAGCCCAACGCCTTTGAACGCAGCTCGCAATCGCTGTCGATATTAAAGGTATTTAAATTCTTACAGTTATAAAGCGCCTTCTTTTTAAAAATAATACCCTGCTTGTTATTCACTCTGAGCTTGCTGAGCTTAATGCAATTCGCGAAAGCTTCCTCGCCCACAAAGCTCAAGCCCTCGTAAGCCTCAGTTCCTTTGAAATCTACGGTCTTTAGCTTCTTACAATTGTAAAACGCCTTTTTGTTGATCTGCTTTATTCCTTTATGGAATATAACCTTATTAAAGCTTTGATTTTTAAAAGCGTTTTTTCCAACCTCGCCTACAGGGCAGCCGTCGATTTCGTCAGGAAGCGTATATGTACCGCTGATCTTTTCGCCGTTATACTTTACAATCTGTATACTGTCGTGGGATACATAACTGCTTTCCACAAGACATTCTTCGTAAATATGATAAACCGCCAGCTTGTATTCATACTTGCCGCTGCTGTCCGTGTATACCTTACCTTCCTCAAGTTGGCTTACCCTTGAAGGCTCGGTGTTTTCATCCGCGCTTACATAGCTCGGCAAAACCGCCGCGCTGCCGATCATCATCACTCCCGATAATAAAACAGACGTTAATCTCTTAAACTTCATTTTCTCCACTCCTTTTTGATTTAATGTAAAAATGTGTCGTTCAAAAGCATAAATGTCGGTAATTCATACTGCTGATTACAGCTTATCACCTTTTCACTTATCACTTCTACTAGTGTAGTGTCAAAAAAACGGAAAAAAGTTTCATATTTTTTAAAAAAGTTTAATATTTGTAGAATTGCACAAAAACAGGTTTTTGAGTTTGTGCAATATTACAAGTAATTCGAATGTTTTAATTCCAGTATAGAATAATCATCTGAAATCGCTAAAATAGTCCCCGAGAGCATGAGCCTCTCGGGGATTATGTTATTCTATATTATTATAAGCTTTCGGCTACGATATTCTTGACAGCGTTCAGCGCCTCGCCTATTTTGGAAGCGTCCTTAGCTCCCGCCATAGCCATATCGGGCTTACCGCCGCCGTTACCGCCCGTGAGCTGAGCGACAGCTTTTACTATTTTACCCGCGTTAAGTCCGAGCGCTACTGCTTCTTTTGAGCAGGCGCAGGCAAATGTGCCCTTACCCGAGCTCACTCCGCAGATAACAACGACTGATTTCGGATTTCTGTCAATACACATACTGCACATATCCTTGAGCTGATTACCCTGAACGTCGTTTACCTTTGAAGCGATAACAGTTACGCCGTTAACGTCAACCGCTCCCGAGAGAATACCCTCGATGCTCGCGAGCGCGAGCTTGCTCTTAAGCGCCGCGATTTCCTTATCCTTAGCCTTGAGCTCCTCAACCGTTTTAACGGCCGCACCCAACAGCTTTTTCGGGTCGTTAAGCTTAAACGCGCCCGCTGCCTCGCCTATCATCATAACGGCGCGGTTGATATACTCAAGCACGCCGAAGCCCGTAAGCGCCTCGATTCTTCTTACGCCCGCGGCTACCGAACCTTCCTGGCGGATTTTAAACAGTCCGAGCTTCGAGGTGTTGTCAACGTGAGTACCTCCGCACAGCTCTGTCGAGAAATCGCCCGCCTTTACTACTCTTACGACGTCGCCGTACTTCTCGCCGAACAGCGCCATAGCGCCCATTTTCTTGGCTTCCTCTATAGGCATTTCTTTTGTAATAACATCTATACCCTCGAGAATTTTTTTGTTTACGAGCTTTTCAACCTCGATAAGCTCCTTAGCGGTCATAGCCTCAAAATGAGTAAAATCGAAACGGAGCATATCCTCGTTTACAAGCTGTCCCGCCTGTTCAACGTGAGTTCCCAGAACCTCGCGTAAAGCCGCCTGCAAAAGGTGAGCGCCTGTATGATTACGGCGGATATTCTCACGTCGCTCAACGTCGATACTAAGCTTTATTTTGTCGCCTACCGCGAGCGCGCCGCTCTTTACCGTAACGGCGTGGAGGAAAACTCCTCTGTCCTTGGTTGTATTATCAACGCTGAGCTCAGCGTTTTGGGCTTTGATTTCGCCCGTATCGCCGACCTGTCCGCCCGACTCGGCGTAGAACGGAGTCTTGTCCGCTACTACAATGGCGCTCTCGCCCTCGGAAACGAGTTCAACACGCTCGCCGTCACGTACGATAGCCAAAACCTCAGCCTCGGCTTCAGTATCGGTGTAGCCTGTAAATACGGTTTCATTAATATCGGATAAATCGGTGCTCTCGGAAATCCACGCGTCAGCGCCCGCGTTCTTTCTCGCCTTACGGCTTCTCGTTTTCTGCTCCGAGAGAAGCTGCTTAAAGCGCTCGACATTAACTTCAATGCCCGATTCCTTCGCGATTTCCTTTGTTAAGTCAATCGGGAAACCGAAAGTATCGTTGAGCTTGAACGCGTCCTCGCCCGAGATTTCCTTGTCCGCCTTGTCTATGATAGAGTTGAGAAGCTCTAAGCCCTGGTCGATTGTACGGGCGAAGTTTTCCTCCTCAACCTTGATAAGCTTCGTGATAAAATCCTGCTTCTCCCTGAGCTCGGGGTAAGCCGACTCGTTTTCCTTGATAACCGTAGCGCAAACCTTATAAAGGAACGGCTTTGTGTAGCCTAAAAGCCTGCCGTGACGCGCGGCGCGTCTTAACAGACGGCGCAGAACGTATCCTCTGCCCTCGTTCGAGGGCATAACGCCGTCGGATATCATAAACGTAGTCGAGCGGATATGGTCGGTAATAACGCGCAGCGAAATATCCTTCTTGTCGCTCTCGCCGTATTTAACGCCGACAATCTCGCTTATATGCTTCATTATATTCTGAACGGTGTCGACAAGGAAAAGGTTGTCGACATTCTGCATTACGCACGCAAGACGCTCAAGTCCCATACCCGTGTCGATATTGGGATGCTCAAGCGGAGTGTAATTATTCTTTCCGTCGTTATCGAACTGAGTAAATACGAGGTTCCAGACCTCCATATAACGGTCGCAGTCGCAGCCTACCTTACAGTCGGGCTTTCCGCAGCCGTGCTCCTCTCCTCTGTCGTAGTAAATTTCCGAGCAGGGACCGCACGGACCGCTGCCGTGCTCCCAGAAGTTATCGGCTTTTCCGAGGCGTACCATATGGCTTTCCTCTACGCCCACAAGCTTTGTCCAGATATCGTAAGCCTCGTCGTCGTCCTGATAAACGGATATATAAAGCTTTTCCTTTGGAATTTTTAAAACCTCGGTAAAGAATTCCCACGCCCAGGAAGTTGCCTCTTTCTTGAAATAATCTCCGAAAGAAAAGTTACCGAGCATCTCGAAATATGTACCGTGACGGTCGGTTTTGCCGACCTCCTCGATATCGGGGGTACGGATACATTTCTGGCATGTGGTAACCCTTGTTTTAGGGGGAGTAATCTCGCCCGTAAAGTATTTTTTCATCGGAGCCATACCGCTGTTGATAAGCAGCAGGCTGTTGTCGTTCTTAGGAATAAGAGAGAACGAGGGAAGTCTTAAACACCCCTTGCTTTCCATAAACGATAAAAATTTCTCCCTTAATTCATTAAGACCTGTCCATTCCATTTTTGATTCTCCTCGTTAAATTATTTCGTATATTAATCGCTCGCGCGCATATCGCGCAGCTGAGCGGACAAACTGCAAAACTACGTTTATATCGTGCTTTTTTACTAAGCTTTAGTATTTTCTCTGGCTTTTCTCAAAACGCTGCCCTTCGGCACGGGTTTATCGGTCGTCATACTGAGCTTTTCCATAGCGTGCGGAGCGCTTTCAACTTCCTCGCCGTTCTCGTTTAGAAGCTTTAAGCAGACGGTATTAAAAGGAATACCGCTCGGCGGAAGCACATCAAGCGTATCGCCCCTGTAAAACTTGTTTCTCTGGGTTATTTCCGCTGTGTCGCCGTCACTGTCCTCACAGAACGCGACAACGTCGTAGCGTCTTATATAACCGCCGTTGTCTGTGACCTGCCCGGGCTCTGTCCCGAAGTAAAAGCCCGTGTTATATTCCCTGTGGCTGATTTTCTCGGTTTCCTCTTTTATCCAGTCGGGAAGCACAAAGCCCTCGGGATTTTTCATATACTCGTCAACGGCGTGCCGATAGGCGTTTGTAACGACCGAGGTATAATAACTCGATTTCGCTCTGCCCTCGATTTTCAGGCTCGTTATTCCCGCCTTAACAAGCTCGGGAATATGCTCTATCATACACAAATCGCGCGAATTATAGAGGAACGTTCCCTGGTCGGTTTCCTCGACGGGGAAAAACTGTCCCTCACGGTTCTGCTCAAACAAATGATACTTCCACCTGCAGGGCTGGGCGCAGTCGCCGCGGTTGGCGTCGCGTCCCGTCATATAGCTCGAAATAAGACATCTGCCCGAGAACGAAACGCACATAGCGCCGTGCACAAAGGCTTCGATCTCCAGCTCGCTCGGCGTTTTCGCCCTTAAAGAAGCGATTTCCTCAAGGCTGAGCTCTCTAGCAAGCACTACTCTCGACGCGCCCATATTATACAGCGTTTCAGCGGTTAGGTGGTTTGTAATTCCCGCCTGAGTCGAAACGTGAAGCGCGACCTTCGGAGCGTGCTTTTTCGCGAGCTCCATAACGCCTACGTCGGCTATAATAAACGCGTCGACTCCCGCTTCCTGCGCGAACTGAAGAAACCCGGGAAGCTGTGAAAGCTCATATTCTCTCGGCAGGGTATTGCAGGTTACGTGAACCCTTACGCCGTTTTTGTGGGCGAACTCGCAGGCTTTTACAAGACTGTCGTTATCGAAATTCGCCGAGGCGGTTCTCATTCCGAACTGCTTGCCCGCCAGATAAACGGCGTCGGCTCCGAATTTCACCGCCGATTGTAAACACTCAAAGTCACCCGCGGGCGACAGTATTTCAGGTTTTATATTGATATTTAACACCCTAACTTATTAATTGTTATCAGTTTTTCAGCTTCCGACTACACTCAGATGATAGTTATGCTCTGAGAGAGTCGAGGCGTAGTACGGCGTACCGTCCTTAGCGTGGCAGAAGTAGAGATAATCGGTGTCGTCGGGATAAATCGCCGCCATAATCGCTTCCATTCCGGGGTTACAAATCGGTCCCGGGGGAAGTCCTAAAATATTGTATGTATCGTACTTGCTCTTAAACGTCTTTCTTAAAGCCTTGGGCACAGCCTTTTTGCTTCTGTAGGGATAGTATTTTGTAGAGTCAAGACTGAGCTTTCTTACGCCGACATTAATATTCGCCTCAAGACGGTTGTGGAGTATTGAGCTGATTTTATACATATCGCTCTTATTAGCCGCCTCAGCCTGAATTATCGACGCCATAGTAAGAATCTGCTGGAGTGAATACTTACTCTCCTTAGACAGCTTCTTGACGTTTATCGCTTTTTTGTAGCCCTCAACGTTCTGATTCTCGTATATTCTAGACTCGTAGTCGTTGAGCATTCTCGTAATAGTGAGCTTGGGGTCCTCGTTATGGTAGCACTCGTAGGTATCGGGGAAAAGATATCCCTCAAGCTTATAATAACGCTTGTCCGCGTTTTTGATATTTTTGATAAATTCGTAATCCTCGTCAAAATAATTGGACTTGCAAAGCTTCAAAAAGCCCTCGGCGTTGGGGATTACGTCCTTATTAACCAGCATTCTCGCGATTTCACGCACGTTCATACCCTCGGTGACAGTCACCTTTATGGTATCGGTACGGTTAGACATAGACTGTAAATAATTTACAATCGCCTCGTAGTCCATATTCGTTTTCATCTCGAAGGTGCCCTGGGTAAAATCGTCGGCGTTCTTTGTGATTATCGCGTAAAAGTTGAAGAAGTTCTCCTCTTTTATAACGCCCTTGCTCCACAGCGCCTTGGAAACGTCGGATAAGGTCGGGTTTTCGGGGATATCCACAGTAACCTTGTTCTCCTCCGAACGGTTCATAGCGAGCATATCGTTAACGCCCACCAAAAGGAACATTGAAAGCATTATTCCAACAAGCGCTACAGAGCTCCACCAGATAAGGCGGAAACGCCGTCTGTTCTGCAAATCGGCGTATTTCAGCTGACGCTTTTCCTCACGCTTCTCACGCTTGCGAAGATGTCGGGAATTGCGCTCCATTTGCTCGCGCACGTCGTCGCCCGAAAACGAATTAAGCGTCTTGTGGCTTTCGTCGTCGTAGTTGTCGTGCTCGAGATAATTCTCGCCCACGGCGAGGTCGTCGTCCTTTATATGCAGGTGGAAGTTCTGGACCTTCTTTTGTCGGCGTTCGTTTACTTCCCGCTGTTCTTTTTCTTCGTAAGAATTATTTTCGTAATCCATAATTCTCCCCTTTAGCTTGTATGAATAATATACTTATCGGTGACAACGAGGTCAATCGGACGGTCATAGCGCCCGAGCGGCAGCTCGTTTTCTATAGCTTCTGAATAGCAAACTCCGATAGTAACGCCCTTAAAGTCGGCGAGATATCTGTCGTAATAGCCCTTTCCGAAGCCCAGACGATAACCGCTTCTGTCGAATACCAGCCCGGGTACAATCATAATCGGCGCGGTATCGGCTTTTTCACACTTGTCGGTGTCGGGCTCCATAAGCCCGTAATAACCCGCCTTTAAGTCGCCGCGGCTTTTTATATAGTAGAACTCAATCGTCGCGGTTTCGGGCTCGCACAATGGAACGGCGACTCTTTTCCCGCTTTTAAAAGCGTCAGCGATTATCGCTTCGGTATCGACCTCGATATCCTTGGAAATAAACGCGAAAACAGACTCGGCGTTTTTGTATTCGTCAAGGTCTAAAAGCCTCCGCGTAATCGCGCTGTCGAGCTGTTTTTTCTTATTCGGGTCAAAACTCTCCCTGAGCTTTTTGTATCTTGAACGGAGCTCGCTTTTCCTTTGGCGAAGGTTTTTTACGGGCATTGCATCGTAGCTTTAACGTGGTCGGAAACCTCTTTGCCCGCCATTTTCTCGGCAATCAAAAGACCGAAATGAATCGTACAGCCCGCGCCCTTGCCTGTTATTGCCTTACCGTCGCAAACCGCGGGCTCTCCCGTATAATTAACCTTGTCCTCAGAAACCTCACATCCGGGGAAGCAGGTGGCGTTTTTGCCGTCTAAGATTCCCTTTTTGGCTAAAATTGAGGGAGCGGCGCAGATAGCGCAGGTATATTTATCGTTCTCAACCGCGTAATCGAGCACTGAGCTCACAAATTCTGATTTTCCGAGGTTTCTTGTGCCGTCAAGTCCTCCGGGGAGGATAACCGCGTCAAGGCGGTCGAGCTCAACCTCGTCGGGCATAATATCAGCCTCGACCTTAATACCGCAGGAAGCGGTAACAGTTCTGCCCGTTACTCCTACCGTAAGGAGCTCGAGCTTGGCGCGTCTTAATACGTCAACCGTAGTAAGCGCTTCCGTAACTTCAAATCCGTCAGCCAACATCAAATAAATCATATTTTTATTCTTCCACGTCAGCGTATTATCGCTGATAACGTGTACTTCCCTTTCTGTATTATTATAGAATCAATTACAAATTTCTCAGTCAAGCGCAAGCCCCAGGTAAACCGTTTCGGGCTTATAGCCTGTAATCGACTTCATCATAGCGTACCTTTCGGGTTTTGAAGCGATAAACTTCTGATTCGGCGAAAGGTGGAATCTGAATTTTTCGCTTTTAAACTCCGTGAGCAGTTCCGTAAGCATATAGGGCGCGTTTTTGTCGTCGCAGATAAACTCCGAAACATTACAAACATCGCCTTCACTGTAAGCAATCGCGTAGCCGAAATTGTTTTTTATAATCTTCGCTCCGTAGAGAGCGTTGTAATCAAAAGCGTAATCTATAAAATTATTATTCCAAAAAAGAAAATTATTTTTAAGGACTCTGTTTCTGATACCGCAGTAGCCTGTTACAACAAGCTCTACTACCTCGTAGGGCTTCGCAAGCTTCATAACTTCTTCTCTGGAAAGCTCAGCGGTATTTGAGGTAAGCTCAAAAAAGCCGAGCCGTCTGTAATAATCGTACAGCGAATCGCTCGCGGGCAGAGTAACGCAGACCTCCTGAGCCGTAATCGAAAGCGCGTAGTGGATAAGCCCTTTCATAACTCCCGCTCCTCTGAACTCGTCCTTTGTAGCGGCGGCGTAGAGGTAGCCCGCTTTTCTGCCGTTTATTGTGGTCGGGATAATGTAAACCATAGCGATGAGCTCATCGCCGTCGTAACAGACGTAGCAGATGTCGGGTTTAAATATTCTTTTAAAGAATAAATCCAACGCCTCGTCATTTTCCTCAAAAACGTTTTTGAATAATTCTTTTAAGGAATTAATATCGCTTTCCTCGGATATTCTAAGCTTTAGCATTTTTAACCCCGCTGTAACGTTTCAGAATAACGATTGGGTGGTACGAGAGCTTCGCCTGTCTTAACGACTCTATACCCATATCCTCTTCCCTGTTGATAAACTCAAAGCCGACTAAGGTTTTCACGAACTCGTTGTTTATTTTAGCGTAAACGCCCTCGTACTCGACGAGCGCTTTCTCAAAAATCACGTCAAATGTGGTCTGGTTGATTTCACTGCCCATAGTCATCGCGACAGGAGTGTTTTCCACATAAAGTATACCGCCGTGCATTTTCAGCGTCTCGTAGTTTTTGAGAGTTTCGTCAATCGCCTTGTACTCCTCCTCACAGTAGGGGTTGAGCTTCTTGTTTATGTACCATTTCTCCGCGACAAGCAGAGCGTCGCGTTTATTGCTCTTATTTATCATCACGAAGCTCCAGTCGGGATACTCGCGGTTAAATTTCGAGATATGATTCCGCTTTGCGTGGAAGCGTTTTCCCGGGAGCGTGCTTAAGTCAAAGTTGCGATAGATATAATCCTCATCGCCTAATAATTCTTTAAAAGAAAATTTATAACCTGTTATCTCAACAAGCTTCTGCTTTTGAGCCGCCGTCAGCATAACGAAATTAGCTTCAATCGAACGCTGTCTGGCGTCGTTAAAAATCTCGGCAATAGCCGTGGTGGGGTCGCCCTGACCTATGGGAAAGGCGTAGCCCCAGGGCTTTCCGCCGCGAAAATACGCGAGCATAAGAAAGCCGTTATATATACAAATTTTTATATTATATTTATTCCGCCAAATATAGATGTTCGCCGTATTAAAATCACAGCCCATAGTGCCGTAATTCTCGCAGATTTTCCTGATATAAGGCAAATCATCTAAGACGGGAGCTTTAAAATCCAGCATATTTTAACCTTCTGTTTATTTTATTAATGATTCAATTTCCTTCGAAATATCCTCCACTGTTCTCATCTCGCCGCCGCGCGTACAGCTTATTTTTTTCCAGCCGAGCTTTTCCACGGCGTAGAGAGCGGAGGTCCTGCATTCAAGCAGGAAGCTTATATTTTTCTCGTGTAAATCCTTTTTGCTTTCGTCGCCCGAATAACGCGTCGACAAGAGCCTCTGTGAAACATCAGGCTCTACATCGAGGTAAATAATCAAATCGGGCTTGGGGACTTTGATTTTATTGTACTCAAAATCCTCCTGAAATTCTATAAAGCTGTCCCATTCGCTTTTATTAAGCTTGGACATCTGGTAGATAATATTTGAGGTAGAATAACGGTCAGCAAGGATATAGTCGAGCTTTTCGTAATCCTCTTTCCAGAATTTAAGATAGCTCGCTATTCGGTCGACCGTATAAAAAGCCGAAGCGGAGTAAGCGTTAACGTCATCGGGGTTTGAGCCGAACTCGCCGCCGAGGTACATTTTCACCAGAGCGGAGCTTTCGTTATCGTAATCGGGGAAAGTGAGCTTTCTCACGGTTTTGCCCTCTGAAACGAGTTTTTTTCTCAGAATTTCGGTCTGGGTAGCTTTTCCCGAACCGTCGAGCCCCTCGATAACAATAAACTTACCTGCCATACTTTTCCCTCATTTCCTTAGCCTTACCGCAGGACATCTTACCCTCGGGGCAAGGTCCGAACAGACACGACGGTCCGCAGTTTGAGAACAGGTTGGGAGCGACCTTAAGGCACTCCAGAAGCATAAGCTCGGCAACCTCTCTTATCTCCCACTGAGCGCGGTTACAGCAACGGTGAGCGAAGAAGTTCTCAAGACTCCTCACATTAAAAGTGCAGATGATTTTTGTGGTGCAGGCGTTGGGGAGCACAAAACGCGCGTCTTCGTTAGCCTTCTTTACAAAAGCGTTATATCGAGCCTTGTCCTCTGACTTAAAGCTCTCCATAACCTCCTCGTCCGAGCCCTCAAGCTCAGGCTTCGCCTCTCTGACATAACCCGCTACAAGAGCGTCGCGTATTTCCTTATACGCGTTTGACTGCATATCTATTACCTTTTTGTAGGCGGAATACGCCTTTTCGTTGCGCTCAATCTCGGGAGGAGTAACAAACTCGAATTTTGTACCGTCTACGTATCTCTGCGACTGCTGAGAATACGAGGCGATTCTGTGGCGGACAAGCTGGTGCGAGCAGGCTCTGCTTATGCCCTCAATTCCGAAAGTAAACACAGCGTGCTCAACAGGCGAGCCGTGACCTAAATCGGCAAGCATTTTTATAAAGCGGGAGGTGCTCTCCTCGTCCAGTCCTTCTTTTATATTTTCAATATCCGAAGCGGAATAGCATAATTTAGCCGCCATAGCGACTACCTTTTCAGCCTCGGGTGTATGCGCTAAAAGTTTAACTGTAGGTTTCATATTACAACCTCATTTCAATTAAATTCTATACCGTTTAATTGTACCACAATTTCAATCGGAATACAAGAGGTAAGAACGCATAAAAACAGCCCGAAACCACCTGAAAGCTCGAGCTGTCTTTTTATTCAATCCGTTATTTCTTTTTTAATACTGATCTCAGATAAAAACCTGGGACCGCAACGCTTGCTGACAACGAAGTATCGCGGAAAACAGACCGCAAAGAACGTCTATTTTTTATTTGAGTATAAAACCTTTTTAAGATACTCGCCCGTATACGAGCCCTTACACTCGGCGACCTGTTCGGGCGTGCCCTCGGCTACAATCTCTCCGCCGTTGTTTCCGCCCTCGGGCCCGAGGTCAATAATGTGGTCGGCGATTTTGATTAAATCGAGGTTGTGCTCGATTACAATGACCGTGTTACCGCCCTCGACAAGCTTGTTAAGCACCTCGCTGAGCTTGTGAACGTCGGCTATATGAAGTCCCGTTGTCGGCTCGTCGAGGATATAGACAGTACGTCCCGTAGAGCGCTTGGAAAGCTCCGTAGCCAGCTTGACGCGCTGAGCCTCGCCGCCCGAAAGAGTTGTGGCGGGCTGACCGATTTTGATATACCCTAGCCCCACCTCGTACAGCGTTTTGAGCTTTCGGTTGATTTTGGGAATGTTCTTAAAGAACTCCATACCCTCCTCAACCGTCATTTCCAGAACGTCGTGAATCGACTTGCCCTTGTACTTTACCTCGAGGGTTTCGTGGTTATATCTCCTGCCCTTGCAGACGTCGCAGGGCACGTAAACGTCGGGCAGAAAGTGCATTTCGATTTTAATAATACCGTCGCCCTGACACGCCTCGCACCGTCCGCCTTTTACGTTGAACGAAAAACGGCTCTGGGTATAACCGCGCATTTTAGCCTCGGAAGTCGTCGCGAACAGCGCTCTTATATCCGTAAACACGCCCGTGTAGGTAGCGGGATTGCTTCGCGGAGTTCTTCCTATGGGGCTCTGGTTGATGTTTATTACCTTGTCGAGGTTTTCAAGCCCCTTTATACTTTTGTGCTTACCCGAGCGGATTTTCGCGCGGTTGAGCTCACTTGCGAGCTTTTTATATACGATTTCATTGACGAGAGAGCTCTTGCCCGAGCCCGAAACTCCCGTCACGCAGATAAACTCCCCGAGCGGGAATTTAACGTTAATATTCTTCAGGTTATTCTGAGCCGCGCCCCTTACCTCGAGGAATTTTCCGTTTCCCTTTCGGCGTTTTTCGGGTACGGGGATAAATTTTTCACCGCTGAGGTACTGACCTGTAATCGAGTTTTCAGTTGCTTTTATATCCTCGACAGTTCCCTCGGCGACAATTTCTCCGCCGTGAATACCCGCCCCGGGGCCGATATCAATAATATGGTCGGCGGCGTACATCGTTTCCTCGTCGTGCTCTACAACGATAACCGTGTTTCCGACGTCGCGCAAACGCTTCAGGGTATCGAGAAGCTTTTCGTTATCCCGCTGATGAAGTCCGATACTCGGCTCGTCGAGCACATACATAACGCCCATAAGCGACGAGCCTATCTGAGTCGCCAGACGGATTCTCTGGCTCTCTCCGCCCGAGAGCGTTCCGCTTGAGCGCGACAGCGTAAGATATCCAAGACCGACGCTGTTTAAAAAGTTGAGTCTTTCCCTCACCTCTTTGAAAACGGCTTTACCGATAAAGAGGTCGCGTTCGGAGATTTTCGAGGTTTTTATAAACTCGAGCGCTTCGACGACCTGCATATCGCAGAACTCGGCGATATTAAGTCCTCCGACTGTAACCGCCAGACTCTCCTTTGAAAGCCTTCTGCCTCCGCATTCGTCGCAGGGAATTTCAGCCATATAGCCCTGGATTTCGTCCTTTACCCACGCGCTTGTGGTTTCCTTGAATCTGCGCTCAAGGTTATTGATTATGCCCTCGAACGGGCGCGTCATTATCCTCTCGTCGCCGAATGGCATAACGCGCCTCAGGCGCAGAGTTTCGCCGTTTGTACCGTAGAGCAGTATATTTATTATTTTCTCGGGCAGCTCGCAAAGCGGCGTATTCACGCTGAAATTATATTTTTCCGCGAGCGCCGTAAAATACATTTCGGCTATCGAGTTCCCCTCCATAGCCCAGCCGCTTCCCTTCAGGCCGCCCTGAGCAATACTCTTTTCGGGGTCGGGAATAACGAGCTGCGGGTCAACCTTGAGAAAAACTCCAAGTCCCGTACATTTCGGACAAGCGCCGTAAGGATTGTTAAAAGAGAACATTCTCGGTGTGAGCTCGTCCACGCTTATGCCGTGCTCGGGACAGGCGTAGTTCTGGGAGAAGGTTATGTCCTCCCCCGAGAGAACGTTTACGGTAACAAGCCCGCCCGTAAGCTTCGACGCGGTTTCTATTGAATCCGCGAGGCGCGAGCGTATACCGTCCTTCACCACAAGGCGGTCGACAACTATGTCGATATTGTGCTTTTTATTCTTTTCGAGAATTATATCCTCCGACAAATCATAAATCTCACCGTCGGCCCTCACCCGCACAAAGCCCGCTTTTCTGGCTTTCTCAAATTCCTTTTGCTGAGTTCCTTTTCTTCCTTTTACAATCGGCGCCATAATCTGGATTTTTGTACCCTCGCTGAGCGAAAGCACGCTGTCCACAATCTGGTCTATCGTCTGCTGGGTAATCTCTCTGCCGCATACAGGACAGTGCGGGATACCGATTCTCGCGTAAAGCAGGCGCAGATAGTCGTAAATCTCCGTAACCGTGCCCACGGTCGAGCGCGGGTTATGGGAGGTGGTTTTCTGGTCTATGGAAATCGCGGGAGAAAGCCCCTGGATATCGTCCACGTCGGGCTTGTTGCTCTGTCCGAGAAACATTCTCGCGTATGACGAAAGGCTCTCGACGTATCTCCTCTGCCCCTCCGCGTAGATTGTATCAAAAGCGAGCGAGCTTTTGCCCGAGCCCGAAAGCCCCGTTATTACAACGAGCTTATCGCGCGGGATCCCGACGTTTATATTTTTAAGATTATGCTGGCGCGCGCCTTTAACGATTATTTCTTTCATTTTGTTTACTCCGTATATTTAAGGGCAAAGCTTATCGGTCAAACTTTCCCGTAACATCAAAAATCGGGGACGGTCATTTTATAAGCTTCCGTCCCCGACCTTATAATCAAGTATTTTCTTCCGTATCGTCAGACTCGTCGATATCCTCGCTCTCGTCCCACTCAAACGTGCCGTTCATAACCTTCTCAAAATCCTCGTTGTGCATTTTCTCGTATTTGATAAGGTACTTGGCTATTTCGTGGAGCTTATCGATATTAGCCTTGAGCTCTGTTTCGGCTCTGTCATAGGCTTTCTTTACAATCGAAAGCACGAGCTCGTCAATCTTAGCGGCGGTTTCTTCGGAATAGTCCTTAACGTGTCCCATATTCTTGCCGAGGAATACCTCTCCGCTGTCCTGACCGTAAGCGATAGGCCCGAGCTCGTCGGTCATACCGTACTTTGTTACCATACCGCGAGCGGTTTTGGTCGCTTTCTGGATATCGTTAGACGCTCCAGTGGAAATATCGTCGAGTATAAGAGCCTCGGCAACGCGTCCGCCGAGCGCTACGACAATGTCCTCAAACATCTCGTTTCTCGACATGTACGACTTATCCTCCGTCGGCAGCGGCATAGTATATCCGCCCGCCATTCCTCTGGGGATAATCGAAATCTCGTGTACGGGATCCTGCGTGTCGCATACGTGGAACAAAATAGCGTGGCCTGCCTCGTGATAGGCGGTGAGCTTCTTTTCCTTGTCGGACATAACCTTGCTCTTTTTCTCAGCGCCCGCGACAACCTTGATCGTCGCTTCCTCGATCTCCTTCATCGTAATAGCCTTTTTATCGGCTCTGGCAGCGAGAAGCGCCGCCTCGTTAAGAAGATTTTCCAGATCGGCGCCCGTAAAGCCCGCTGTCGTCTTAGCTATTGTGCGAAGCTTAACGTCGGGAGCGAGAGGTTTTTTACGCGCGTGAACCTTTAAGATAGCTTCACGGCCGTTTATATCGGGGTAGCTTACGATAACCTGTCTGTCAAATCTGCCCGGACGCATAAGCGCGGGGTCAAGTATGTCGGGACGGTTAGTCGCCGCTATCATAATTACGCCCTCGTTAGCTCCGAAGCCGTCCATTTCAACAAGGAGCTGGTTCAGAGTCTGCTCACGCTCGTCGTGACCGCCTCCGAGGCCCGCGCCTCTCTGACGTCCGACAGCGTCGATTTCGTCTATAAATACTATACAGGGAGAATTTTTCTTTGCCTGGTCGAACAAGTCACGTACACGCGACGCGCCCACTCCGACGAACATCTCTACAAAATCCGAGCCCGAAATCGAGAAGAACGGTACTCCCGCCTCACCCGCTACAGCTCTCGCGAGCAGGGTTTTACCTGTTCCCGGAGGGCCTACGAGCAGAACGCCCTTGGGTATTCTCGCGCCGAGGGTATTGTATTTTTCGGGGGATTTAAGGAACTCTACGATTTCCTCGAGCTCCTCTTTCTCCTCGTCAGCGCCCGCTACGTCGTCAAACGTTGTTTTGCGCTTTTCGTCGTTGGTGTTCTTTATCTTCGCTTTTCCGAAGCTCATTTCCTTTCCGCCGAGCCCCGCCGAGCCCATTCTTCTCATAATGAAGAACCAGAAAGCGATTATCAGCACAAACAGGATAATCGTCGGCAGGATATTCATAAGGAAGGAATTATCCGTCTTACGCACCAAATCGTAGGTCATACCCTTGTTTTTGGAAAGGTACGGTTTTATGTCCGCCCTGAATTCCTCGGGGTCTGCTATCGTGCCGTTTACTACGGTTTTCTTTTTATCGTTAAGCGTAATTTTTATCGCGCCCGTACCGTAATTAAGCTGGTAATCCTGAACCTGGCCTTTCTCAAAATAACCGACGAGCTGTGAGGTTTTCACAGGCTTTTCGTGCTGCTGGGTATTGAAAAGAAAGGCAACAAGTAATATAACTACAATCGGGATTCCGAGATAGAACAGCAGATTACGTGTTTTCTTCTTATTGTCCAATACTTATTCACTCCTTAGTATAGTATTGTTTTTATATTGAAATTTATCCTTTTAATTATTTTACGAATAAACCTCGGGCTTTAATATGCCCACATAAGGCAGAGTACGGTATTTCTCCGCGTAATCAAGACCGTAGCCTACGATAAACGCGTCGGGGATAACCTTGCCGACATACTCGACGGGAACGTCTACGCGGCGTCTGTCGGGCTTATCGAACAGCGTTACGATTTTAACTGAGCTCGCTCCCTTGGCGTAGAAATATTTAACGAGGAAGTGCAGTGTATTTCCCGAGTCGATAATATCCTCGACAATCAGCAGATCCTTGCCCTCGATCGACTGGGAGATATCCTTCAACACGTTAACTCGTCCGGTGCTCTCCGTACCGTCCGCGTAGGAGGATACTACGACAAAGTCGATTTTAAAATCGTTTTCCATAGCTTTCATCAGGTCTGCCATAAAGAGCACGCTGCCCTTTAAAACGCCTACCATAAGCCAATCCTTGTCCTTATAATCATTGTCGATTTGTTTTGCGAGTCCTTTTACGATTTCCTGAAGTTCGCTCTCGCTTACGAGAATTTCGCCTACGTCCTTATGCATACCAATACTCCTTTACCTGATTTTTTTGATAGTAAATCCGTTTTCGTCGTAAGATACGGCGGTTTCGCACGCGCCTATATCCTCTATCCAGAGAACCTCGCTTCCGCTTGTAAGGAGCAAAAGCTTATCTCTCTTTTCCTCGGGAATCTTAAGCTCGTTAAAAAGCTTTTTAAGCGATTTCGTCACTTTCCGCTTGGGAAGCGTGAATCTGTCGCCCGCGCGTCTTGTTCTGAAAACGGGGTTATTATTTAAAACCGAAAGCTTTAACACATCGCTTTCGGCGGTGTTTTTTATTTCTTTTACAGAATAATTATTCCCGTTAAAGCTGAATTCCATAGGAAGCTTTAATTCCTTTTCGGAAAATTCAAAGCTGTCCCCGTCAGTTCTTACAAACCTCAGATACCCCTGCTTACACACGGCTCTAACGTTGCTTTTTAAATCGACCGCGCCCGATTTGAGTATCGAAACGATAAGCGAAATGTGCTTATACTCGGGGCTTATACCGTTACGCTTCAGTATCTCGTAGATTACCGTCTGCTTTATATTATCGGGAATATTTTGCAGTTTTACGGCGTCATAGCCGTTATCAAGCCTGCACTCTTCTATAATCTCATTAGATTTTAATTCTAAATAAGAATTAACATTTTCAAAAATCTTAGTTTCGCCGCTGACATTCTCAACGACGCTTCTGTTTATTTCCTTCATAACGGGAACGATTTTGTGGCGGATTTTATTTCGCGTATAATCGTCTTTAAGATTTGTGCTGTCCAAAACGTAGCTGAGCGAATTTTCCGCTACATACCGCTCTATTTCCTCGCGGCTCGTTTCAATAAGCGGGCGGATAATATTGCCCCTCACAGGCTTTATCCCGCTCATTCCGCTCACTCCCGCTCCCCTGATAAGGTTAAAAACGACGGTTTCAAGGTTATCGTCGGCGTTATGAGCCGTAGCGGTTTTAGCGCCGAAGCGTTCTGAAAGCTCAGAGAAGAATTTATACCTCTCCTCACGCCCCGCGAGCTCCTCGCTGATTTTATTCTCAGCGGCGATTTCGGGGATATTTACGCTCTTTAAAAACAACTCGACATTCAGCTTTTTACAGAGCTCTTTTACAAAGCTCTCATCTCTAATCGCCTCTGAGCCGCGGATATTATGGTTTAAATGCGCCGCTTTTAAGCTGATTGAATATTTTTCTTTTATAGAATTAAGATAATACAAAAGCGAAACAGAGTCCGCCCCGCCCGAAAGCGCGACAATAATCGTATCGCCATTTTCGAGCATATTGTATTCTTTTATCGTTTTCTCAACCGAGCGCGAAAAGCTACTCATAATTTCTCTCCACAGAGGTGAATCTCATAAACTCGCCCTGCCAATGAAGCTTGACCGTGGTAGTTTCGCCGTGACGGTTTTTAGCGACAATACACTCGCCGCTGTTTTCGTCCGAAACGGGGCCCGAGGGCTCGTTATCCTCGTCGCCCTTTCTGTCGTAATAGCCCTCGCGGTAAAGGAAAAGGATAATATCCGCGTCCTGCTCAATCGAACCCGACTCACGCAAGTCCGAGAGCATAGGACGGTGGTCCTGTCTTGACTCCGCCGCGCGGTTCAGCTGTGAAAGGCAGATAACGGGGACGTTAATTTCCTTGGCGAGTATTTTAAGGTTTCTGGTGATTTCCGAAACCTCCTGAACACGGTTGTCGATTCTTCTTCCGCTCGTCATAAGCTGGAGATAGTCGATTACTACCAAATCTATATTTTTAAGACGGCGAAGCTTTGATTTTATCTCGGCTACCGTTATACCCGGGGTATCGTCGAGGAAAAACTCGCACTTCGAGAGCACGTCGCCCGCGGATATGATTCTCACCCACTCCTCCTCGGAAAGCTTGCCCGTTCTCAGCTTCGTGCCCTGAACAAGCGCCTCCGTGGAAAGAAGTCGTGAAGCGAGCTGCTCCTTTGTCATTTCCAGCGAGAAGAAGGCAACCGTCTTTTTCGCCGTAGATGAAGCGTAACGCGCGATATTAAGCGCGAAAGAGGTTTTACCCATACCGGGACGTGCGGCCAAAAGAATAAGGTCGGAGCGGTTAAGTCCCGTTATAACCCTGTCAAGGTCGCCTATACCCGAGGGAATCGGCTTCAACAAATCGTCGGCGTTGCTGTTTAACGCGTCGAGCCTGTCGAATTCTCTCAAAACCACCTTGGAAAGCGGCTCCAAGCCCTGAGTATTATCACGCCTTATATCAAAAATTTTCTGCTCAGCCGAGTCGATAAGTATTTTCGGCTCGTACTCGCCCGCCGACGCCTCGTCGATAATATCTCTGGAGGCGGTAATCAGCCTGCGGATATCGTATTTTTCGCGGACGATTTTCGCGTATTCGGGAGCGTTTGAGATAGACGGACAGTTATCCGCCAAATCCATAAGATAGGTTTTGCCCGTAGCGTCGTCGAATTGTCTGTCGCGCTTCAAAACCTCGAGCAAGGTAACAAAATCCACGCTTTTGCCCGTATTGAACAAATCGAGCATAGCGGAATAAATTACGCGGTGAGCGGCGACATAGAAAAATTTAGAGTCGCCGAGAATCTCAACAACGTCGTCTAAAGCTCTGTTGTCGAGAATAACCGCGCCTAACACCGCCTGCTCAGCCTCGGGACTGTAAGGCAGGTTAAGCCCGTCGTATCCGATTTTTACGTCTTTGTCTGCCATTTTTCGTCCGCTTCCTTCCGCGTTTTCGCTGTCTTTTAATCAAGAATATGAGCGCACAGCGCTTACTTTTCTTCCACTACCTCTATCGGCACCTTCGCCGAAACGCCCGTATAAAGCTTAACCTCTACCGTATACTTTCCGAAGGATTTTATATCCTGAGGAAGCGTAATCTTTCTTTTATCAATCGTAATCTGATACTTATTCTTAAGCTCAGCCGCGATATCCTTGGCGGTAACGCTTCCGAAAAGCTTATCGCCGCTGCCCTTGGCTGTCATAGTGAGGGTTTTGCCCTCAATCTGCTGTTTGTAGTGGTTAGCCTGCGCCGTCTGGGTAGCGATTTTATAATTCTTGCTGTCCTCGGCGTTTTTATACTCGTTCATCGCCTGTGCGTTAGCTTCGCGCGCGAGCTTTCTCGGGAACAAAAAGTTACGGGCGTAGCCGTCGGAGGCGTTTACAAGCTCTCCCTTTTTCCCGAGTGGTTTTACGTCTTTTAAAAGTATTACCTTCATATCTATGTATCCTTTCTGAACAATTTACATTATCAGCCTTTTACGATATTTCCTATCGCCTGAAGCAAAATATCCTTCGCTTCCCTCAGAGTCATTTTGCCGAGCTGGGTAGCCGCCATATTCTGGTGGCCGCCTCCGCCGAGCGCTTCCATTATAACCTGAACGTTGATTTTTCCGTAGCTTCTCGCGGAAATATTCACCGTCTTGTCGTGCGAGCGGAAAATAACAAAGCCCGCGTCCACGCCCTCAACGGACAGGAGCTCGTCTGCCGCCTGAGCGCATATAAGACGGATATTTTCGTCCTCGCTGTCTGTAACGGCGACGGCGCAGCCGTTTTTAATCTCGGCGCTGTCGACGATTTTATATTTTTCCTTATGAATATCGAGCGAGCTTGCGAAAAGATTCTTTGTTTCCACGGTATCCGCGCCTTTCTTTTTTAGAAAAGCCGCCGCCTCAAAGGTTCTCACGCCCGTACGAAGCACGAAATTCTTTGTATCGAGCATAATACCCGACAAAAGCGCCTCAGCCTGAAGCTTAGAGCAGTGATTCTCGCCCATATAGGTTATGAGCTCCGCGACCATTTCACAAGCGGAGGACGAGGTGGGCTCGTGGAAGAACACGATAGCGTTGTCGATAAAATTAACCATTTTTCTATGGTGGTCGATAACCACGGTTCTCTTGCTTTTTTCCAGAAGCTCGGGGCTCTCCACCACATTCGGGATATGTGTATCCACAACAATCAGAAGCGTCTTTGGCGTCATAAAGCGCATAGCTTCGTCAACTGTTATAAACACGTCTTTCATTTCGCTTTCAATGTGGCTTATAAGGCTCTGAGCCATTGTCGTTTCTTTGTTTATAACGATTTTACAGTTCTTCTTAAAGCCTCGGCTCACAAGCGGCTGGAGTCCCGCCGCCGCGCCTACGCAGTCCAAATCAGAGAATCTGTGTCCCATAATAAGCACGCGGTCGCTCTCGGAAATAACCCTCGAAATAGAAGTAGCTACAACTCGGGTGCGGACCTTGCTCATACGCTCTATGCCCGCTGAAACTCCGCCGAAGAACTCGTACTCGCTGCCGCGCATAACCGCGACCTGGTCGCCGCCTCTGCCGAGCGACATATCGAGCGCTTTTCTCGCTTTTTGTTCGCTCTCTACGATAGAATCGCAGTCCGTTCCAATACCGACGGAAATCGTCGCCTCTCGGTTGTTATATTTGATTGAGCGTATTTCTTTTAATATCGGGAATTTATCCGCGATAAGCTTGTCAAGATGAACCTTATCGAAGATAATCATATATTTATTCGAGGGAAGGCGTTTGTACAAAGCCCCGTTGTCGATAGCGAACCTCAACAGCTTATTCTCAACCTCGCTCACAATCGCGACGGTGTCCTCCTCGCTGTCGTTCGAGAACTGTTCCCTGTTATCAAAAACAATAAGCGCTACGGACTTCTTTGTTTCGTTGAACTTTTTAGCGATAGTGTTGTAGTTCGTATTATCGATAAAGAAGAATATATAGCCCTCGTCGGACGGCGTGCAGTATATAGCGTAATGGCGTCCGTCAAAATCGGTTTCGATATTGTCGCTGTCCACAACATCGTTAAGCGTTCTCGAGCCCAGATAAACCGAGATATTGTCGTTTACGGGATTTCTGCCCATACAGAGCTGCTTTTTGAACCGCAGGTTGCTCCAGAGAATATCGCCGAACTTTCCGACTACGACAACAGGCATTTTGAACCGCTCAAGATAGCTCTGGTTAATATCGGAAATGTTCGCTATCGTTCCCGTTACGGTTTTATCGATATATTTCTTGAGCCTTATTCTCGAGATAATAACGACAATAATCGCGAAAACAGCAAACGCCGCCTCAACGCATGAGAGTATTAAGTTGTACTGATAGGTCAATACCGCGGCTGCCGCTGAAAATACGGCGTACAGTAAAAACCAGGGACTTGTAGTCCAAACTTTCCTTCTCATTTTTTTATTTCTCCTCGTCAGTCCGTGCATTCCCTATATAAGGTTTAATATCCCCCTGCCCTTTGTACCTCTGTCAGGTTTTGGATAGAAAGGATAGGTTCTGCTTTTTTATTTTCTACGTCAGGCGTGGACGTTCCTATTTTATAATTTATATCCCCCGTACCTTTTGTGTCCTATGAAGTTTTGGAGACTTGGGGAACGTTCATCTATTTATCGTTTTAAAACCCGCCGTTGATGACGGTTTGGCTTTTCGTTAAACCTTTCCAAAGGCGGCTTTGGCTGTCGCGGCTCGCGACCGTTCTTTTTTATGTGTCCACGCCAAGTGTGGACGTTCCTTTCTTACAATTTTTATCCCCCGTACCTTTTGTGCCCTATGAAGTTTTGGAGACTTGGGACAGGTTCTGTGCTTTGGTTTATGGCGTGGGTGTTCCTATCTTAGAGTTTATATCCCCACAAAAACAGTTCACTAATAAACACAGCTCAGGAATAAACTTTTTTCACTTAAACTTCCTGTAGAATCGGCAGAATCATCGGGGCTCTGCCCGTTTTCTGACCTATCATCTTGGAAACGTCGTCTTTGATACGGTTCTTGATTATGCCCCACTCCTTGATATTGCGGTCGGCGCAGTCCTCAAGAATATTGAGCGCGTGAGCGCGTATTTCGTCGAGCAGCTCCTCGCTTTCGCGCACATATACGAAGCCTCTCGATACAATGTCGGGGCCGCTTATTACGTGTCCGTCGTATACGTCGAGCGAAGCGACGATAATAATAAGTCCGTCCTGCGCCAGGTGCTTTCTGTCGCGAAGTACTATCGAGCCTACGTCGCCAACGCCTAAGCCGTCGACAAATACCTTGCCCGCGGGAACAGGCGGA
The DNA here is from genome assembly GCA_902797225.1 of uncultured Ruminococcus sp. Taxonomy (GTDB): domain Bacteria; phylum Bacillota; class Clostridia; order Oscillospirales; family Acutalibacteraceae; genus Ruminococcoides. The sequence goes on along the minus strand of CADBSD010000063.1, from coordinate 2,694 downwards.
AGCTCTTTCATATAGTCCTCGTTTATTTCGATACATTTACCGATATCGCCGATATATATATTCTTTTTGTCCATACCGAGCGACAGCGCGAGCTCCGCGTTCTTTCTGAGATGCTTCTGCTCACCGTGAACGGGAATAAAATACTTTGGATTTACGAGCCTTTGAAGAATCTTAAGCTCCTCCTGGCACGCGTGTCCCGAAACGTGGACGTCGTACATACCCTCGTAAATAACTCTGCAGCCGCGCTTTAAAAGCTCGTCGACTACGTTTCCGACAGTCTTTTCGTTTCCGGGTATCGGATTGGCGGAAATTATAATAAAGTCGCCCTCTCCTACAGAAACCTTTCTGTGGTCGGAATACGCCATTCTCGAAAGCGCCGACATAGGCTCGCCCTGGCTGCCTGTTGTGATAAGCACAATCTGTTCGGGAGAATATCTCGAGAGCATATCTATGTCTATAAGCATATTCTTCGGAACTTTGAGATAACCGAGCTCCTCGGCAACCTTCATATAGTTGACCATTGAACGTCCCGAAAAAGCGACCTTTCTGTCATATTTTTCGGCGCAGTCTATAATCTGCTGAACACGGTTTACGTTCGAGGCGAACGTCGCGATAATAATTCTGTTTTTATAAGCCTCTCTGAACAGGCTGTCAAGACTCGAGGTCACGGTCTGTTCCGTCGCGGTATAGCCCTTTCTGTCGGCGTTTGTGCTCTCGCATAAAAACGCGAGTACTCCGTGATGTCCGAGTCTGGCGAACGAATGAAGATCGATCATATTGCCCACAAACGGCGTACAGTCAATTTTAAAGTCGCCCGAATGTACCACAACTCCCGCGGGAGTATGCAGAGCTATAGCGCAGGCGTCGGGGATTGAGTGGTTAACGTGGATAAACTCCGCCTCAAAACAGCCGAGCTTAACCCTTCCTCCAGCCTTAACTACATTCAGCTTAGCCGAATTAAAAAGGCTGTGCTCCTTTAATTTATTGGATAGAAGTCCGATCGTAAGCGGAGTGCCGTAAATCGGGATATTCATCTTCGAGAGTAAAAACGGTATACCTCCGATATGGTCCTCGTGTCCGTGCGTTACGACCATACCCTTTACCTTGTCGATATTCTGTTCAATGTAGGAAAAATCAGGTATTACGAGGTCAACTCCGAGCATATCCCCGTCGGGGAAAGCCATTCCGCAGTCGAGCAATACGATATCGCCCTCACACTCGAATACTGTTATGTTTTTTCCGATTTCATTAAGTCCGCCCAAAAACGCGATTTTTACCGAGGGCTTATTCTTTTCCGCTCTGCCCTTTTTCTGTAAGTTTGCTTTTGAATACCTTCTGTTGGTTTTGGCTTTTACATCGCGCTTACTTGTAAAGCGTCTGTTTTTATTTTTTTCAGCCACAAATTTACCTCCGTTTTTCTTTAGATTTTTATGTAAAGAGCAAATATGTCCGTTCAATCGCTCTTTTTTAGCTGTTATTTTGAGGCGAATAGCGCTATTTGCCTATTATCCGATTATATTCATTTTATTTTAACTTATTTTACCGTCTTAGTCAAGTCATAACTAAAGAAAAGAATATGTACATTTATACAATATTATAGACTGTTTAAAAGCTTTTCATTCCGAAGCGCGCTTGCATTTTAGCGGATATCATTTTATAATGGGATAAAAGAGAGGTAATACATATGAAAAAGGTTGAAATTTTTACAGACGGAGCGTGTAAGGGCAACCCCGGTCCCGGGGGCTGGGGCTCGATTTTAAGATACAAAGGAACTGAAAAGGAAATATCGGGCGGAGAAGCGAACACGACAAACAACCGTATGGAGCTTACCGCCGTTATAAAGGCGCTGGAGCTTCTGAAAGAGCCGTGCGAGGTCGAGCTGTATACCGACAGCCAGTATGTCGCGAACGCTCTTACGCAGGGCTGGGCAAAAAAATGGCAGGCAAACGGCTGGATGCGCAACAAAAAAGAAAAAGCCCTGAATCCTGAGCTATGGGAAAAGCTTCTGAAGCTGTACGATACCCACAGCGTAAAGGTCAACTGGGTAAAAGGCCACGCGGGACACCCCGAAAACGAACGCTGCGACCGCTTAGCCGTAGCCGCCGCGGAAAAGTATATGTAATTAAATTTAAAATAGGAACATACAAGCCTGACGAAGAAAATTAAAAGAGTCTACAGCAGAACGTATCCCAAGTCTCCAAAATTTCATAGGACACTAAACGTTAGGGGGATATCACATTTAAGATAGGAACGCTCACACCTGACGAAGATATATAAAAATCTCCAAAACTTCATAGGACACTAAAGGTACGGGGGATATCGCATTTAAGATAGGAACGTCCACACTTGACGAAGAAACATAAAAAAAGCAGAACCTATCCTCCCTATCCAAAACTTCATAGGACATCAGACGTACGGGGGATATAAATTCTAAGACAGGAACGCTCACACCTGACGAAGATATATAAAAATCTCCAAAACTTCATAGGGCACTAAAGGTACGGGGGATATCACATTTAAGAAAGGAACGGTCGCGAGCCGCGACAGCCAAAGCCGACTTTGGAAAAGGGCAAAGGGCTAAGGGCACAGGGCTAAGGGAAGGTCGAGTAGACAGAACGGGTTTAGAAAATACATCGGTGTCCCGACCGTATTTATATGCAAGCTCCGCTTGCGGAGCATATTAATTTGGTCGGG
>CADBSD010000062.1 GCA_902797225.1 uncultured Ruminococcus sp. | reverse complement strand
TTACCTTTTCTGGACATAACAATGCTCCCTTCATAGTTAACAGTGATTTTTTATTTCACTGTCTTCCATAAAGGGAGCATATCAAAAACAGCCCGTTGTTATTTTTTTTGAAGCAGGAAGCCTGCGGACGAGAAGAAAGGTTGATAAACCAGTAACCTTTAATTTCCGACCGAATCAATATGCTGTGCAAGCGGAGCTTGCATATAAATACTGTCGGGACACCAAGTTTTCGCACTAGTCCGCTCTGTCTGCCCGACCTTCGCTTCCTGCTTCCCGCTTCCTGCTTTTTGCGCGAAGCGCATATAAAATACTGTCGGGACACCGAGCTTTCTCACTAGTCCGTTCTGTCTGCCCGACATACGCTTACCACTTATCACTTACCACTTTCCACTTGTAATCTCGGGACATCGAGCTTTCTCACTAATCCGAACTGTCTGCCCGACATTTAATTGCGAATTGCGCATTACGAATTGCGAATTATTAAGGCGGCTTTGGCTGTCGCGGCTCGCGACGCTTATTTCATATAAACGGTATAGCCCTGGTACGGCACTTCTATGTGCTTCATTGTTCCGTCGGAGTTTCTTATTACCTTGAACTTTATTTTCTCGCCGTCGTCGAACGTAGCGTTTATAATCTCCTTGTCGCTGTCGTAGGAGTATTTTCCGCCGTGGACGCCGTCGTCCTTTGAGCCCGGGGTCATCCAGAACGAAAACGTTCCGTCGTCATTTAAGGTCATTGTTCCCTTGTAGGCGTCGTAACGGACGTTGTACACATCTGCGAGCTCGGCTTCGTCGCCGCTTGAGTCGAGAGCCTTTGAAGCGCTGAGGGTTTTGCCGACGAAATCGGTTTTACCCGACGAGCCGCTGAAAATCACAGCCGCGGCTATCGCTCCAATCGCCACAACAATAACGGCGAGCGTTACAATAAGCAGTTTATAATTCTTCTTTTTTACTTTCGGAGTTGGGGTTTTTCTCCTCTTTTTTTTACTCTTGCTCATTTAAACGCTCCTGTTTCTTTTTCATTTCAATCAATACCCGACGGCGAATCATCTTTCCGTTAAAGTAAAGATACTCGTCGCCGTCCTTGTTTTCGTCGAGGTCAAGCGCGGAAAAATCGAGCCTTTCCTCTTCCTTTTTGTTTTCGTTTTCCTTGGCGGCGATTTTACGTCTTATCTCCTCGGACTTTATTTCGCCGTTTGAGATAACGATTTCCATATCCTTGAACACATAGAAATTCATTATGTAGGACGCTGTAGACGGCACAATGAGCACCGAAAAAGCTATGACTACTATCAGCTTTGAAATCGCGCTCGGGGCGGCGAGGAAAAACGTAGCGCCCGCGATAAACATAAGAAACAAGCCAAGCGTTACGAAAAAGTTGTTTTTAATCTCGCCGAACGCCATAAGCGCCGAGTTTTTGTAGATGTTTTTCATCGACAAATCGAACGTGACCGTCATTACGGGGATATTGTAGAGGATAAAAAGCATAGCTATCGTGATAATAACCGCTATGCCGAATGGAAAATAAAACATTCCGTTAGTCTTTGCCATTGAGAAATAAAGCGTTAGTGACGAATAACAAAAGAAAACAGCGAGGTAAAAAACGATTCCGTGAACGAGAAATCTCAGGGCGTTTTCCTTAAAGCCCTTTATAAAAAGCTTAAAGACGGGTACTTTTTCTTCTTCTCTTACTATTTCACGCGTAAACAGAGTTATTCCCGAAAAGAACGGAAAAACGAATATTATCGGAGCGAAAGTTATAAACGGCAGGTTTAAGCCTGTCGCTTTGTTTATGAAGTAGAAAACCGCGCCGAATAATAAAAGAGGCACGGCGAAAAGAAGATTCGCGAAAATAAATTTGTGGAAATTCTTTATATAACCTATAAAGAATCTCGAAATACCCAGCTTTGCTTTTTCCATTTTACCCTATTCTCCTAATAATCAGAACTTAAACATCCCCGAAAACAAAAACCACAGCGCCGCGTCGCCCGCCGAAACGGCAAGCGTAAGCGCCGACAGTTTGACGCTCTTTCTAAAAAACGCCGCTAAAGCGCCTTTCGCGGGATAAGCGCTTCCGCGCACGATATTCAGGAACAGTTTTTTGTATACAGATAATCCCTCGGACAGCTCATAGACGAGTATCATTCCGAAAACGAACACCCCGGGGAGTATTATCAAAATATAAAACAGCGCGCCCTTAAAGGCGTAATTGCTTATCAGATACGCCGCGCTCACGCCGATTCCGAAGCCCTTGAAAAAGGCTATCGCGGGCAGAAGCACTCCGCCGAACAAGCTCAGCGAGCAGAACACCGCCGCTATAAAAAACAGAAAATCCGAGGAAAACCCCGCGAAAAACGCGCCCGCAAACCCGCCCTTAAGCTTTTCGGGCAGATTGGTGGTGAACAGAAAATCGAGCGCGTAAAGCGTTTTTTTATCGAATGAATTGACCGACGCCGAGCCGACAATAAGTCCCGCTGTCATAGAGGCTATAAAGAACACAAGCGAGCCTCTGCGCCTTATAAACTGTTTTAATACGGTTAAATCGGGGGCTTTCAGAGCGGGAAAGCCCCTTTTAACACTTCTTCTTTTAAGAGTAAAAATTACTCCCTTCATATTATCCCTCTTTCATTTTAAAATTCTCGGAACTTGTCCTGTTTTAAAATATGCGGGAAAATATGATAATATGATTTATCCTATATGGAAGTCGGAATTATACGGACAGGTGAAGCTTATACCGTATTTATCCTTCTTGCCGTCGTTTTTGTAGTCGTTGAAGAAAAAGATTTCCAGCTCGTCCATACGCCTGTACAAAAGTCCCTTGTAGCAGATTTTGCTCGCGTGGTGGTACTTAAGGAAACGCTTGGCGTAGGTTTTTACGGAAACGTTCTTCAGGTTTCTGACACTACTGTCAGATGAGCGCCTTGTAAGGCAGCTCTTTTTTATATAGCCCTTTTTTCCGCTCGAGAGCTTGACGTGGTACCACGAGGAGTTGTAGACCTTTGTGCTCAGCATCGTCACCACTACTCCCGCCTTAATCGTTTTCAGGTTTTTGGCGGAGCTTTTTGGAGATTTACGCAGAGGTGTCGAGGGCTTGTTTATGTAGCCCGTGTGTTTGTACGACTTTTTGCCGTAGGTCGAGGTAAGCGTTTCGAGCAGCTCGCTGTGGTTCGTTATAAAATATACGCCTAAATTGTAAGAGAAGTCCACCAGAGCGTCGAAATGGTTCTGGCTAAAGCTTATATTATAATCCTTTAAAATGCTGTTTATACGCGTTGTGTAGGACGAATTGTTGATATCGTTAACGAGGTAGGCGAAGGCTTCTTTTCTTGTAAGCCCGTTGTAAAAACGGCTTCCCGAGTAAACCACTCGTCCGTAGCCTACCGTCGGTGTATTCGCGACAAGCGGGTCGTCGTAAACCTTCGAGGCGTAGCCCTCGTACTCGGCGATATGCTCGAGCACCTTCGTAGTTATCAATCGCTCGCCCTTGTAGCAGGAGGTTAAACTCTCGGTCTTTGTAACGAAGAACTGTCCCTCGCCGCTCGGGGTTGTCTGCCAGGGCTTGTCCTTACCCGTCTGAGCGTAACCGACGATTTTATAAAAGCCCGTTTTCGTAAATTTTTTCGAGCACGTCCAGATATAGAGCGAGTCGTCGTCGGAGCGTTTCGGGTCTGTCACCCAGTATTCCTTGCCGTCGGGCTCTGTAATCTTAAATTTTACGTCATGTCTTGTTTTATCGGTAAGCGCGTAGAGGTTAATCGTCTGATTTGGAAGCGCGGAGTTCTCGGAGGTATAAACAAACCTTACGGGCTCAGCCGCCTTGACCGTAACTATACAGTCGTTAGCGCCCTTCGAGGTGTAGGCGCGGATAATCGCCACACCCTTCTTTTTGCCGAGGACGTAGCCGCCGTTAACCTCCGCTACGGAGTCATCGGTGGAGCTCCATTTAACGCCGCTTGTCTTTGATTTTATGAGCAGCGTCATATCCTTTCTCACCCAGTCGTTATCGAGCGAGATATTAACGCTCGCGCCTTTTTTTACTTTTATCTTCTTTGTGACGGTCGAAGTTCCCGCGCTCGCGGTTATTTCAGCCGTGCCCGCGCCTTTTCCCGTAATTATACCCGACTCGCTTACAGTCGCTACACTTTCGTCGGAGCTTTTGAAAACGCAGTTATCGCAGTCCGAGGACGAAATTATCGCGCGGCAGCCCTTGTAAATCGTTGTATCGGTAATCGAGATATCAAGCGCTCGTTTTTTTATTTTCACCGTGCAGGTATCGCTCTTGCCCGACTTGCTAGTCGCGGTGATTTTTACCTTGCCCGTTTTTTTAGTCTTAAGCTTTCCGCCCGGGCTTACCGTCGCGACAGCCTTGTTAGAGCTCTTGTATGTAACAGGCTTTTCGCAGTTGGCCTTAAGCTTCATTCCGCTTCCGAGATAGGCGGTGTAGCTGTCTTTTTTGAACCTCACCGACGCGTCAGTTACCTTCAGCTTGCAAGAGGAGGTTTTAGTTCCCGCCTTCGCGGTAATCTTAACTGTTCCCGTCTTTTTGCAGGCTATCCTTCCTCCCGCGGAAACCGAAGCTACGGACGGGTCTGAGCTCGTCCATTTTATCGTCTTTTTAGTGGTGTTTATTTTATTCTTAACTTTAACGCTGTAGCCCGTATAGCCCTTTGAGCTCGCGGGAATAAGAAGCTGATTCTTTTTGATTTTTATGTAGTTCTTATGAACGTAACCCTTTTTGCCCGATTTAAGCTTTACCTTGTACCAGCTTTTTCCGCGCTTTTTGGGGCTTAGGATTTTCAAAGAAGTTTTTTTCTTTAAAACCGAAATGATATCCGAGTAAAGAGAGGGACGTTTTCTTACGTTGAGCGACTCGGATTTAACACGAGCAGAAACTCCCGACGCGGCATAAACAGGAGAAACAGCCGCGAAAAGAAGAACAGACGACAAAACAAGAGAAGTTATTCTGCTTTTCAGTTTCATACAGGTCACCTCCGAAATTTTTTCATATACCTGTATTTATTTTACCATAAAAGAATTAAAACCTCAAATTAAAATACTGTAACAACCGTTTCACTTCTTAAATATCTTCGGTCTGAGCGCTGTAATATATCTGTAAACAAGGATTGTAACGCATTTATCGTAGAAAAAGAAAACAAACTCGCCGAGAAGAAGAAACGCCCACGGAACATAGAAGCCGAAAAGCGTGAACTCCTCGTCGGGAATCGCGAGCACAAATTTACATACCGTAAACGCCGCGATAATACATACGTTGAACACCGCGTATTTTATAACATATTGAAGCGCCTTTGAGCGAAGCTTTTCGATACAGCTTTTTAGTATCGGATAAAAGCCTAAAAACGCGGTAAAATATACCGCCGCCTCCTTATCGCCCGCCAGCAGAACCGAAAGCGCCGCTACAGCGAAATAAGCGCCGAACGCCCATTTCTCGCCGAACTCAACCACAACCGCGGTGAGAAGTATTCCCGAAAAGCAGGGCAGCGCGTACGTGCCTGCGGGAAAAATCGAGGTAACAAGCATTAAAACGACCGCTAAGGCGGATATCAGACCGCAAAACGCGACTCTAAACGAATCCTTCATACTCTCACCTATCGACAGCAGCTGCAAAGGCAGTTAAGGCACATCAAACTTGTGCAGATATCGCACGTACCGCACTCTCCCTGAGAGCCGTTCATATCGTATCCGCCGTAGCCGTAGCTCTGCCTTCTCGTCATATTCTCGAGCGCCTGGCGGTACTCCATATTGTTAGGCTCCATTTGGTTAGCGCGCTGAAAATACTGCGCTGCCTGCTGCATCCAGCCTCTGCGGAAATAGCACATTCCTCTTAAAAAATACCACTCCGCCTTATGGTCGGGGCCTGTTTCGGAATCGAGAATACGTTCCGCCTCGTCGAGCCTGTTCTGCTGGATAAGCACGCGCACCTGATAATACTCGGAGGACGCTGTCCCGTACGAGCCCGCGGACGAATAGGACGAGCCGCTCTTTTTGGAGTTCATAATCTCGTCGTAGGCTTCGTTTATTTCTTTCATTTTCTCCTCGGCTACGTCGGCAAGCGGGCTGTCGGTGTATTTATCGGGATGATATTTTTTAGCCAGCGCCCTGTAAGCCGCTTTTATTTCGCTTTCACTCGCGCTCGGCGATACACCGAGCACCTCATACGGATTCTTCATTTTTTACCTCGTATTTCTTTAAAATCTCGGACTGAACAGTCGGCAGTCCTCTCAGAATAACGTTATCAAGTACCCCCTTAAAATCTGTAATGTCGAGCAGATTATACGCGTCGAAGGTCATCGAAAGCGCTGAGGAAAGGTTGTTTTTCATAATCTCGAGCCTGTTTTCCCCGTAAGGTATAAACGGGTTAAAGTTTCCTTTTTTTATGTCCTTTTCGAGGTCGTCGGCGGCGTCGATAAGGTAGATAAATCTGCCGAGCCCGTAGCCCGTCTGGCGGTAAACACGGCTCAGATTTCCGCTGCCCTCACACTCAAGCAGAGCCGCCAAAAACTCGGCTGTCGGCTCAGCCGCCATATCGAGATTGCAGTCGGGATTTTTCTCGGCTTTCAGCTGTGAGTTGAGCATTTTTTCAGCCAGCTTGTCAATATAGGGAAAACGCCGCGCCGCCTTTTTTCTGAAGCGGGACAAAAACGGTTTTACCGCCTTCAGCGCCGCGCGCTTCAAAAAACCGCTGTCCGATATGTCGTCTATAAGCTTATAATAAGCGAGAGTCACGTTAACAGCCGCCGCCTTGGAGAGCGCGTCGTCCCCGCAGGCGCAATATGTACACTTCTTAAGCGGATTAAACCTGCATCTGCCGCCGTGAAAGCCCTCGCAGCTTCTTTTCAACGCCATAAGAAAAACGGCGTAGAACGTACAGTCGTAGCTCAACAGAAACCGCGATAAAAACGAGTATTCCCGTCCCATTCGCTTACAAAGCCCGCAGTAGACGGATTTATACGCCTCGTACTCCCGTACAAGCAATTCATTTTTGTCAACACGAATATATCCAAACACCTTTATCGCTCCAAATATTTCCCCATTATAATTTCATTATACACCAAAAACGCGTTTTCAACAAGGGATATAAAGCGGAAAATGTTTACTTTGAAAAGAAACTAAGGTATAATACACTTGTAATAACTCAAAGGAATAACGCAAAATGAACGTATACGATTTTGACAACACGATTTACAAGGGCGACTCAACGGCTGATTTTTACCTGTTCAGCCTGAGAAAGCACCCGTCAATAATAAAATTTCTGCCGTCGCTTATTAAAGCGGCGCTGAGGTTCTACGCCTTTAAAAAGGGAAGCAAAACCGAAATGAAAGAAACAATGTACCGTTTTCTCACGAAAATCGAGCCCGAAAAGGACATAAAAGCGTTCTGGGACAGTCACGAAAAAAACATAAAAAGCTGGTATCTTAAACAGAAAAAAGCGGACGATATAATAATCTCCGCCTCGCCCGAGTTTCTTTTAGAGCCGATTTGCGAAAGGCTCGGTATAAAAAACCTAACCGCCTCCAGAGTCAACGCGCGAACGGGAAAATACTCGGGAGTTAACTGCCACGGAGCGGAAAAGGTAAGGCTGTTCAAAAAGCTCTACGACGGCGAAATCGACGAGTTTTACTCCGACAGCTTAAGCGACTCTCCCCTCGCCGAAATCAGCAAAACGGCGTTTATGGTCAAGGGAAATAAAATCGAAGATTGGGAAAAGGGCGAAAAATAATCGTCCTTTTTTATGTTATCAGTTAGGATTTTTTGGCGTTCTCGATCGTTTATAAGACAAAGGAGGTTAGAAAATGGATACAAAAGAAATATTTGACAGAGAATATAATCGAATATATCGTATCGCTCTTTTGTATTTAAAGAACTCCGCCGACGCCGAGGACGCCGCCCAAACCATATTTTTGAAATATCTCGAAAAGAATATCAGCTTTAAAAACGAGGAACACGAAAAAGCGTGGTTTATCACAGCGGCGAAAAACCACTGCAAGGATATTTTAAAAAGCTTCTGGAACAAAAACGTCGAGCTTGGAGAAATCCCCGAGCAAAAGAACGAAAACGAAGGTAAAGAGCTTATTTCGCTTGTATTAAAGCTTCCCGACAAATACAGCGAGGTTTTATATCTGTATTACTACGAGGGCTATAAGGCGAAGGAAATCTCGAAAATTATGAGCATAAAAGAAAGCACGGTTCAGACCAGACTATACGACGGGCGGAAAAAGCTCAAGGAAATTCTTGAAAAGGAGGGCTTATAATGACTGACAAGGACATAAAGAGTTTGTTTGAAGAACTCAATCCCGACGACATACAAAAACAAAAAGCGTTCGAGAGCATAATGAAAAAAGCCGAAAAGAATAAACCCGCTAAGGCGTCCTTTAAAAAAGTTCTGCTTATAGCGGCGATAATCTCAACGACCGCCGTAATCTCCGCGTTCGGAATAAACGCGCTTTCAGGAGGCGGATTCTTCGATAATATCGGCAAGGTATTTTTGGGCGGCACTACCGCTTCCAAGGTCAAAGCGGAAACGTACGCGCCTGATAAAACAACAGAAAGCAGCTCTGAGAGCTCTTACGTCAAAACGAGAACACCAATCGACATAAAGAAAATCAAAAAGATAGAAAAAAGAGAACGCGTCGTCGAAAACGCGCGGAGAGCGGACGCTTCCACCGAGCCGATCGAGATACAGGCGGTAACAAATCCTCCAGCCGAACCGACGGCTAAATTACCCGACAAAGAAATAATCCCCCGCACCGCTCCCGCGAACACGCAGGCGGCGACGATAAATAAAAACGAGGTCATAAAGGGCGACTATATTTATCTGCCATTATCCGACAAGACCGCGAATATAGCCGAGTATCGCGGAAATGAAGAAAGGGTTATTATCCCCTCTGAGATAGACGGCTACAGAATAGTCGGCATAGACGAATACGCCTTCACCTGCAACCGCGTCATTACCGAGGCGGTCATACCCGAGGGAGTTAAAACACTGAACAAGGGCGCGTTTTACGCCTGTAAAAATCTTACTTCCATAAGCCTGCCCGACACGCTTATAAATATAGGCGACAGCGCTTTCCGTTCCAGCGGGCTTCGAAGCGTAGTTATTCCCGACAGCGTAAAAAGCGTCGGCAGAAACGCTTTTACAAACTGCCAATATCTTACGAGCGCGACGTTCGGAAAGGGCATAAAGTCAATCGAAAAGAACTGCTTCGGCAAAGCCCTCAAAAAAATCACGGGCTACGAAAACACAGCGGCTCAAAGCTACGCCGAACAAAACGGCATAGAGTTCATAAATCTTATCGGCACGGCGGAAACGACCGCCGCGCAAGCTCAGACTACTTCCGAGCCTGCTGTTGAGCCCGACAGCGAAACCGCTGAGTTCTGCGATATTCTGAACGATTATATCGAAAAAATCGGAGCGGCTTACAAAGTCCCCGCGTTCAACGCGTATAACCTTTCCAAAATCAAATTCTACATAAACAAGGATAATTTAAAGTTTTTCCATATAGACGCCGACAATTTCTCGGACAACGCGGAAAATATCTACGGCTATGTATTCAAATCATATTCCACGTTGAGCGAACAGTATAACAAATGCGGTTACTGCGTGTATCACGACAAGAAAATCTACTCTCTCAAGGACGCGGTAAGCGAAAAAATAATCGACGTATACGAAGCGTCCGAGCTTACAAAATCAGCTCCGAGCGAAAAGGTATTGGAAAACTGCGTTTTCTTCAACGCAGACGCGTGGGGCGAAAGCGGGGAGGTTTACTGCCACATATTTGAAAAAGGCGGAGATTATTTCCTACCGTGGCAGGGCAAATACGAACGCTGCTCAAAAGCGGTAAACGGGCTTTATTATTACGACCTCAGCAAGCTCAAAAACTCGGAAAACATCTCGGGAAGAACGCTCAAAAGCGGCAGACCGTACATAATTATGTTCTGTGACTCAAGCGGTAAAACCACCTGCGAATGCACCTTCGGTATAGAGTGTATCAACGATACGCTGATACTCACGGGTAAGACCTTGGAGAATCCCTTAGACTGCGAAAAGCTCCAATATGAAGCCCAATGGACTAAAAACGCTTCTAGCTACGGCGCGCGCTTTAATATCACATCAACGGGAAATATCACGGGAAGATATCTCTGCGCGGGCGAAAATCCGAAGGAAATAATCGGGGAATGGCTCTCAAATTTCTACCTCGCAGAACTCTTTAACCCCGTAGATACACTCGTAAAAGTATACGGGATTTTCTCGATAGACAGCAAAAAGGATGTTGAGGATATATATAATTACACAACTGAGCGTTTAAACGAATACTACCTCGAGCTTTATTCCGTTAAAATAAACCAAATGCTTTACAAGGCGTATGATAAATATACCGCGAAGAAAATAACATCCCGACGAAACCGCTGAAATTTATACGTCCGAAAAACAATCGAACACAAAAACGATAAAAACAACACCTTGATAACGTCATATAAGACAATTGAAATCAGGATAAATTAATACGACAAAAACCGCTTCAGGCAACGTACCTGAAGCGGTAATTTTTATGTCGGAAGTTTTTTCTTTTCCTATGGAAGTTTCTTCTATCCCACCGGAAAAATCTTCTACCCCTATGGAAAAATCTTCTACCCCAATGGAAAAATCTTCTACCCCAACGGAAAAAACTTCTACCAATAATAATAATTATAATAATATATATAATAATAATAATAAATATAATAATAATTATTAATATATTAATATGCGGTTTTGAAAAATTTTTTATTTCTCAAACACCGCTCCTGTCGAGCCGGAGGTTACCATTTTAGCGTAACGCTTTAAGTAACCCGAAAGATTCTGCTCGGGAGCTTTGTAGTTCTTCCTTCTTTCCTCGATTACGTCGTCGTCAACGTGGAGAGTAAGCGCGCGTCCCGCGATATCAACGGTAACCGTGTCGCCCTCCTCGATAAGACCGATAAGTCCGCCCGACGCAGCCTCGGGGCTTACGTGACCTACAGCCGCGCCGCGTGTAGCGCCGCTGAAGCGTCCGTCGGTAATGAGCGATACGGAGCTGTCGAGTCCCATACCCGCTAAAGCGGAGGTCGGAGAAAGCATTTCTCTCATACCGGGGCCGCCCTTAGGGCCTTCGTAACGGATAACGACAACGTCGCCTTCGTTGATTTTTCCGCCGTAGATAGCCTCGCACGCGTCCTCCTCGGAGTTGAACACACGGGCGGGGCCTGTGTTCTTCATCATCTCGGGAGCTACGGCGCCCTGCTTAACAACAGCGCCGTCGGGAGCGATATTACCGAACAGAATAGCGATACCGCCGTCTTTTCTGAGCGGATTTTCAACCGTATGTATTACCTCGCCGTCAGGAGCGGGAGCGTTTTTGATACGCTCGCCTACAGTACCCTTAACGGTTAAGGCGTCCTCGTTAATAATGCCGAGCTTCGAAAGCTCCTTCATAACGGCGGGGATACCGCCCTTTTCGTTCAAGTCGGTGATAAATATTTTACCCGCGGGATTTAATTTACAAATCTGGGGAGTTGTTTTGCTGATTTCGTCGATTACGTCGATATCGACGGGAACGTCAGCCTCGTAGGCGATAGCCAGAAGATGCAGTACAGTGTTGCTGGAACAGCCGAGAGCCATTTCACAGCGCAGAGCGTTCTCGAAGCTTTCCTTTGTGATAATGTCGCGGGGACGGATATCGGCTTTCAGAAGCTCCATAACCCTCTCGCCCGCTTCCTGAGCGAGCGCTCTCCTCGCGCCCGAAATCGCGGGACGCGTGCCGTTGCCCGGCAAGCCCATACCGATAGCCTCGGTAAGGCAGTTCATAGAGTTGGCGGTGTACATACCCGAGCACGAACCGCAGGTGGGACAGGCGTGGTCCTCGTAAGCGCGAAGCTCGTCGTCGGAGATTTTGCCCGCGGCGTGAGCTCCTACATACTCGAACATCTCGGAAAGTCCGAATCTCTCGCCCTTGTACTCACCGGGGAGCATAGGACCGCCCGATACGAAAATCGAGGGCAGATTAAGTCTGCAAGCCGCTAAAAGCATACCCGGTACGATTTTATCGCAGTTGGGTATAAACACAACGGCGTCGAGCGGGTGAGCCGTGAGCATAACCTCGATAGAGTCGGCGATAAGCTCGCGTGAGCAGAGGCTGTATTTCATACCCTTGTGGTTCATCGCGAGTCCGTCGCATACGCCTATTGTATTGAACTCAAACGGAACGCCGCCCGCGTTGCGGATACCGTCCATAACCTTGGCGGAGATATCGTTTAAGTGCTTATGTCCCGGGATATAGTCGCTCTTGGAGTTTACAACGCCGATAAACGGGCGCTTGATTTCCTCGTCGGTAAGACCGAGAGCCTTTAAAAGCGAACGCTGAGGCGCTCTTGTAGCGCCCTCTTTCATCAAATCAGATCTCATATATCATCATCCTTTTCTTATTTGTTTTATTAACTTTTTTATTATAACACTACACGGATTTATTATCAAGCTTAATATTTGTTTTTCGCGGAATAGGGGTTTTTATTTTCCTTGGGCGGATTTGGCGCGGTATCCGAGCCCCAGCGCGCGAAGCATATGGTCAGATATCGGATAACACCCGCCAGAAGCCAGGCTATTAACGTGAGCCAGAATCAGAATATCGGAAGTCCGACCGTAAAATGAAGAATAAGCGTGAGCCACATCGGCACGGAGCACAGCCACGAGCTTATTCGGAAAACCAGAAAGAATACTAAGCCGTACAAAAATGAGCCTGCGTTTCTTTTCATAACCTTTACCCCACCGCGTTAATTATCATTCTCGGAATGTTCTCGAAAATCGGGACGTTGTTTCTCGTTGAGAGGAATATATTATATCCGAGCTTTTTGTTCATATAATCCTTGGAATGGTAGTTTCCGATCAAGCCCGAGTGACCGATACCGCCCTTGGTCTGTCCCTCGAGAGCGTAGCCGTAATAGCCGTGATCGGGAGAATAGTTCTTAGTCATTTCCTTAAAGGTGGATTCTTTTACGACCTTCCCGTTTAAAAGCGCCGTCATCCACGCACTCATATCTTTGGTATTCGACACGATATCGCCCGCTCCCTGGGTAACGCCCTCACAGCTGTCGTTGCCCGTAAAGGTATTGTAGGAAAGTCCTTTCGCCCAGGCGGGGTGTTTTCTCACCTCGTCCACAAAGCCCGAGCTGGTCATTTTAAGCGGCTTGAAAATGTTTTCGCGGATAAAATCAATATAGCTTTTTTTAGAAACCATTTCCACGATATTCGAAAGCAAAAAGTAATTCGAGTTGGAATACTCGTATTTGCTGCCCGGATTAAAATTC
>CADBSD010000061.1 GCA_902797225.1 uncultured Ruminococcus sp. | reverse complement strand
TTTTTTGTCGCCTTAAAACAGAAAGGATTTTCAAAAATGGTTAAGACATTACCAACAATCGAAGACATCACACGAGCAACAATTCCGTCAACTACACGACGTATAGGTGAAGACGGTCTCATTCAGTTCGAGTACAGCGATGACGGATTTATTCAGGTTTATGAGCAGGACTGCGTACACTACGGCGAGAGCACCATCGGGCTGGCTGACGGCGCGAAGCTTTCAAAGGATGACTGGAGAGCTATCCGAACACGTTTTGACCTTCATCACAACGATGGAACGGTAACCAGACATTACTGCATCGGCGGCAGCTCTGCAGGTGTTTGTAAGGGGGATAACCTCTACACCACTGAGCAGGAGCTTTTTGAAGAAATCCGAAACGGCGCGGAGAAGAATTTCTCCGAGTCGCAGGAGTACGCTATGGAGTTCGGCAACTCTCTTGAGGAGCTGACGGCAATCGGCTTTTCTGCGAAAACCGGACTTCCTGTCTAGGCTTCCTACTTGGCAGGACGCGTTAAAAAGATGTTTAAAGGAATTACACGACAATGAGCAAAGTGTTTTTTCAGTATTTCAAATTTATCAGCCATAATAAAACCCGCTTTTATAATTATGATTTGATTATAAACATTCGTTCACTAAAAGTCAACAGTTTACACCTCTTTATTATTATACATTTTTCGACTTTTTGCTTAGTTTACAAAGTTTGTGATTTATGTTAAAATTATAGTCTATGAATGAATACAGGAGTAGAAAAATATGAGCAGGCTTATTAAGCTTACAACTTCATTAATACTAAGCGCTGTTATGGTTTTGTCAGTGTTTGCGGGTGTATCGGCTGTGGGAAGCACGCCCGATATTCCTTTTGACGCTGAGAGAATCACCGTAACGGCGGACGAAATAGAAAAACAGTCATTTTCCGACGCGGTACAGTCAGCGCTGGATAAGGCCCGTGACGAGGGCGAAAACGGCAAAACAACTATAGTTGAGGTCGAACAGGGCGACTACGAGTTGTCCAGAGGCGTGCGGATTTACGGAAATACGGTTTTGAGCCTTTACGGCGTCACAATCAGACGCGCTCAGAATGTGTTTGTAAATATGCTCAGGACAGGCGACGAGGACAGCAGCTATCGGGGAGTTACGGGTTATCATTACGAAAATATCCTGATACAGGGCGGAGTATTTGACGCCGAGCTTACCGTCCAGACAATGATTAAGGTAGCTCACGCGCGTAATTTTAAGATGAAAGACGTTACTTTGCTCAACGTCAAGGACAACCATATGATGGAAGTTGCGGGTGTTGACGGTTTTACTCTCGAGAATTGTGCCTTCAAAAACCAGGTCGTAGATCCCGAAACGGCGCTCGATATCTGCTATGAGGCGGTTCAGCTTGACGTGTTGAAAGCGGGGCATATCGTGAATTGCCGCAGCGAGGACTTGCCGATGAAGGATGTGCTTATCGAGGGCTGTACCTTCGAGGATTTACCGCGCGCCGTCGGTTCACACACAGCGATTCTGAACAATCCCTTTAAGAATATCACAATAAGAAACAATACATTTAAGAATATGACCAGTGTCGCCGTTCAGGGGCTCGGTTGGGTTAACTGCACGATTACCGACAACTATATCGAAAAAACTCCGAGAGCCGTCGCGGTTTACTCCGTGACGTCCGAGGGCAGAGGTACTTACCTTGCGAGCGTGCTTGCCGAGGAGGGAGGAGTTCCTACCGATACCGTTGAGGATTATTCTGAACCCGTCGACACAAATACAACAATCGCCTACAACACCATTAAGGAATGCGGCGGTGTAGAGGATACCTTAGGTAACTACAAGGTTTCCGCCATTTCCGCTATGGGCTACAGACTCAATGAGGTTTTCGAAAGAGGTAAGGATAACAGCGCGGGACTTCCCGTCGGCGATTACTTCCTTAACGGCGTAAGCGTGCACGACAACTATATCGAGGTGCAGGGTACGGGTATCAGACTTCAGAATCTAAGAAACGCCGAGGCGGTTTCGAACTCCGTGAATTGTACCCCGAGCGCGCTTTATCCCGAAAACGATTATCAGGGTATTGTTGTCCGCGATAATTCCGTAGTATCGGCCGTCAAGAACAACTACATCAAAAACGCGAAGATAAACGGTATTCATATAGGCCAGGGCTGTGAGATTGACGAGCTGTCGTTCAATAAGATTGACTCCACACAGAAATACGGAATCGCGTCGTATCAAGCAAAAATAAACAAGCTCTGCGATAACGATGTTTCAAATTGCGCGGTATGCGGAATCGGAATTATGACAAATACAAAGATAGAGTCGGATATAGCCCGCAACAGGATTACATACTGCGATACGGGTATCCGTCTTACAGAGTTTTCGGAAGGCTTTATTAATTGCAACACCTTTATTAAATGTAATTCACCGATGAAGTACGAGAAAACGATTCTCAGGTGGACAACTGGAAATAATTACACGGAAAATTCCGTGACGGACGGTATTTTGCTCAACGAAAAAGAAATTACCGTTTCAAAGGGCAGATATTATAAAATTCAGGCGAGCGCCGTTCCGTTTAACGCCGATAACAACCTGAGCTTTACAAGCTCCGACGAGAGCGTCGCCTCGGTAGATGACGGCGGTTTTATAAAAGCGCTGGCTGAGGGAAGCGCCGTGATTACCGTTAAGAGCGTCGACGGCAAGTCAGCCGATGTATATGTAAATGTTATAAGCGAAAAGGAGGAAACTAAAACCGTTCCCGCTGTTGAAACGGCGAAAATCGCGACGATTTATAACAACGGCTCGGGCGTACGCGTAACGTGGGATAAGATTAAAGGCGCTTCCAAATACCACCTGCTCCGCAAAAACGGCGAAATCTGGGAAAGAGTAACGGAAACGACATCGCTTAATTATCTCGACAAAAATGTCGTTTCGGGCACTGAGTATACCTACACCGTTCAGGCTATTGACAAAGACGGCGGCGTAGCGGGCTCGTATGATAATACAGGCTTAACGCTGACATACGTTTCTATGGCGTCTGTTCCAAAATTTACGAACTCCAAGGACGATATAAAGCTCGAGTGGAACAAGGTTGACGGAGCTTCATATTATCGCGTTTTTCAGAAAACAGGCGTCGGAGAGTGGTCGCACCTGTATTCAACCTCAAAAACAGTAAGGCGCTTTAAGCCCGTTGTTTCGGGAGAGAGCTATTCGTTTATTATTATTCCGCTCGATAAAAACAAGGATCCGCTCAACACCTACAACAAAAGCGGCTATACGACGAAATTTCTCTCAAAACCGTCCATAAAGATTGTTAAAAAATCGAAATCAGGCAAGAAAATAAAACTCGAGTGGACAAAAATCAACGGAGCTAAAAAGTATCTGCTCAAGGTGCTTAAGCCGTATTCGAGATTCGAGAAGAAAATCGTTATCAAAAAGAAAAAGAAAGTAGTAAAGAAAAAGGAAATCGTAACATATAAATGGCGACAGAAAACCCTCAGTACTAACGGGCTCGTTTACGAGGGTAAGTACGATAAGACCTATACGTTTACCGTACAGGCAATCGGCTCGGATAAAAACAATCCGAGCGTGTTTTCGGACTCGAAGATCTATAAATTCAAAAAGCCTGTAGTAAAAAAGGCGAAAAAGAAAACCTCCTTAGCTAAAAGCAAAAAGAGGTAAAACGTAAGCAAAAGTAAAGGCGCGGTTTTGTTACCGCGCCTTAGTTGTCTATTAGCCCTTAACAGCTCCTGAAACAACGCCCTCGATAATGTATTTCTGACAAGCGAAGTAGAAAATAACTATCGGTAAAATACTGAGCACAACGAGCGCCATAATCGCGCCGTGGTCAGTCTGACCGTAGCTTCCGTTTAGAAACTGCATATGAATCGGGATTGTCTTGTAGAGCTTTCCGTCGAGAATAAGATACGGGAGCAGATAGTCGTTCCATATCCACATCGTTTCGAGAATAGCTACAGAAATAAATGTAGGCTTCATAATCGGAAGTACAATTCCAAAGAAGGTTTTAAGAGGGCCGGCGCCGTCAACGTCCGCGGCTTCCTCAATTTCAATCGGAATTGATTTTACAAAGCCCGAGAACATAAATATCGCGAGTCCCGCGCCGAAGCCGAGATACACGAAAAGGATTCCCCAGGGAGTTGTAAGCTTTAATTTATTAGCCGTGTCCGAAAGTGTGAACATAACCATTTGGAAAGGCACAACCATTGAGAATATACAGAAAAAGTATACTATCTTGCAGAAAAGCGTGTTGGAGCGCTGTATATACCATGCCGCCATAGAGGTGCAAATAAGTATAAGAGTTACACCGCCGAGTGTGATAAACAAGCTCCACAAAGCCGCTTCCCAGAACGGATAGTTTCCGAAGGTCATTCCCTTTATGTAGTTTGCGAAGCCGTTAAAGCTTTCCCCGTCAGGGAAAGAAAAAAGATTTAAAGCGATTCCGCCGTTGGTTTTAAAAGAGTTGTATAACACGATAAAAACAGGCAGTACGTAGATTATGGAAATTACCGCGAATACAATGGTGAGAACCTTCATTCCGAAGGTTTGCTTAACTGTTTTTTTAGGCTCTTTTGCCTTTGAAGCGATTTTTGCCATTATGCCTGCACCTCTCTTCTTCTTGTAAAGTAAAGCTGCGCAAGTGAAATAACTACTACAATCAGGAAGAAGATAACGCCTTCCGCCTGACCTACGCCTTTAGCGCTTATGCCTTCGCCGTAGAAGGTCTTATAAATATTAAGAGCCATCATTCTGGTCGTCCAGATTCCGTCCGTAAGAGGCGCGCCTCCCGTCAAAGCGAGGTTCTGGTCGAAAAGCTTAAAGGAGTTTGTAAGCGTTAAGAACGTACAGATTGTAATTGACGGCATCATCATCGGGAGCGTAACCTTTGTCAGAATCTGAGTCTTTTTAGCTCCGTCAATTTTCGCCGCCTCGTACAGGTCGTGGGGGACGCCCTGGAAGCCCGCGATATAAATAATCATCATATATCCCGCTTGCTGCCAGCACATAAGAATAATAAGTCCCCAGAAGCCTAAGTCCGAATTCGTAACGAGCGACGGCATATCCATAGAGCGGAGCAGTCCGTCGAAAATCTGGTGCCAGATATAACCGAGTATAATTCCGCCTATAAGGTTCGGCATAAAGAATACTGTACGGTAAACGTTAGAGCCTCTTATATTCAGCGTTAACGCGTACGCGATAAAGAACGCCATTACGTTAATAAGTATTACGCTCACTACCACGAACGCTAGCGTAAACCAGAACGAGCGCAGAAAGCTTTCGTCCTTAAACGCCTTTATGTAGTTGTTTATTCCTACAAAAGTAGCTTTATTTACTATTTGAAATTTAAAGAAAGAAAGGTAAATGCCGCGAATAAACGGATAAACAAATCCAACTATAAAAGCGGCAAGAGTCGGAAGAAGAAAGATTAAAGCGTAAAGCTTTCTTTTTGGTTTTTTAAACATATCCTAACCTTTCTGAAACATAAGGAGGCTGAGAAATCCCAGCCTCCTTTTCCTTTAACTATTTGTTTGATTTGGAAAAGCTTTTATTCCTTAGCTTTTTCCTTCTCTGTTTTCCAGCCGTCAACAAACGCTTTCTTAACAGCGTCCCATTTGCCTGTGCCTGCCGCGTACTGTGTAAGAGCCGCGCCTACGCCGTCTTTCCAATCCTCTGAAGGCATTGTTGTGAAGTTCCAGCTTACGGGAGTCTTTCCGGCCTTAGTGAGCTCGTTATCGATCTTAACGAACGCGTTGGAGGATTCCTTAGCTTTCTTAAACGGAATTACGAAGCTCATCTTGTTAGCCATAGCGTCTGTACCCTTGTCGGAGGTTACACACCAGTTGATAAATTCTTCTGTAGCAGCCTTGTCGTCGTCGGAAGCGTTGTCGTTGATACACCAGTAGTTCTCTGTACCTGTGCAAAGTCCCTGGTTAGCTTCGTCGCCGGCGCCGATGTAAATCGGGAGCATTCCGAGATCCTTATCCTTAAGACCGCCCTTTGTTACAGCGTCATATTCCCAGCTGCCGTTCTGGAAGAATACAGCGTTGCCCTTAATGAACTCTGTCTCGGCTTCCGAACCTGTCTTGGAAGCGAGCTCAGTCTTTTTGCAGGTTGAGTCTGTGATATAGAGATCCCAGATTTTCTTGTAGTTATCTAAGTATGTGCCCTTGATAGCGTCTGTATCGGAGATTTTGTCGTCCTTATACTCGAAGTAAATGGGGAGGTTAGCGAGGTGAGTTTTGAATCTCCAGTCAGAGGAGGAATCCATACCTGCTGATGTGAACGCGCCCTTAACGCCGAGCTTATCCTTGTTCTTCTGGATTTCGTCAGCTACAGTCTTGAGCTTATCGAAGCTGTTGATGTCCTCAATCTTCTTAACAGAAGCGAAGTCGGACTTGCAGTATTTGTTTAAGAGAGTTTTGTTGTAGATAATGCCGTATGTTTCGATAACGTAAGCGATACCCTTTACCTTACCGTCGCTGTCCTTAAGAGCGAAGTCCTTTGAGGTAAGCTGTTTGTAGATATCTGTTCCCTCTAAGTCCATGCAGAAATCATTCCACTTTGAAAGACCTACGGGGCCGTTAACCTGGAATAAGGTAGGAGCTTCGTCCTTGTTCATCTCTGAGGTAAGCGTCTGCTCGTATGTACCCTCAGCGGCTGTCTGAACGGAAACCTTGATTCCTGTTTCTTTTGTGTACTCTTTCGCGAGCTTCTGCCAAGCCTTATCCTGCTCGGGTTTAAAGTTCAGATAATAAACCTTTCCCTTAGAAGCGTCGCCCGCTTTTTTTGAGTCTGTGCCCGAGGAGGAGCTTCCGCCTGAGCAGCTTGACAGCGCGCCCGCGGTCATAAGAGCCGCAAGACCTATTGCCGCAAGTCTTTTAATTGTTTTTTTCATAAAATACCACCTTTTCATAAAAATTTTTGCTCGTTTTCGTACGCCGAGCCGCCGTAGTGAGAAAAAACCACCTTGAATTACCAAGATGTTCCAAAACTTCCTCATCATTTGTATAATATCACAAAAAACAAACTTAATCAATACATTTTAAGGTTTTTTTTACGATAATTTTTTAACAATAATTTTCGCTTTTTCTATAAAAAATATGGTGTTTCGGTAGAAATAATAACTAAGCTGTGATAAAATAAAATAAGAGTAAATTTACAGGGGTTAGTTTATGAAATTCAAGAATTCTTCTTTCGCGTTATTTTTCAGATTTTTTCCGAAGCTTTTTTCGGCGGGGGTTATTTATTCCGCTTCGCTTGCCGTGTGCGTCGGCTTATTCGCGCTTATAGGATATATCTCGGGCTTTAATAACATAATAGTTTTGGGACTAGGTATTATCCCCTCGACGCCTATGCTCTCCGGCCTTGTTATGATTATCAGAAAAATCGCGATAGAAAAAAAGAATGTGAAACTCTTATCGACGTATTTTGAGGCGGTAAAGGAAAACTATAAAATATTTTTGATTCACGGAGTTGTATTATACTTGATTACGGCTTGTACCTTCTTCTCCGTTCTGTACTACGGAAGCCTCGCCGCCGTAAACATCACTTACGCTTCTATCCTGACAATATATATGCTGTTTACAGCGATTCTTATTACAGCGTTTTTTTATATTCCCGTAATGTCCGTAACATATGAACTCGGGATAAAGGATATATACAGAAACTCCTTTTTGCTTGTGTTCGGTAATATTCTGAAAAATATTCTGTCGCTTATTATTATCGTCGTTTTATCGTTAACCGTTTTTTATTCAATAATATTTACCGACGGTGTTTTCAGGATTATAACGGTTATAATTTCCGCCGCGTTATATCCGCTTTTCGTAAACTATATTTCGATATCGCTGATTTCGGGGGGCTTACAAGAAAACGTCGGCTCCATTACTGAAACCGACGTTTAAAAATATGCTGTTATTAATCTCCAATCACGAGCTTTCCGTGATTACCGTCAATAATGGCGAATTCGCCGTCTTTGGCGATAGATTGAATGTCCTCGATTCCTGTTATGCTCGGGATTCCCATTTTCGACGCTAATTTAGCGCAGTGAGAATTAGAACTTCCGAGGTTTACGGCGATCCCTTTTGTGTGGACTCGGTCCAGACGGGCGACAACTGACGGAGGCAGCTCCTCGCACAGTACGATAGTGTCCTCGCCGAATTCTTCGACCTTGATACTTTCGATACCGAGCAAAATATTGAGCACGCCGAGTCTTACGTCCATTACGTCAAGCGCCAGCTGGCGAACAAAATCTACATCCGCGTCAAGAAATCTGGTGATATACTGGTCGCACACCTCGCATGTCGCCTGTTCAGCGCACATTCCGTTGCTGATTTTTGTTATCAGCTCAGACTGGAGCGCCAGATCATGCGTCATTTTGATATGGCTGTTCAGAATACCCGACTCGTTGAGTCCGATATTTTCTTTAATCATTTTGATTTCTTCGCGAGTATTCTCACAAAAGGTTTTCAGAGCTCGTACAAAACGACCGAGTTCTCTGTCGCTGTCCTCGATTTTTCTTATCTCAAATTTCGGAATAGAACAATCGAGTATTTTAATTTTTCCTGTTCCAACACCCTCAACAACAGGATATCCCTGATATTCGCGTTTCATAGTTTTCTCCGTTTCCACTAATTATCATTAAAAAGCTTTAAATAGCTGTCGGTATAACGGATGTCAAAGGATTTTTCTGAAATTAGTTATAAAAATGTGTATATATCTCCCCTTTTTATCATTATAGTACTTTTTGTACAAAAATACAATAGAAAATTGTAGATTTACAAGAACTATTAATAAAAATGTTGAATTTTATACTCTATTTGGTTATTATTACCAAATAAATGAGGAGAAAAATGCTAAAAGAAATAAAAACCTTAACCTATTTCAACCCTGAAACAAAAATAAAATACTCTTTGTATTACAAAAAAGACGGCGCGGAAATCGTGAAATCAGCTTTAGATAAAAAGCATTCCGCCCAAGAAAAAAAGACGCTCCCAAAGGAGTGTCTGAGAAATCTCGATATCTTTTTCGGAAGCTATGATTTCAGCGTGTTAAGTACCGAAACGCCCGAGCTCGGCGATAAAGAGGTTATTGTTCTGGAGCATAACGGAACGCTTTATAATATCTGTAGTGGCGACAGCTTTGAGGGCGAAAATGTATTTGAGGATATAAGAAGATATCTGGAAGTATGCTTTGATGAAAAGCTTAAGCCCGTCCGCATAAGTTATCATTCCTTCGACGGCGGAGGTCCCGAGTATACGTTTGTAAGTGAAATAAAAGGCATTTTCACCTGGTACTGTGAGCGCGTTTATTCTAAAGCCGACCACGAAACCCTCTGCGGGGCGGGGTACGAGGTAGTGTACACGCTATACCCGCTCAGAAAAGGTAAAGCAACGGCGCTTATCAGCGGAAGCTCGCCGATAGCGCCTGTTGAAGAAGAACGTATTTATGTTGAAGTGGACGAAAATCTGAGTATAAGGGTTTTATGAATCAATTCCGTTTTCTATTATTTCTCTGATTTCCTCCTCGGCTTCCTCTACTTCCGCCAAAAACGCGGCTGAGGAAACCCGTAAAGCGCCGTTTCCGAGGATAATAAGCTGTTCGAGCGCGTCGGAGGTAACTACTCTTACTCTGTGATTTTGCGCGAGCTTGTAGGAGGCTTTCTCGATATACATATCAGCGGTTTCGGCTTCCTTGGTGTAGATTATTTTTATGCCGTTTTCTTCCTCGACTTCGCGTTTCGCGCCCTTTACTCTGTAGGCGTCGAAAACGACAATGAGATTGCATTTTTTGTAACCGCGGTAATTGCAGAGAATGTTTACAAGCGTGCTTCTGGCGCCGTCGATACTGCTTTCGGAGAGTTTTCTTAAATGCTCCCACGCGAAAATGACATTGTAGCCGTCAACGAGAATATATTCCTCGCCGTCGAAATTTGACGGCGGGGATTTTTTGTGCTTTTTGTGTTCCTCGCCCGTTTTAGCCTTAAAGCGCTTGCGTGATTCTCCCGCGGATTTTTTCTTTATCGCGCCGTAGGTTTGCTCGAAAATATTCATAAGCTCCTTGTCGGCGGCGAAAATATCCTTTTGGCTTTTGTATTTGAACAGCTTCTCTCTGTTCGAGCTTGTCTTAACAGGTTCTTCCGCGCGTAAAACGCTCGAAAGGTGCATATGATTTTTGACCTCGTTCCATTTAACGATGTGCCCCGCGCCGTGCGAGCAGAATACCGAGTCACAGGTGTTTTCGGTATCATTGTCGGGGTTGTAGCCGAATTTCTCAATAACCTCGTCAGCGTTATGACAGGGCTCGTAGCCCTTTAAATTGAGCGTAAGCTTACCCTGACCGTGCGTGTATTGCAAGAGCTCGGTGTTATAACTGCGCATAGTCGAAACGGGAGCCGTTCCTGAAATTGAAGAAAGCTCTCCCTTTATTTCGGGCTGGTCGAATGTGCCGTACATACGCTGAATATCCGACATAGCGCGTCCGATATTTTCGCTCGGAACTTCAAGCGTGAACTCGTAAACAGGCTCAAGCAGAATACTCTCGGCACAGCGCAGTCCCTGTCGGACGGCGCGGTATGTAGCCTGGCGGAAATCTCCGCCCTCGGTATGCTTAGGGTGAGCCTTGCCCGAAACGAGCGTGATTTCCATATCGGTAATCGGCGAGCCTGTGAGCACGCCGACGTGTGT
This sequence comes from uncultured Ruminococcus sp., assembly GCA_902797225.1. Classification (GTDB taxonomy): domain Bacteria; phylum Bacillota; class Clostridia; order Oscillospirales; family Acutalibacteraceae; genus Ruminococcoides. Next base: position 21,104 of record CADBSD010000061.1, on the reverse strand, counting down.
TTTTTCGTAGAGGTGGGTAAGAATTAAACGCTGCCAGTTTTTGTCGAGTAAGTCCTCCTTGCATTCTGTCTTGAACACAAGCCCGCTGTCGCGCTTTCGCGGCTGTAAGAGCAGGTGTACCTCGGCGTAATGGCGAAGCGGTTCAAAATGACCGACGCCCTCGACGGTGCTTTTTATCGTTTCTTTGTAGATTATATTTCCCTGTCCGAACTCGACGTTAAAGCCGAACCGTTCTGAAATAATCGACTTTAAGACCTCGAGCTGAATATCGCCCATAATCTGAATCTGGATTTCCGAGAGCCTTTCGTTCCACACCACGCCGAGCTGAGGGTCCTCGTTTTCGAGAATTCTGAGCTTGTCGAGAGCGACGTGCGCGTCGGTTCCGTCTACAAGCTCTACGCGGTATGTGAGCACAGGCTCTAAAACGGGGGATGAGGTGTTTTTCTCAGCACCGAGCCCGTCGCCCGAAAGAGTGAAATTAAGCCCCGTTACGGCGCAGACGGTTCCCGCCTCCGCCGAATTAACGGGAGTGAACTTCTCGCCCGAGTAAATCCGTATCTGGTTAACTTTTTCGCCGTCTGTATTTTTCGGGCTTTCGGGAATATCCTTTACATTAAGCGTTCCGCCCGTTACTTTCAGAAAAGTCAGGCGGGTTTTGTTTTTATCCTCGGAGATTTTGTAAACCTTAGCGCCGAATTTATCGCCGTATTCAGGTATGGAAGCGTAGCTGTAAAAGCAATCGAGAAAGCTCTCGACGCCCTCGAGCTTGAGCGCCGAGCCGAACATACACGGGAACACTTTTCTCGCTTTTACGGCATTTGTAATATCAGTTTTTGTAAGCTTGTTTTCTTCGTATTTTATGAGCAGACTGTCGTCGCACAGCGCGATATTCTCAAGAAAATCATCGCTCTCGCTCGTGAAGTCAACGCAGTTGTCGCTTAAATCCAGCTTCAGTTTTTCGAGAAGCGCGGCGCTTCCCAGCTCGGTAAGGTCGGTTTTGTTTACAAAGATAAAGCAGGGAACGTTATATTTTTTCAGCAGCTTCCAAAGCGTTTTTGTATGGCTCTGCACTCCGTCTGTCGCGCTTACTACGAGAATAGCGTAGTCGAGCACTTGCAGGGTTCGTTCGGTTTCCGCCGAGAAATCCACGTGCCCCGGGGTATCGAGCAACGTGATTTCTATATCCTTGTATTTTAATACCGCAAGCTTGGAGAATATTGTAATGCCTCGTTCTCTTTCTAGTGTAAAGGTGTCGAGAAAGGCGTTTTTGTGGTCTACTCTGCCGAGCTTTTTTATATTACCCGAGAGGTACATCAGCGCTTCGGAAAGCGTAGTTTTTCCCGAGTCAACGTGCGCCAGAATACCTACGGCAAGCTTTTTCATCTGTTTACTCCTTTGATTTTAAAAATCCTGGCGGCGTTTTTGTACATCAGGTTTTCATAGTCGGATTTTGAAATCATACTTTTTAATTCGTTGAAATATTGCTGGTACAGTGAGCGGTCGCCCGTCCTGTTACAAAGGAAGGTGTCCTTTCCGTCAATCGTGTTATCCGAGCCGAAAACCATTTTTTCAGAGCCGTATCTTTTTATAGCCTCGACTGTGGTGCTTACGGGAACCCATGTTGTGTCGCCGTAGAGATTGGGCAGCTTTCCAAGCAGCTTAAGAGCCTCGCTGTTGTCCGTGCCCAAATCCATATGTACCATAACGAAGTCGATTTCGGGGTGAGCTTTAGCGGCGTTGTAAAGGTGGATTGAGCGCGCCTGTTCGTTCCCGCCCGTGTGAGATACAATCGGAAGCTTGAATTCTTCGGCGAGTCTGTATACGACCTCCAGCCTTTCGTCGTCGGGAGCGGTTTTTGAGTGGAACGGATGAAGCTTAAAGCCGTAGATTAATTTTCTGTTTTTTCTCAGAATATCAACAAATTCCTCGTCGGGCAGTTCGTTGTATATTCTAAGCCACGGCATAACGCCGATTTTTCCGCTGTGCTTTTCGGCGAATTTCAGCGCGCGTATAAGCGATTCGTTCTGAGTTGTTTGATATTTTTCGGGAACCTTTTCTCCGATATGGTCAAATTCAGCGCAGTTTATGTCGCTTATCAGCGTAAAGTCAATTTTGTATTTATCTATTGAATAGAGTAAATCATCTTCGGTAAGATTAAAATTCAGCGAACGCCCTATATGAGCGTGAGTGTCAATAATCAAAACCTCACTCCCTTTCGGATTAATTATAACCGCGAGTGTGTTTTTAATCAAGCTTTATTGACATTATTTTGTATTAAAGATATAATGTTTTCAATATATTATAAGGATTAATTATGGATAGATTGTTTTTGTTGTTTTATACTCAGCCTATGGATATGGCTTATCTCGAAATGGGGATAATGCTCGTGCTCTGGACTGTGTTTATGATAATTTTAAGAGGAAAAGCAAGAAAAGCGGCGGGGATAATCTTTACCGCTTTGGCTGTTTTCGCTATTCTTTTTGTTACTGTAATAAAACGTTCACCCTCTGAGCACGGCGTTAATTATATTCCTCTATATACGTTTAAGCTTGCGAAAGCTCAGCCTGAGCTTATCCGTACAATGGAAATGAACGTGTTTTTGTTTATGCCGTTCGGTATGAGCTTTCCGTTCTTTTTGCCGGAAAAGCTTCGACTAAAGCTTTTGTTGACCGTATCTGTAGCGCTGTTGTTCTCCGCGTGCGTTGAGTGCGCTCAGTATTTTCTGTCGCTCGGTATGTTTGATATTGACGACGTAATCTGCAATACGCTGGGAGCTTTTATCGGGTTTATTCCATTTGCGGTTTGTACGAGAGTTGACGGCTTTCTGCGTCGTCATAAAGAAAAGCGCGGGTGATAATTATGTCAAAAAAACCTGTGCTTTCAAGTTATACAATTAAAACAAATAAGCTGAGCCGAAAAATAAAAATAGCTTTTCTGGCGGATTTACACGAGCGCCCGTGGGCTGATTTGCTACCGCTCGTCAAGCGGATTAATCCCGATATTATCCTTATCGCGGGCGATACCTTTGAGCGTTACGACAAAACTATGGAACAGCCCGAGGAAAGGAAACGCGGTTTTTTCGCGAGGATTATTTTTAATATCGCGTATTACTTTAATTATATAAACCTCAGGATTTTTTGTCGGAAAACCGCTCCCGATACAGAGAGAACCTACGGCTTTTTACGTGAGCTTTGTAAAATCGCGCCCGTGGTTTCAAGTCTTGGAAACCACGAGGAGAGATTTCTGAAAGACGATTTAAAGCTGTTTGAGGAGCTTGGAATCACCTTGCTTGATAACAGCGATAAAGAATTCGTCGTTAAAGGCGAAAGAATAAGAATCGGCGGGCTTTCAACCGCGGTCGACGAAAACTGGCTCAGCGGGTTTTCCAAAAAAAGCGGGCTGAAAATACTTTTAAGCCACCACCCGATTTATTATGACCGACTGATAGCGGACAAGGATTTTGACTTGGTTCTCTCGGGACACAATCACGGCGGTCAGATACGATATAAGAATAAGGGGATTTTGTCCTCGGGGGAAGGCTTTTTTCCGAAATACGACAAAGGTATTTACCACGGACGGTTTATTGTTACCGCGGGATGTGCCAATACAGTCGCTATGCCGAGAATAAATAATCCAAGAGAAATTGTCAGGATAGAATTAGAATGATAAACGAAACCCAAACCCTGCTGCTTGATGTTGTGAGATATCGGCTTTTTGACGGGGAGAAACCAAAACTGAATAATCACAGCCTTAAAGCGCTTCTAAAGGAAGCTGAGAGTCAGGCGGTCTATAACACGGTTTTTCCTGTCGTGGAGGACGAAATTCAGACGCGCGCTCCGCAAAAATACCCGCAATTGCTTGAAAAGTACCTCGCAAAGCTTATAGTAAACACAGGCAACTTTCACGACCACGGCGAGCTCGACAGGCTTATGGTGAAGAATAGTATTCCATATGTCGCTATAAAGGGAGTTGCCTCGGCGTATTATTATAAAAGCTCTGAGATAAGAGATATGGGCGATGTGGATTTGCTTGTTAACGAGAGCGATGTTTCAAAAGCGGGAAAGGCAGCCGAAACGCTCGGCTATAAGTATGACCACGGCGACGAAGGCTCGACGCATATCGCCTACAGCCGAAAGGGCTTGAGCGTTCTGGAGATTCACCGCTCGGTAAACGGTATTCCGAATAACGAGCTCGGCAAGCTTATAAAAGCGGAGATTAAAAACACTATCCAAAGCGCCAGACGTATCGAATACGCGGGCGAGAGCTGTTTTATTCCCGACGAGCTTCACCACGGGCTTATTATGCTTTTGCATATGATATCCCATATGACAAAAGAGGGAATAGGGCTCAGGCATCTCTGTGACTGGGCTGTGTTTGAAAACAGCTTTTCCGAAAGCGAATTCAAGGAAATATTTGAGGAAAAACTGAAAAGCTTCGGACTTTGGAAATTCACGTGTATTCTATGTCTTGTTTGCGAAAAATATCTCGGTACAAAGAAAAAGGAATTCGCTGTTGAGGCGCAAACGGACGGCGAGCTTCCTGAGAAAGTTTTGGAGGATATTTTAAACGGCGGTAATTTCGGCACAAAGGATATGAACCGTTACCGTGAGATAAAATATATCTCAGACCGCGAGGGCAACACCGTAAGCGGCAACGGAGTAGTTTTTCAGGCGTTTAGCAGCCTTAACGCCAAAGCAAAGGATAATAAGCTCGTAAAGAAAACGAAGCTTCTCCTTCCCGTCGGCTGGGTTGTTGAAAGCGGAAAATATCTGGGACTTATTCTCTCGGGTAAACGAAAAAACAAGGCTACTTCCGAAATGCTGAAAGAAGCCTCTAAAAGACGTAATATATATAATAGTTTTGAATTGTTTAAGTAAAGGTCGGATTGCTCCGACCTTTTATATTTAACATCGCGGCGGATTTGTTATATACTGAAACTGCCGCCTATAGGGTATTCGGTTTTTATCTTAGCCAGGTATTTCTGAATAGCTGTCGCGTCCTTGATTGTTACAGCGTTGTCGCCGTCCGTATCGGCGGCTTTTTTATTTATGTCGGTTTTGTAAGCGAGATGTCTTTGAATAAAAGAAACATCGAGGATATCGACTGTACCGTCGTTTTCGGCGTCGCCGAGAAGATAGTCCATATTGCCGTATGTAACGAGATCGAAAACCTTAAGCGAGCTCAGAGCTTTTCCGTTTGCTGTGAAAAACGCCTGGTTATCTACAGCTGAACCTCCGAAGTATTTCCCCGCGTCGTCAGGGTCATATTCTGAGGAATAGCTTGAAGCCCAGCCGCTTCCGAATTGTTCCCAGAGCTTTTTGTTCTCGTTTTGACGGCTTGCGTATTCTTGAGCGCTGAGGTTTGTAATATCGCCGACGGAAATCCACGCGCCTTCCCAGTAGAAAACGCCGAGACCTTTTTTGTTTTCGACCTTGTTTACCGCGTTCATTACGGCTCTGACTTCATTTGCCTGTCCCTGCAAGGTGAAGTTCCAGAGCAGGTTTTCGCCCGTATTGTTCGCGTATTGTGAAACAGTATTCGGGTGGCTGTCGGTATCTTTCAGCGTATTGGCGTAGGAGGTTTCGGCAACGATAACTTCCTTTGAATACGTTGTCGCCGCGTAGTTTAATACGTCGGTGAGGTTTTCAAGACTTCCGTGCCAATACGGGTAGTACGAGGTCGCGAAAACGTCGTAGTCAACGTTGTAATCGTTCAAAAAATCCGCGAGCGCTTTAATCGCTTCGGTTTTCTCGGGATTAGTAAAATGAATCGCTACCTTGATTTCGCTGTCGAGCTTTCTGACGGCGGAGCTTCCCGCGTTAAAGATTTTCGCCATACCGCTTTTGTCGTATACTCCCGCGATACCGCTTGTGGTTTCATTGCCTATTTGTACCATTCCTATTTGAACGCCCGTATCCTTAACGGCACGTAAGGAAGCCTCGGTAAATTCTTTTACCTTTTCAACTTTTTCATCTGTGCTGAGATTATACCACGCTTTTGGAGCTTTCTGCTTCGCGGGGTCCGCCCAGAAATCCGAGTAATGAAAATCTATAAGCATTTTGAGGTTGTATTTCTTAGCGCGCTCTGCGATTTTTACAGCGGTGTTTATATCACAGTTGCCGCCTCCGTAGCCGTTTCCGTCTTTATCGAACGGGTTGTTCCATACGCGTACCCTTATATAATTCACGCCGTTTAGCGCCAGAATTCTGAGCAAATCTTCTTCTGCTCCGTCTTGATTATAATATTTGACCCCTGAGTTTTCGAGCGATATAAGAGAGGAAATATCCATTCCCTTTATAAAATCTTTGTTGTTAAAATCTATTTTTTCTATTACTATTTCGCTTTTAGCCTCGAAGCTTATCGGACAGTATAAAACCAGAAAAAGTGAAATAAAAACAATAAAAAGTCTTTTCATGGCGTACCTCACATATTAATTAACCAAATTATATCATATTTTTATCCTTTGATAAAGCAACTATCTACAAAAATATGATAAAATAGACAATTATATTGCAAACCAAGTGAAAATACTGTATAATTCTATTATAAAATAATTTGAGGTGATTTATTTTGAAGAATTTTAAAACTGTTTTATGCTTTATTCTTTCGGCATTAATGGTTACCAGCTTATTCGCTGCCGTGCCTTTTACGGCAGGAGCTTCTGAAACCGCTAAGCAGATTTCCGGAGCTACAAACGATGAGCCGATGGCTCCCGTAAAGAGCATCGAGGTCGACGACGTTGAGCTTGTCGAGGGTATAGACTGCACAAGCAATTACGAGGAGAAGGACGGCGTTAATCATTTCTACCCGTTCTACGATTGTATTCCTAAGTTCAGGTTAAATCTGGAGGACGGAACTGTTCTCGAGAGCGACGGCGACGGCTGGATAAAATACAACGGAGTTTATGAGAAAATCGATATTACTTCCGACCAGTCCCTTGATAATTACTGGTGCGCGGGCAAGTATACAGCCTCGGCGGAAATTTGCGGTTTTAAGCAGGATTTCAACGTAACTATAAAGGATGGTCCTGTTGAGAGCGTTAAATTTGACGATATGGTTCTTTATAAGAGCATTAACGGAAAAAAGACAAAGAATATTGAAGATTATGAGTGGACGGAATATGAGTATGTTCCGAATATTACCGTAAGGCTTAAGGACGGTACAACTTTAAAAAATGAGATTACGGGAAGCTATGAGGATAGTTCCATTATGTATAATAAGGAATCCTATTACGCGGAATTATCTGATGACCAGAGCTCGAAAAACGAGTGGCAGATAGGAAAGACATATACTGTCAACGCTTTGATTTTCGGTATTCCCACAACATTCAAAGTAAGCATTGAGGATAACCCCGTTGAAAAGCTGGAAACTTATCCTGTTACGGTTTATAAGGGTTTTGACGATTACGAGGAAATAACCGACGATAATGATAGCTATAGAAAATATGAGTATAGCCCCAGATACAAGCTTACTCTTGACGACGGAACAGAGTACGAGAGCGACTCGAACGGATTTGTTTTAATCAACAATTCTACTGTTTATCCCGAGGTTAAGGATGACCAGAGCGTTAAAAACGAGTGGGGAATAGGAACTCACAAGGCGCTCGTTACCGTCGCTGAACTTGAGGAAGAATTTGATGTTATCGTAAAAGACAATCCCGCCAAAAAGGTTGAAGCCAAGGATATCGATATAATCAAGGGCACTCATATGAGAGAAGTAACTTCATATTATTACGAAGGCGAAGGCGACGAATCCGAGGAATATGAGATTGATTGGGAAAAGTATAGCTACAACGCTGATTACGAGGTTACTCTTATTGACGGAACTGTTCTCAAGAGCGAAGATAATCAGGTTAAGTATAACGATAATTATTATAGTATGACTCTTACCGACGACCAGAAGCACAACGCTCGCTGGGATGTAGGTTCTCACGAGGTTACGGGAGAAATATTCGGCCTTACCGTTAAATTCAAAGTTAATATTATCGATACTCCCATTGAGAAGATTGAGTTTGACCCTGAAGTAATCGAGGTAGTTGAGGAAAAAGACGGTAAGTGGGAGGAGAACTTTGCAGGTCGTACGTACTTTGAGTATGTTTATCCCTGTCCCGATATGACCGTTAAATTTAAAGACGGTACGTCCGTTAAGGTTTCAGGTTCAGATGAATATATAGATTATCAGGGCGAAAAATATCCGATTAATCTTTTAGGCGACGATCAGTACAAATCCAGCTGGAAAGCGGGAAAAACCTATGAATCAGGAGTTAATATGCTTGGCTTTGACGCTAATTTCAAGGTTGCCGTAAAGAGCAAGGACGCTCCCCAGCAGGAAACGACCGTTCCCGAGACGACCGTGATCCCCACAGATCCCGCGTTCGAGACTGATCCCGTTACCGAACCCGCTACAGACGTTCCCGCTACAGAACCCGAAACAACAGAGTCCGTAGTTACCGAGCCCGCGACAACCGAACCCGCGACAACCGAGCCCATGACTCAAGCTCCCGAAAAGAAAACAACTGTCAGCATAAAGCCCGAGAAAAAGACCGTTTATGTAAAGGGTACTTTCAAAATTGAGGCCAACGTAAATGACGGCGTCGGTATCACAGTATTTAAATCCGATAACGAGAAGGTAGCCAAGGTTGACGGCACAGGAAAGGTTACGGCTTTAAAGAAGGGAAAAGCGAATATTACAGTAATAAACAACGGCGTAAGCAAGGTTTGTAAGGTAACAGTTAAAAATCCCAAGCTTAAGAAAAAGCCTAAGTCTATAAAGAAAGGCAAGAGCTTTAAGCTTAAGGTTGTCGGAAAAATCGGCAAGGTTAAGTTTAAGTCCTCCAACAAGAAAATCGCTACAGTATCAAAGAGCGGTAAAATCAAAGCGAAGAAAAAGGGTAAAGTTACAATTACAGTAATCGCGAACGGCAAAAAGATAAGGTTTAAACTCAAAATTAAATAGCAATAGAAGGGGAGCAACTCAAGTTGGAGTTGCTCCCTTATGCTTTAAAGCGAAAATTAAAGGTTAATTTGCAAGTAAGTTACAAAAAACCACTCAAATTATAGCGTAAAAATTGATAAAAACATAAAATTTTGAATTTTTAATTAAAAAACTTGCAATTCTCACTTACATATGTTATTATACTAAAGTGTTAAAACCGCATACAAATTGCGATATTCAGAATGGAGGAAATCACAATGGCATTACAGAACAAATATTTATTAGATTTACTCGAAACAGTAAAGAAGCGTAACCAGGGCGAGCCTGAGTTTATTCAGGCTGTTACAGAGGTATTTATGTCCCTCGAGCCCGTAGCTGAAAAAAGACCTGATCTCGTAGAGGCAGGCGTTTTCGAGAGAATCGTTGAACCCGAAAGACAGATTATCTTCCGTGTTCCCTGGGTAGACGATAACGGCGTAACTCAGGTTAACCGCGGTTTCAGAATTGAGTTCAACTCCGCTATCGGACCTTATAAGGGCGGATTAAGACTTCATCCTTCAGTTTATCTCGGAATTATTAAATTCCTCGGCTTTGAGCAGATTTTCAAGAACAGCCTTACAACTCTCCCCATGGGCGGCGGTAAAGGCGGCTCGGACTTCGATCCTAAGGGCAAATCCGACGGAGAGGTTATGCGTTTCTGCCAGAGCTTTATGACAGAGCTTTGTAAGCATATCGGCCCCGACACAGACGTTCCCGCGGGCGATATCGGTACAGGCGCTCGTGAAATCGGCTATATGTTCGGTCAGTATAAGAGAATCCGCAACGAGTTTACAGGAGTTCTTACAGGTAAGGGCCTTACATTCGGCGGTTCTTTAGCTCGTACAGAGGCTACAGGCTACGGCGTATGCTATTTCACAGACGAATTATTAAAGGCTAACGGCAAGAGCTTCAAGGACCAGACAGTAGTTATCTCAGGTTCAGGTAACGTTGCTATCTACGCTACTCAGAAGGCTACAGAGCTCGGCGCTAAGGTTGTTGCTCTTTCCGATTCAAACGGCTATATCTACGACGAAAACGGTATCGATCTCGATTTAGTTAAACAGCTTAAAGAGGTTGAGAGAAAGAGAATTAAAGAGTATGTAAACGTTCATCCCGAGGCTAAGTACACCGAGGGCTGCAAGGGTATCTGGACTATCCCCTGCGATATCGCTTTACCCTGCGCTACTCAGAACGAGCTCGACAAGGAGAGCGCCGAGGCTCTCGCGGCTAACGGCTGCTACGCTGTAATTGAGGGCGCTAATATGCCTTCTACTCCCGAGGCTATCGACGTTTACTTCGAGAAGGGTATGCTTTACGGTCCCGCTAAGGCTGCTAACGCCGGCGGCGTTGCCGTATCAGGTCTTGAAATGAGCCAGAACTCCGAGCGTCTTTCATGGACATTCGAGGACGTTGACGGCAGACTTAAGAATATTATGAAGAATATCTTTGCCGCTTGTGACTCCGCGGCTAAGGAGTACGGTATGGAAGGCAACTATATGGCAGGCGCGAACATCGCGGGCTTCTTGAAGGTTGCCGAGGCTATGAAGGCTCAGGGCTGCGTATAATTTAAATATTTTCTTAAATATTTTCAGGGCAAACGGCTTAATGCTGTTTGCCCGTTTTTGTTGTCCGCTCAGTAGCGCGCTTTCTTGCATAAAACGCTTGCATTAATGATACATTTATTGTATAATTGGGACATCAATAATAAAGGAGGTTGTTATAAATGATTTTAGTAACAACAGATAAAATTGAAGGTAAAAATCTAGCTACACTCGGACTCGTTACAGGCAGTACCGTTCAGACAAAGAACGCTTTTAAAGATATTGGCGCGAGTTTCAGAAGCGTTGTAGGCGGCGAGGCTGTTTCCTACACAAAAATGCTTTCCGAGGCAAGAGATCAGGCTATCGGAAGAATGATTCAGCAGGCTCAGCAAATGGGCGCTGACGCAATCGTATGCGTAAGATTTTCCAGCTCCTCTGTAATGCAGGGCGCGGCTGAGATTATGGCTTGCGGAACAGCTGTAAAATTCGTTTGATACTAAAAGCGAAAAAAGAACGGCAGGAATTTTTCCTGCCGTTTTTTTGCTCGCTCAGTTGCGCGCTTTCTTGTATGTCAAATATTTCAAATTAAACTCCAAAGAGCATTTCACCGTATGAGGGATAAGGCCAGTATTTGGAAGCCGTCTGTGTTTCCATGGAATCGCCGATTTTTCTGAGCTTTTCCATATCCTCGATAATTGTATAACAGTAGAAGTCGGCGCAAGCCTGATTGTCGTCGGAGAATTTGCTTGCCTTTGCTAAATCGTCCTCGAGCTTCTTTATACATTCCGAGAAGCTGACGAGCTGTTTGCTTAAATCAATTATCAATTCTCTCTCAAGACTTGTCGGAATATCGGGCGAAAGCGACTGCTTAGCGAGCGCGGTGTCTGTAAGCTTCTTTACGTACTTTGTTACCGCGGGGATAATATCCTTTTTAGACATATCCAGCATAGTAAGCGCTTCGATATTTATAAGCTTTACGTAGTTTTCAAGCTCAACCTCGTATCTCGCCTCAAGCTCCTCGAAGGTGAATACGTCGTTTTTCTTAAAGAGCTCTACATTCTTTTTGTCGATATAGTGCTTAATCGCGTCGGGAACGCTTCTTAAGTTGTAAAGACCGCGTCTTTCGGCTTCCTCAACCCACCAGTCGGAGTAGTTGTCGCCGTTGAATATAATCCTGTCGTGCTTTTTAAAGGTTCTTACAACGAGGCGTTTTGCCGCGCTCTTTACGTCCTTTACGGTTTCAAGACGGTCGGCGAATTCCTTTAGAGATTCCGCTACTATCGTATTTATGATTATGTTCGCGCTGGCGATATTCGCCGCCGAGCCGAGCATTCTGAATTCAAAACGGTTGCCCGTAAAAGCGAACGGCGATGTACGGTTACGGTCTGTTGTGTCCTTACGAACCGTGGGGAGAACCTCAACGCCGAGGTCCATATTCTTTTTGCCCTCGCTCTCGTGTTCTTCGCCGATTTCGATAGAATCGACAACAGCGCCTAAATCGTCGCCGAGGAATACCGAGAGAATAGCGGGAGGCGCTTCGTTAGCGCCGAGACGGTGATCGTTACCCGCGGAGGCTACCGAAATTCTTAAAAGATCCTGATACTCGTCCACGGCCTTTACGATAGCCGCGAGGAAAACGAGGAACTGAACGTTTTCAGAGGGGTTCTTGCCCGGTTTTAAGAGGTTTTCGCCGGTGTTAGTGGAGATTGACCAGTTGTTGTGCTTGCCCGAGCCGTTGACTCCCGCGAAAGGCTTTTCGTGAAGCAGACATACAAGGTCGAATTTCTCCGCGGTCTTTTTCAGAATTTCCATAAGCAGCTCGTTGTTATCGACGGCTACGTTTGTGGTTGTGTAAATGGGAGCGACCTCGTGCTGAGAGGGAGCGACCTCGTTGTGTTCGGTTTTCGCGTAAATTCCGTATGACCAGAGCTCCTTGTCGAGCTCAGCCATAAATTCGCTTACTCTTGTTTTTATTGAACCGAAGTAGTGGTCGTCGAGCTCCTGACCTTTGGGAGCGGGAGCTCCGAAAAGCGTGCGTCCCGTAAAGATTAAGTCGGGACGGGCGTCGTACATTTTCTTGTCTATGAGGAAGTACTCCTGCTCGGGGCCTACGGTTGTAATAACTCGGTTAACTTCTGTTTTGCCTAAGAGGTGAAGAACTCTTACCGCCTCCTTGGAAAGAGTTTCCATAGAACGGAGCAGCGGAGTTTTCTTGTCGAGAACCTCGCCCTTGTAGGAACAGAAAGCGGTGGGGATATATAAAGTTCCGTCTTTAGCGAACGCGGGGGAAGTCGGATCCCAGGCTGTGTAGCCTCTCGCCTCAAAAGTCGCGCGGATACCGCCCGAGGGGAAAGAGGACGCGTCGGGTTCTCCCTTGATAAGCTCTTTACCTGAGAAGGTCATCATTACCTTTCCGTCGCCGTCGGGCGTGATAAAGCTGTCGTGCTTCTCGGCGGTAACGCCTGTGAGCGGCTGGAACCAGTGGGTGTAGTGGGTACAGCCTTTTTCAATAGCCCATTCCTTCATAGCGTGAGCCACGGCGTTAGCCAGACTGTCGTCGAGCGAAGCGCCTTCCTGAATAGTCTTTTTAAGCGCTTTGTAGACAGGCTTAGGAAGCTTATCTTTCATTACGTCGTCGTTAAAAACATTACTGCCGAATAATTCGGGAACATTTACCATTGTGTTTTCTCCTTTAAAAAGAATAAGCGCCGTGAGCAAAAGCTCACAGCGCCGTTGCCGCTTTAACAATGTAAAGTATATAACGAATGAGAAAAAATGTCAAGAGAGATTTAGCCTAAAAAGCCGCGGGCTTTTCAGATAATTGGTTTTAAAATCAAAACGAAAAAATAAATATATCTATTTTTCTAATATGCAATAACAAATAAGCGAAAATAGATTAAAATAATACGATGGAAAACGGCGGTGATTTTTTATTATTATACGCTGGTGTTTCCGTGTGAATGACATATTATATGAATTGATATATAAAAAATTTATCGAAAGGAAGATTCTATGAGCCGAGCTTATCTTATTTTGGAAAACGGCACATATTTTGAGGGCAAATCATTTGGCGCTCAAAAGGAAACTACGGGAGAACTTGTCTTTACTACAGCTATGACAGGTTATCTTGAAACTCTTACCGACCCCAGCTATTATGGACAGGTCGTTATTCAGACATTCCCGCTTATCGGAAACTACGGAGTTATTCCCGCTGATTTCGAGAGCGCCGCTCCCGCTTTAAAAGCTTATATCGTTCGTAATTGGTGCCAAGCTCCCAGCAACTTCCGTTGTGAGGGTGATCTTGACACTTTTTTAAAAAGCGCGGATATCCCCGGGCTTTACGATATCGATACCAGAGCTCTTACGAGGATTGTGCGTGAGTACGGTGTTATGAACTGTAAGCTTACCTACACACTCGACAACCTTGAAAAGGATATCGAGGAGATTAAGCCTTATAAGGTAGAAAAAGCCGTAAGCTCAACCTCAATTTCCGAGAAAGAAGTATTTAAGGCTGAAAATCCTGTTTGCGACGTGGTGCTTATCGACTACGGAGCGAAACACAATATCGGACGCGAGCTTGTTAAGAGAGGCTGTAACCTTACTGTTGTGCCTTATAACACTTCCGCCGAGGAAATTCTGGCGCTTGACCCTGACGGAATAATGCTCTCGAACGGCCCGGGCGACCCGACGGAGAATGTCGAGGCAATCGCTGTTTTAAAGGAGCTTTGTACTCATAAAATCCCGACTTTCGGAATTTGTCTTGGACATCAGCTTCTCGCCTTGTCCCAGGGGGCAAAAACCGAAAAGCTCCATTACGGACACCGCGGAGCTAACCAGCCGGCTAAGGAGCTCAAAACCGACAGGGTTTATATCACTTCCCAGAACCACGGCTACGCCGTTGTAAACGATTCTGTTCCCGAGAACGCCGAGGTAAGCTTTGTAAACGGAAACGACGGAACCTGCGAGGGCGTTACATATAAGGATATGCCCGCTTTCTCCGTTCAGTTCCACCCCGAAGCTTGCGGAGGCCCGAAGGACACAGCTTTCTTATTTGACAGATTTGTTGAGATGATAAAGGAAAATAAAGGTAATAAGTAATAGGATTATTAATTCGCAATGCGCAATTCGCAATTAAATGTCGTGCAGATAGGGCGGGTTAGTGAGAAAACTCGGTGTCCCGACCATATTTATACGCAAGCTCCGCTTGCACAGTATTTTAATTCGGTCGGGCATAGAAGTTTATATTCTTATCAACCTTTATCCTCGACATTTTCTTAGCCCTTAAAAAAGCAGAACCTATCTGTTCTATCCAAAACTTTATAGAAAACCGAACGTACGGGGGATATGAGTTCTAAGATAGGAACGTCCACACTTGACGTGGATATTTAAAAAGTCTACAGCAGAACCTATCTGTTCTATCCAAAACTTCATAGAAAACCGAACGTACGGGGAATATGAGTTCTAAGATAGGAACGTCCACACTTGACGTGGAAATTAAAAAATAAAGGAATGATATTATGCCATTAAAACCTGATATAAAGAGAGTTATGGTTATCGGTTCAGGCCCAATTGTAATAGGACAGGCCGCCGAGTTTGACTACGCGGGAACGCAGGCTTGCCGCGCGTTAAAGGAAGAGGGACTTGAGGTTATTCTCGTGAACTCAAACCCCGCTACAATAATGACCGACAACGCTATGGCGGACAAGGTTTATATTGAGCCGCTTACCTTAGAGATTGTAAAGAGAATTATTATAAAGGAAAGACCCGACTCGCTGCTCTCCACGCTTGGAGGTCAGACGGGACTCACGCTGTCGATGCAGCTTGCTAAGGAGGGCTTTCTCGATAAATACGGCGTTAAGCTTTTAGGCGCTGTCCCCGAGACGATTGACAAAGCCGAGGACAGACAGATGTTCAAGGACACAATGCTTGAAATTAACCAGCCCGTTATTCCGTCAACTGTTGTAAACGACGTTGAGGCGGCTGTGGCTTTTGCCGACGAAATCGGCTATCCCGTAATCGTACGTCCGGCGTTTACGCTCGGAGGAACAGGCGGCGGTATCGTTGACAATGAGGAGGAGCTCAGAGAAATAGCCTCCAACGGTCTTGAGCTTTCGCCGATTACACAGTGCCTTATTGAGAAATGTATCTCAGGATGGAAGGAAATTGAGTTCGAGGTAATGCGCGATTCCTTAGGAAACGTAATTACCGTCTGCTCTATGGAAAACTTCGACCCTGTCGGAGTGCATACGGGCGACTCTATCGTAATCGCTCCCGCGGTTACTTTAGCCGATAAAGAATACCAGATGCTTCGTTCAGCGGCGCTTAATATTATCTCCGCGCTTAAGGTAGAGGGCGGTTGTAACTGCCAGTTCGCCTTAAACCCCGAAACCTTTGAGTACGCGGTTATTGAGGTTAACCCCAGAGTTTCGCGTTCCTCGGCGCTCGCGTCAAAGGCTACGGGATATCCAATCGCGAAGGTCGCGGCTAAAATCGCGATAGGCTACACGTTAAATGAGATTAAAAACGCCGTTACGGGTTCTACGTACGCGTGCTTCGAGCCCGCGCTCGACTACGTTGTTGTAAAGCTCCCGAAATGGCCTTTTGATAAATTCGTATACGCTAAGCGTTCACTCGGAACTCAGATGAAGGCTACGGGCGAGGTTATGGCTATCGCGCCTACTTTCGAGCAGGCGATTATGAAAGCGGTCAGAGGCGCTGAGATTTCCCACGATACTCTCGATGACGAGATGTTTGAGGAAATGAGCGACGCTTCTGTGCTCGACAGACTGAGCGTCTGTGACGACCTTAGAATGTTCTGCGTTTACGAGGCGTTAAAGCGCGGTATTTCCGTAGATAAAATCCACGAAATCACGCTTATTGACGAGTGGTTCTTAGAAAAGCTTATAAATATCATTAAGGTCGGCGAGAAGCTAAAGACCGAAACGCTTTCCGACGAGCTTTATAAAGAGGCTAAGGAAATCGGTTTCCTTGACCGTACGATTGAGAAATACAGCAATCGGAAAATAGAAAATCCGCTTGTTCCCGTGTATAAAATGGTTGATACCTGCGCGGCTGAGTTCAACGCGGAAACGCCTTATTTCTACTCGACTTTCGATAAAGAAAACGAGGCTAAGGAGTTTATCGAGGAGAAAAACAGCGATAAAAAGACCGTTATCGTATTCGGCTCAGGCCCGATTCGTATCGGTCAGGGTATCGAGTTCGACTACGCTTCCGTACACTGCGTATGGGCGCTTAAAAAGGCGGGCTATGAGGTTGTTATTGTAAACAATAACCCCGAAACCGTTTCCACCGACTTTGATACTGCCGACAGACTTTACTTCGAGCCACTCACAAACGAGGACGTTATGGGTATTATCGAAACCGAAAAGCCCTACGGCGTTGTAGTCGCTTTCGGCGGTCAGACAGCTATCAAGCTTACCCAGTTCCTCGACGAGCAGGGCGTTAATATATTGGGAACGTCCTATGACGCTATCGATATGGCTGAGGACAGAGAGCGTTTCGACGAGCTTTTGGAGCAGCACCATATCGCGAGAGCCAAGGGTGTTACCGTAATGACGCTGGAGGAAGCGCTGAACGCGGCTGAGAAAATCGGCTATCCCGTACTTTTACGTCCTTCATACGTGCTCGGCGGTCAGAATATGATTATCGCCTTTAACGAGGCCGATGTAAGAGAGTATATGGGAATCATTCTCGCTCAGGAAATCGAGAACCCGATTCTTATCGATAAATACCTTATGGGTACAGAGCTTGAGGTTGACGCTATCTGCGACGGCGAGGATATCTTGATTCCGGGTATTATGGAGCACGTTGAGCGCTCAGGCGTTCATTCGGGCGACTCAATCGCCGTTTATCCCGCGTGGAACGTAACCGACGATATGGTTGAAACTATTATCGAGGCTACAAGAAATCTGGCTCTTGATTTAAAGACAAAAGGACTTGTAAATATCCAGTATATCGTCTACAACGGCCAGCTGAACGTAATCGAGGTCAATCCGCGTTCGTCGCGTACAATTCCTTACATCAGTAAGGTTACGGGCGTTCCCATGGTTGATTTGGCGACAAAGGCTATGCTCGGCGAAAAGCTCAGAGATATGGGCTACGGCACGGGACTTTACAAGAAATCCCCCTACTACGCGGTTAAGGTTCCCGTATTCAGCTTTGAAAAGCTTATAAACGTTGATAATCACTTAGGACCTGAGATGAAATCCACAGGCGAGGTTCTCGGAGTAGCGGGAACGCTCGAGGAGGCGCTCTATAAGGGACTTATCGGCGCCGGCTATAAGATGAAACGCGGAGGCGGCGTACTCGTTACCGTTCGTAACTCCGATAAGGCTGAAATCGGCGATATCGTTAAGAAGTATTCCGATATGGGCTTTACGATTTACGCTACCGAGGGCACAGCCGACGTTCTTAAATCATACAATATCGACGCCGCTATCGTTAAGAAAATCCACGAAAGCGAGCATAACAATACACTTTCTCTTATTGAGAGCGGAAAAATCCAGTACGTTATCTCAACCTCCGCGAAGGGAAGAATCCCCAGCCGCGACTCTGTTAAAATCAGACGTAAAACAGTTGAGAGGAACATTCCCTGTCTTACTTCCCTCGATACAGCGAACGCTCTCGCGGACTGCCTGAGAAGCCGATATTCTCAGGTCAGCACGGAGCTTGTGGATATCAACAATATGCGCTCAGGAAAAATGCAGCTGAAATTCACAAAGATGCAGGGCGCAGGTAACGACTATATCTACTGCAGCACATTCGACCAGGAAATCAACAACCCCGAGGCTCTGTCGGTAAGACTTTCGGATCGTCATTTCGGTATCGGAGGCGACGGAATTATCCTCGTGTGTCCCTCTGATGTCGCGGACGCTAAAATGCGTATGTTTAACCTCGACGGAAGCGAGGGCAAAATGTGCGGTAACGGTATCCGCTGTGTAGGTAAGTATCTGTTCGACCACAATATGATTGATATAAAGGAAAAAGACGAAATCACTGTTGAAACGCTCAGCGGAATAAAGAACCTCAAGGCGTTCACTCAGGACGGCGAGGTCACAACTCTCAGAGTTGATATGGGTAAAGCGGAGCTCAATCCCAAGAATATCCCCGTTAAGTGGGATAGGGACAGAATGATAAGCGAGCGTATAACTATCGGCGGTAAGGACTACGACGCGACCTGTGTTTCTATGGGTAACCCGCACTGCGTTGTGTTTGTCGACAATGTTGACGGTTTTGATTTAGAGCATATCGGGCCGATGTTTGAGAACAACGAGCTGTTCCCCGAGCGTGTCAACGCCGAGTTTGTAAAGGTGTTAAACGACCATACAATAAAAATGAGAGTATGGGAGCGCGGTTCGGGCGAAACCTGGGCTTGCGGAACAGGCGCCTGCGCCGTAGCTGTAGCGGCTTGCGAAAACGGCTTCTGCAAGAAGGGCGAGGATATAACCGTCAAGCTTAAAGGCGGCGACCTTATCATCAATTACACGGACGATACCGTTTATATGACAGGCGAGGCTACCCGCGTGTTCGACGGCGTAATAGAGATTTAAAACTTATCTTATAAAATAATGCACGGTCAGGAGCTTTCCTGACCGTGTTTTGCAATATATAAGACTAAGATATTCAAAACTAAACTCATTTTGTATTTTTTTATTCAAAAACTGAATTATTATCGCTTTTAACTTGCAATATTCTCTTTTTTGTGTTATCATACTAAATTGAATAATACCAGGGGTGATTTTATGAGAGTAAATAAAAATTTTGACAACCTTGTTCCGAACTATCTCTTTGCCGAGGTAGCTAAAAGAACTAACGACTTTATCGCGAAAAATCCCGACAAAAAGGTGATTAAGCTCGGTATCGGCGACGTTACCCTGCCTTTAGCGCCTGTTGTAGTCGAAGCTATGAAAAAAGGCGCCGAGGAGCTCGGCGTAAAGGAAACCTTTAAGGGCTATCCCGAATACGAGGGCTACGATTTTGTCCGTCAGGCGGTTTCCGATTATTACAAGAGCTTTGGTGTAGATGTGAACGCCGACGAGGTGTTTATTTCCGACGGCGCTAAGTCCGACTGCGGAAATATCGGCGATATTTTCTCAGCCGACAATGCGGTTATGGTAACAGATCCTGTCTATCCCGTTTATGTTGACAGCAATATTATGGCGGGCAGAAAAATAGTTTACGCCGATTCGAACGAAAGCAACGGCTTCGCCGCTATGCCTCCCGAGGATGTGAAAGCGGATATAATCTATCTGTGCTCTCCGAACAACCCGACAGGCTCGGCTTATACGTACGACCAGCTTGTAAAATGGGTTGAGTACGCCAAGAAAAACGACGCGGTTATTCTTTATGACGCGGCTTACGAGGCGTTTATCTCCGAGAATATTCCCCGTTCTATTTATGCTGTAGAGGGAGCTAAGGAGTGCGCTATAGAGATGTGCTCGCTCTCGAAAACCGCGGGCTTTACCGGAACCCGCTGTGGATATACTATTGTTCCGAAGACGCTCGAGCGTGACGGACATAATATATATAGTATATGGTACCGCCGTCAGGCTACTAAGTTCAACGGCGTTTCGTGGCCCGTTCAATGCGCCGCCGCGGCAGTGTTCAGCGAAGAAGGTCAGAAACAAATAAAAGAAAACTTAGAGTATTATAAAGAAAACGCGCGTATAATTTCCTCGGCTATGGACGAGCTCGGTATCTACTATACGGGCGGTAAGAATTCTCCCTACATCTGGCTTAAGTGTCCGAACGGTATGGGAAGCTGGGAGTTTTTCGACTTCCTGCTCGAGAAGGCTAACGTAGTCGGTACACCCGGCGAGGGCTTCGGTAAGAACGGCGCGGGTTATTTCAGATTAACCTCCTTCGGTGACAGGGATAATACTATCGAAGCGGTAGAGAGGATTAAGAAGGTAATAGGTAAGAAGTAAGAGGTAATAAGTAAGAGGTAATAAGTAACGCCTGACGTTTGTTGACGTCAGGCGTTTTTGTGTAAAAAACTATTGACAATTATATCGGCTTGTGATACAATATCGTTAGACGATATATCGGTAAACGATATATCGAGCGGCGTAATAAAGGAGAAAGACTATGGATAAAAAGCATCAGCCTTTGACCGAAGCGGTCTATTATATACTTCTCTCTCTGCAAACTCCTCTGCACGGATACGGAATAATGCAGAATATTAAATATATGACAGGCGGTCGTGTTAAGATCGGCGCGGGTACACTCTACGGCGCAATTAATACCTTGTTAAAGAAGAATTTAATATCCGAGTTTAAGCTCGATCCTTATAAGAAAGATTATATTATTACCGAACAGGGAAAAGAAGTTTTAAGACAGGAGTTATTTAGACTTCGTGAGCTGGTTTCTAACGGAGAAAAAATACTGGAGGGAAAATAAATGAAAACTAAAATCACTAAATTTAAGCGTTTTTACGATTTGGATAAGGAGATTGCCTATATAAATGATATGAACAGACAAGGTTGGAAGCTTGTTTATATTAAGATGGGCAGTTTTTATACTTTTGTTAAATCAGAACCTGATGAGTATGTTACAATGTATCACGCGACA
>CADBSD010000060.1 GCA_902797225.1 uncultured Ruminococcus sp. | reverse complement strand
TTTGACTTGTGAAATATATAAAGTTGAAACCTTGAAGCCGTATTCTTTCAGCACATAATCCTTGATTTCCTGATAGGTTGCCTTTGACTCCGCAGAGGTTAGATCCAGCTCGTCCAGATCCAAATCAACCTCTATTTTGTCATCCGGCATATTTCTGGACAAAAGAACAACTGTCTCCACATGCTCGGTATGGGGGAACATATCAACGGGCTGAATCTTCCTGATTTTATATTTATTCTTTGAAAGAAATAAAATATCTCTGGCGCAGGTTTTCGGGTTGCAGGAAATGTAAACCACCTTTTTAGGACTTAGCTTAACGACAGATCTTAAAAACTTTATATCGCTTCCCGCTCTCGGCGGATCCATAATGACAACGTCGGCGGAAAGTCCCTCGTCCGCGATATCGACCATATATCTGCCCGCGTCAGCGCAGACGAAGTCAATATTATCTATATTATTTATCCTCGCGTTCTTTTTAGCGTCCTTTACGGCGTCCCTGTTTAGCTCTACTCCGATAACTCTTTTAGCGTATTTGCTGGCTATAATACCGATTGTTCCCGTTCCGCAGTAAGCGTCGATTACGATATCGTTTTTTTGAATATCGGCGAAATCCATAGCCTTATTGTAGAGCACTTCGGTCTGAATCGGGTTTATCTGATAAAAAGCCTTGGGAGAAATCGTGAACGTGTACCCGCAGAGCTGTTCTTTAATAACACCGTCGCCGTATAGTACAATGCTTTTGTCGCCGAGGACTAAGCTGGTGCGTTTTTTGTTTATGTTCTGTACGATAGTCGTAACTTCGGGGTGACGGGAGAGAATAGCGTTTATAAAGCTGCGTTTTGACTTGAATTGTTCCTCGCCCGTGACGAGCACAACCATAATCTCGCCGCTTGTAAAACCGCGTTTTATAAGCACATGACGGAGAAATCCCGTCATCTTAACATCGTCGAACGGCTTGAGCTTAAAGCTCTTTAACAGCTTTCGTATTGTTACTATTATTTCGTCAGCTTTTTCATCCTCAATAAGACAACTGTCAACAGGTACGATTTTATGTGTAGAGCTCTGATAGACACCTGAAATAACGCGGTTGTTTCTGTCGCGGCCGAAAGCCGCCTGAACCTTGTTGCGGTAGTGGTAGGGGTATTCCATTCCTATTATGTCCTCAACGCGGTGAAATTTGCCCATAAGGCGGACTACCTTTTTCATTTTGAACTCGAGTTGTTTATCATATGATAAATTGTGAATCTGACAACCCCCGCATTTTTTATAATGCGGACATTTTTCGTTTGATTTTGTCATAATAATCGCCATAGCCTTTTAGCCCACAAATCTTTATTAAAAATACTTTAATATGCCATGCTTTAACTAACATATTATATACTGATTTTATCATACTTTAGCCTAATAAACAATAAAAACTTGATTTATTATCGGTTTTGTATTATTATATTAGGGTAACAGAAGCAATCCGAAATTCGGTTTTGTCGGCCAGCTTTCCGCCTGCCCTTTGTTAAAATGCTCGCAACCCGTCAGGGTTGCTCTGCTTTTGCCGAGGTCAGACGAAAATCTGTCTCGACAAAACTTCTTTGAACTATAAACGGTTGGAATTTTAGGCGATTTGCGGTGCGGAGAATGTTAGCAGGCTGGCGCCTGCTGACGTTCGACAAGCCGTAAAGCGTCAAAATTACTCCGTTTAAAGCGTGGTTCGGATTACTCCTGTTACCCTAAGGTATGAAAGGTCGATGAAAAATGTTAACACTTGATAAGATTTATGATGCCTCACGGGTTTTACAGGATGTTATCCATCCCACGGCAATTGTAAAAGCGTCCGCGATTGATGTGGATTGCGATTTGTACTTAAAGCCTGAATGCCTACAGCTCACAGGTTCGTTTAAGCTTCGAGGCTCGGGTTACAAGATTTCTCAGCTTACCGATGAGGAAAAGGCGAGGGGAGTTATAGCCTGCTCCGCGGGTAACCACGCCCAGGGCGTTGCTTTAGCCGCTACAAAGTACGGAATTAAATCCCTTATCTGTTTGCCCGACGGCGCTCCTATCTCAAAGGTAGAGGCTACAAAAAGCTTTGGCGCTGAGGTTTGTATGGTTCCTGGAGTTTACGATGACGCTTATAACGAGGCGTGCAGACTCCGCGACGAAAAGAACTACACCTTTATCCACCCGTTTGACGACGAGAATGTTATCGCGGGACAGGGTACGATAGGTCTGGAAATTATGAACGAAATGAACGACGTTGACGCGGTTATCTGCGCTATCGGCGGCGGCGGACTTATTTCGGGCGTAGCCTGCGCTATTAAACACCTCAATCCTAACGTAAAGGTCTACGGCGTACAGGCTGAGGGCGCTCCCTCAATGTACGAGTCCTTGAAAAAAGGCGAGAGAGTTACGCTGAAAAAGGCGAGTACAATCGCCGACGGTATCCAGGTAAAAGAACCCGGTCAGCTCACATATAAATACGTACAGCAGTACGTGGACGAGGTAGTAACTGTTTCCGACGACGAAATCTCGACAGCTATCCTGACGCTTATTGAAAAGCAAAAAATGGTTGCCGAGGGTGCGGGAGCGGCTCCGCTCGCGGCTGTTATGTTCAATAAGGTTCCTGTTAAGGGCAAAAAGGTTGTCTGCGTTGTTTCCGGAGGTAATATCGACGTTACAATCCTCAACCGTGTAATCAAGCGCGGTCTTATTACCTCGGGACGTCAGCAGACCTTATGTATTCAGCTTGACGATAAGCCTGGTCAGTTGCTTGGAGTATCAAAGATAATTGCCGAGCATGGGGGTAACGTAACAAGCGTGCACCACGAGAGAGCAAGCGAAGGCGAGATTACCGATTGTATTCTGCGTATAGTGCTCGAAACAAGAAACTTTAATCACGTTAACGAAATATCAAAAGCGCTTAAAAAAGCGGGGTTCCGACTTGTATAGTAGTAATTAGCGCTTAATCTATAAATAATTATTAGGAGTGTGTTCTAATGTCAGAAAAAGTATATACAAAAAACGCGCCTGACGCTATCGGTCCTTACAGTCAGGCTGTAAAAGCAAACGGACTTGTGTTCACCTCGGGACAAATCGCGATTAATCCCGCTACGGGCAACGTAGAGGCTGACACAATCGAGGGACAGACCGAGCAGGTCTGCGAGAATTTAAAGAATGTACTGGAAGCGGCGGGTTCATCGCTCGATAAAGCGGTCAAAACCGTATGCTTCTTAGCTGATATCAATGATTTTGTTTCTTTTAACGAAATATACGGAAAGTATTTTACAAATAAACCCGCGCGTTCATGCGTTGCCGTTAAGACGCTTCCGAAGAACGTGCTCGTCGAAGTAGAAGTTATTGCCGAGGCATAATTTATAAAATCAAATCTACGAAAGGAGAACGACCTATGGTATACGTATGCGACGTTTGCGGTTGGGAATACGATGAGGAAGCAGGCGCTCCCGATTACGGTATTGCTCCCGGAACAAAGTTCGAGGATTTACCCGATGATTTCGAGTGTCCTCTCTGCGGCGTAGGAAAGGACAGCTTTTCCGAGCAGTAAAAGTATTAATCTGCCGAATAGCGGCATAATACAGGAAAAAGTGGTAAGCGGTAAAAAACGCTTACCGCTTTTCTTTTTCTTATTGTAGTTAGGATAAATACTGAGTAAAAAAACAATAAGGAGTGACACGTTTGTGCCACTCCTTTATAAATCTAAAAAACTCTAAATCTTAATATTTCTTACGCTCAACATAGGAAGTATGTAAGAGTTCGTGAGCTTTGTGCGAACCGGGTTCTCCGAGATAATCGTCGTAGATAGCCTTGATTTCGGGGTTGTCGTGCGATTTTCTGAACGGGAGATTACGGTCGTCGTCATAAAGAGCCTCGGCTCTCTTTTCTCTGAGGTCAACGAAGTTTCTTACGTGACCGGGCTGAATCGGCTGACCGCCGCCGTTGATACAACCGCCGGGACAGCACATAACTTCGATGAAGTGATACTTGGATTTGCCCGCTCTGATTTCGTCGAGAAGCTTAGCTGCGTTCTTAAGACCTGAGGTAACGGCTACGTTAACGTCGATACCCGCTACGTTGTAGGTAGCTTCCTTAACGTCGTCCATACCGCGAACCTCTGTGTACTCGAACTTCTCTAAATCCTCGCCTGTGAGGATATCAGCGACAGTTCTGAGAGCAGCTTCCATAACACCGCCCGAAGCGCCGAAGATTGTACCCGCGCCTGAACCGATACCCATAAGAGAATCGAACTTTCCGTCCTCAAGCTCTGTAAACTGGATACCCGCTGTTTTAATCATCTTGGCAAGCTCTCTTGTAGAGATAGAGATGTCGTTATCCTGCATACCGTCGCGTCCCTGGTCGTCGCGTGTGATTTCGAACTTCTTGGCTATGCAAGGCATTACGGATACAACAACGATATCCTTCGGGTCGATACCCGCTTTCTCAGCGTAGTAAGACTTAATCATAGCTCCCTGCATCTGCTGGGGTGATTTACAGCTTGAGAGGTGGGGGATAAGGTCGGGATAATAGTGCTCGCAGAATTTAATCCAGCCGGGTGAGCAGGAGGTAATCATCGGTAAAGTACCGCCCTCTTTTACTCTGTGGATAAACTCTGTGCCTTCCTCCATAATTGTAAGGTCAGCGCCGAAGTTTGTATCAAATACCTTGTCGAAGCCGAGCATATGGAGAGCTGTAGCCATTTTGCCTGTTACGTTTGTGCCGATAGGCATACCGAAGCATTCGCCGAGCGTCGCTCTGATAGACGGAGCGGTGTGTACAACAACGTGTTTTGTCGGGTCGGCGATAGCGTCGAATACCTTAGCGGTGTCGTCGCGCTCAACAAGCGCGCCTGTGGGGCATACTACCGTACACTGTCCGCAGCTTACGCACGCTACTTCGTTTAATTCCTTATTAAACGCGCAGGTGATAGCTGTGTCAAAGCCTCTGTTGTTAGCGCCGATAACCGATACGTACTGGTTCTTACAAGCTGCTACGCATCTGCGGCAGAGGATACACTTGTTGTTATTTCTTACGAGGTGGAGAGTAGATCTGTCCTCCTCGTATTTTGTTTCCTCACCCTGGAATTTTTCCTCGTCTACGCCGTACTCAAGGCAAAGCTTCTGAAGCTCGCAGTTATCGTTTCTGGGGCAGGAGAGGCACTTCTTATCGTGGTTGGAGAGAAGAAGCTCTAAGTTTGTTTTTCTGTACTTGCGGATTTCGGGAGTGTTAGTGAAAATCTCGGTACCGTCTCTTTCGATAGGATATACACAAGCGGCAACAAGGCTTCTGGCGCCCTTAACCTCGCATAAGCACATACGGCAAGCGCCGATTTCGTTGATTTCTTTTAAGTAGCAAAGTGTGGGAATTTTAATTCCGAACTTATGGCAGGCTTCAAGAATAGTGGTATTTTTTTCAACAGTATAGTCCTTACCGTTGATTTTAATGTTAAGCATTTCCATTATTTCAATATCTCCTTTCTTTAGCCTTTGGAAACCGCGCCGAACTTACATGTATCAATACAAGCACCGCACTTAACGCACTTGCTGGTATCAATCTCATAAGCGGGTTTCTTCTTACCCGGAGCGGTGTAATCTGTAACGTGGATCGTGGAAACAGGACACTTTCTCGCGCACATTCCGCAGCCGATACATTTATCCTTATCAATCTTGAACTCTAAGAGTTCCTTACATACGCCCGCGGGACACTTGTGGTCAACAATGTGGGCGATATACTCGTCCTTGAAGTAACGGAGAGTAGAGAGTACGGGGTTCGGAGCTGTCTGTCCGAGACCGCACAGGGAGTTCGCCTTGATGTAGTTGCAGAGCTCCTCCA
The DNA here is from genome assembly GCA_902797225.1 of uncultured Ruminococcus sp. GTDB lineage: Bacteria > Bacillota > Clostridia > Oscillospirales > Acutalibacteraceae > Ruminococcoides. The sequence continues at coordinate 653 of CADBSD010000060.1, read as the reverse complement.
TTTCGTCGAGCATTTCCATTGTGCCCTGACCTTTTGTGATTTTCTCAAGCATTTCGAGAAGTCTCTTTGTGCCTATACGGCAGGGAGTACACTTACCGCAGCTTTCGTCAACAGTGAACTCAAGGAAGAATTTAGCGATATCAACCATACAGTCGGTTTCATCCATAACGATAAGTCCGCCTGAACCCATCATAGAACCGATTTCGAGAAGGTTGTCGTAGTCGATAGGAATATCGAGGTGCTCGGAGGGGATACATCCGCCGGAGGGACCGCCTGTCTGAGCAGCCTTGAACTTTTTGCCGTTGGGAATACCGCCGCCGATTTCCTCAACGATTTCGCGAAGCGTAGTACCCATCGGAACCTCAACGAGTCCTGTGTGCTGGATTTTACCGCCGAGAGCGAATACCTTAGTACCCTTGCTCTTTTCGGTACCCATGGAAGCGAACCACTCGGGACCGTTTAAGATAATCTGTGTGATGTTAGCGTATGTTTCAACGTTGTTTAAGATAGTCGGCTTCTTGTAAAGACCTTTAACAGCGGGGAACGGGGGACGAGGTCTGGGCTCTCCGCGCTTACCCTCGATAGAAGTCATAAGCGAGGTTTCCTCACCGCATACGAACGCGCCCGCGCCTAAGCGGAGCTGTAAGTCAAAG
>CADBSD010000059.1 GCA_902797225.1 uncultured Ruminococcus sp. | reverse complement strand
ATTCGCAAATAAAGGAGAAGCGTAATGGAAAACTTAAAAAGATACTCGGCGAATATAATTACAGGATTCAGAATATTTCTTAGCTTTATTCTGCTGTTCTGTCCCAAGCTATCCCCCGTGTTTTACGCGGTATATTTCGCGGCGGGAGCTTCCGATATATTAGACGGAATTGTCGCTAGAAAAACAAATACCCAAAGCGAATTCGGCGCTAAGCTCGACACGCTTGCGGATTTCATTTTCGTGGCGGTTTGTATGGTAAAGCTGCTTCCGATTTACTCAATACCAATGTGGATGTATATCTGGATAGCGGCTATCGTATTGATTAAGTTTATAAGCATTCTTATCGGCTATATGAAGCAGAATAAATTCGTCGCTGTCCATTCAGTTTTAAACAAGATAACGGGCGGGCTTATCTTCGTACTTCCGCTTACGCTCTCGTTTATTGATATTTTTTACAGCTCTATCGCCATTTGCGTTATAGCGACAGCCGCGGCTGTATGGGAGTGCTGTGCTATTGTAAGAATGCAAAAAAGCAAAGAGGACTAAAAAATGAAAAAGACTGTTTTTAGTCTGGCTTTTTTGACATTAGGTTTTACAATCATTTTTTTAATGATTTATCTGTTCAATAAAACAAACCTGTTTTTAACCCTGACTCTTTCGTTCGGGGTTACTGCTTACCATTTCTGTATGAGATTAATCGTCGGCTATATATTTAATATTCTTATGAAGAATAAAGCCGATTATAACGAAAAATGGTATCAGATACATCCCTGGGAGAAAAAGCTCTATAAAACAATCAAGGTCAAAAAATGGAAAAACCATATGCCGACGTTCAACCCCGAGCTGTTCGACACAAACAAACACTCTCTCGACGAAATAGCGCAGGTTATGTGCCAGTCTGAACTGGTACATGAAACGATAGCGGCGCTTAGTTTTTTGCCGATACTGCTTGCTTTTCCTTTCGGTGATTTTCCGATTTTCCTTATTACCTCAATAATCGGCGCCTTGATTGACATATGCTTTGTTATTATGCAGAGATACAACAGACCGAGGATAATAAAACTGATTAAAAAGCCAAAACTTTAAGCGTGTAACTGCCATTGACTATGAGATAAAAAAGTGTTATAATTTGCGAGTGATTTTTTATTGAAAGGACGATACATAATGAGCAGACAAAAAATTGTATGTCTTGATATGGAAGGCGTTTTAGTTCCCGAAATCTGGATAGCGTTCGCTAAGGAAACAGGTATTCCCGAACTGAAGAAAACTACAAGAGATGAACCCGATTACAATAAACTTATGAACTACAGGCTTGATATTTTAAGAGAGCACGGTCTCGGATTAAAGGAAATCCAGGACGTTATCTCAAAAATTGATCCGCTTGAAGGAGCTAAGGAGTTCTTAGACGAACTCAGAAGTATTACCCAGGTAATAATTATAAGCGATACGTTTGAACAGTTTGCCGCTCCGCTTATGAAAAAGCTCGGCTATCCCACCTTGTTCTGTAATACACTCGAGGTCGCTGACAACGGCGAAATCACAGGCTTTAAGATGAGAGTAGAAAAATCGAAATACTCCACGGTTAAGGCTTTACAGTCGATAGGCTTTGACACAATCGCCGCGGGCGACAGCTACAACGACCTCGGTATGATTCAGGCAAGCCCCTACGGTTTCCTGTTTAAGAGCACCGAGCAGATTAAAAAGGATTATCCCCAGTATGAGGCTTTTGACGAGTTTGACGAGTTTTTAGAGGCTCTTAAAAAAGCAATTAACGATTAAGACGTATAATAAAAGACGCCGCACAGTGTGCGGCGTTTTGTTTTAGAAAGGAACTATCATATTGACATTTAAAATACAAAAAAGGCAACCCAACTTTGCAGTCAGGTTGCCTTATATCATTCAATATTTATTATTCTTCAGCCGCGGTTTCAACTTCAGCCTTAGCTTCTTCTACTTTCTCTGCAACTTCCTCAACCTTCTCCTCAGCTTCTTCAGCGGGAGCTTCAACAGGAGTTTCAGTAGAAGCTACAACAACCTCATCCTCTTCGGGCTCTAAAGCCTTGGGAGCGGGAGCTTCCTCGGGAAGTAACGCGCGGATAGAAAGGCTTACGCGCTTTTTCTCGAAGTCAATAGCAATAATCTTAGCCTGAACCTTCTCGCCAACCTTAAGTACGTCCTCGGGTTTCTCGATTCTCTTGTTAGCAATCTGAGAAATATGGATAAGACCGTCGATACCGGGGATAACGTTGGCGAACGCGCCGAATGTTGTAAGACCTACGATTGTAGCGTCAACAACTGTATCAACAGGATAGTCGCGGCGAAGGATTTCCCAGGGATTAGCGTCAGGATCCTTGTAGCCGAGAGAAATCTTTTTTGTTTCCTCGTTGATATCCTTAATATAAACGTCAACCTCGTCGCCTACACTTACAACCTCTGAGGGGTTCTTAATGTGAGTCCATGAAAGCTCGGAAATATGAATCATTCCGAAAACTCCGCCTAAATCTACGAAAGCGCCGTAGTTTGTGATTGACTTAACTACGCCCTTATAGTGCTTGCCTACCTCGCAGCTCTCCCAGAAAGTAGCTCTCTGAGCGGCTCTCTGCTCACGGATTACCGCACGGATAGAACCTACGATTCTCTTCATACGTCCACGCTGAGAAGCCTCGATAAGCTTGAACTGTACTTCCTTGCCTACTAAATCCTCAAGGCTGTCGTCGCGTGACGCGGTAGCCTGAGAAGCGGGTATAAATACGCGGTTGTCGTTATAAATAACGATTACGCCGCCTTTAACAACATTTGTAACCTTACCTGTAAGAACTTCCTGAGACTCAGCAAGAGCTTTAAGCTCTTCCCAGCCCTTCTGAGCGTCTACTCTGCGCTTTGAAAGCATAATAGTACCCTCAGCGTCATTAGTTTTCATAATAAGAAGCTCAACCTCGTCGCCTACCTTGACAACGTCCTCAGGCTTAACGGAAGGATCGTTGGAAAGCTCGTCCACCGGAATAAAGCCCGACTGTTTTCTGCCGACATCAACGATTACTTCGTTAGGAGCTATGCTGATAACTGTGCCTTTTACCCTCTCGTTAGTATTCATGTTTTTGAGGGATTCCTCAAGCATCTCCTCAAAAGATTCAGTCTCATTGACTGTTTCGCTGGATTTGATTTCTTCACTCATTGTATCCAGTACCTCCTTTATAATCCTTGCTGGCGTCGAAGCGCCCGCGGTCACACCTATGGAACGAGATTTACTAACGAGATCTTTATCAAGCTCTTTTGCCGTTTCAATAAGATAGGTATTTTCGAGTCGGCTTTTGCAAATATCGTAAAGCTTAGCGGTATTTGAACTGTGCCTGTCGCCTATAACAATCATTAAATCAGAATTGCCGGAAATTAGATCTGCTTCTTTTTGACGTTCAGATGTAGCCTTACATATTGTATCAAATATTTTCGCGTTTGTATAGACCTTTTTTACGGTTTTTAAACATTTTTTCCATTCTTTTTTTGAAAAAGTTGTCTGAGCGACCACAAATACCTCGTTATTTTTCTCTATTGGAATATTAACGGTAAGCGCGCTCAATTCCTCGTCGTTGTTAAAAGTATAACAATTAGAGGAACAGTGTCCGATAATCCCCTGTATTTCGGGGTGGTCTTTATTTCCCGCGATTAAAACAGGTATATTCTTCTCCCCTGCCTCAGTAACGATTTTATGTATTTTTTTAACGAACGGACAGGTAGCGTCAACGCAGTTTAAGGAAAGGCTTTCTATCCTGTCCATAACCTCTCTGCTCACACCGTGGCTTCTTATAACGATTGTGCTGTCCTCGGGGCAGTCCTCAACACTGTCCACAGCACGACAGCCTCGGCTCTCGAGCTCTGATACCATTTCCATATTGTGAATAATAGGCCCTAAGGTACATACCTTTTCGCCCTTATCCAAAAGCGAATTTACAATATCGACGGCGCGGTTTACGCCGAAGCAAAAGCCCGCGGTTTTAGCTACGTGAATATTCATTTAAATCCTGTTCTCTCATTTCCTTGATTTTTCCCATTACCATTGTGCCCGCTTTTTTCAGCGCGCGTCTGTCGATAGAATCAAGTCCGAGCTCCTCGACAGTAATAGGCTCGGAGAAATGTATAATTCTTTTAGAGAATAATCCTTTACCGACAGGTGTGATACATGCGGGAACTACGGAAGCGCCCGTCTGCTGGGCGATAACGGCGAAACCGCTTCTCGGCCGCATAAGCTCGCCTGTTTTACTTCTACCGCCCTCAATAAATATTGTCATAAGGTTGCCCTCATTAATTAAGTCCTCGCCGTTTTTTATGGCTTTGCCGTCGCCCGCGCCTCTTTTTACGGGGAAAGCGCCGAGGTGGCGGATAATAAAGGCAAAAAATCTATTCTTAAATAATTCGTCCTTAGCCATATAATTAAGACGGCGCTTCTGACCGAGTCCCAAAAGCACGGGATCAGAAAAAGAAAGGTGGTTTGAGGCGATAATATAACCCTTGCCGTCGTCGGGAATATTCGCCTTGTTAATAATTTTATAGCGGTAACAGAGTTTCATAATCGGAGCGCACACCGCGCGTCCGAAAGCGTAAAAAGCCTTTGATTGAGCCATTAGCTGTTCTCCTTGATTATTTTTACGATTAAATCTATACTGCCCTGAAGGTCGATTTCGGTGGTATCGGCTAATATAGCGTCGTCAGCCTGCTTCAGCGGGGCTATATCACGGTGCATATCATTATAATCGCGGGTTTTAACGTCCTCGAGAATATCCTCGTATTTAACGTCCATACCTTTTTCCTTAAGCTCCTTATAACGGCGCTGTGCCCTCGCCTCGGGAGTCGCGGTAAGAAAGATTTTTACCTCGGCGTCAGGCAGAATTACCGTACCGATATCTCTGCCGTCCATAATAACGTTGTTTTTCTTAGCCATATCTCGCTGTAAATCAAGAAGATAAGCGCGTACAGCGGGAACGGCTGAGATTTTGGAAGCCATCATAGAAGCCTCAGGGGTACGAATCAAACCCGAAACGTCCTCCTTGTCAAGCAGAACCACCTGCTCGCCCTTGTCGTTAAAAGTAAGCTCAACGGTGATTTTTTTCAGAAGCTCGTCTACCTCTTTTCCCTCAACGGGCTCAACGCCCGCTCTTGTGGCGGCTAAGCCCACGGTGCGGTAAAGCGCTCCTGTGTCGATATAAATGAATCCGAGCTGTTTAGCGGCGGATTTTGAAATTGTGCTTTTACCTGCCCCCGCAGGTCCGTCAATCGCGATTGCAATACTCATTTTTTTAGTTTCCACGTCAGTCCTAAAAGTTTATCCATTCGTCAGATTTTCTCTCACAGACAAAAAACGTGTACATTCCTTTCTATATAATTATATTTTAAAAACTGCGAATTACGAGGCGCTTTCCCCTGCCAGTTTTCCTGTAGCCCAGGCTATTACTAAATTGTATCCGCCCGTATAGGCGTCTACGTCTATTACCTCGCCCGCGAAATAAAGATTCTTAACGATTTTACTTTCCATTGTTTTGGGGTTTATTTCGCTGACCTTTACCCCGCCCGAGGTTATTATCGCTTCGCTTATCGGACGCGGGTTTGAAATCTCTATCGTAAAATCCTTTAACAGTCCGACGAGCCTGCGCCTCTCCTCTTTTGTAACAGAGTTACACTTTTTATCGACGGGAATATCCCACCTTTTAAGTATAACAGGAATAAGCTTTTTCGGCAACAGTTTATTAAGCGAATTTGATATGCTTTTGTTTATATTCTCCTTTAAATCCCGCTGGACACGAGAATCGAGCTGTTCAAAGCTTAACGCGGGTTTAAAGTCTATATGTGCCGTATAACCCAGGTTATAGTTTCTCATATTACAACTCGCGGACAGCACCAAAGGACCCGATATTCCGAAATGGGTAAAAAGCATTTCTCCGAAATCATCATATACGGTTTTGCCCTGCTTGGTACTTACTCTAAGATTTACGTTCTTTAGCGACAAACCCTGTAATAGCTTGCAGTCATTGTCGGGGCTCTCAAGCGGAATCAGGGACGGCTCGGGCTTTATGATTGTATGTCCGAGTTTTTCAGCGAACTTATAACCGTCGCCCGTAGAACCTGTGCGGGGATAGCTTTTTCCGCCTGTAGCTATTATAACACTGTCACAATCGTAACGCTTTCCGCCCGCTTTAACGGCTTTTATCTCTCCGTTTTCCGCGATAACGCCCTCAACCTCTTTATAGATTATCTTAGCTCCGTAAAAAAGCGCGAAATCCCGCATGGTATCCACAACATCGGACGCCTTATCGCTTACGGGGAAAACACGGTTTCCCCTTTCGGTTTTAGTTTTCAAGCCTTGACTTTCGAAGAAATCAATTATATCGCGGGGCGAAAAATTATTAAGCGCGCTGTAGAGGAATTTATTATTAACAGGCACGTTCTGCATAAATGTCTGAATGTCGCAATTATTAGCAAGGTTGCACCTGCCCTTACCTGTAATCATCAGCTTTCGTCCGACGCGTGGCATTTTCTCAAACAACAAAACCTCAGCGCCGTACATTGAGGCGAAGCCCGCCGCCATAAGACCTGAGGCTCCCGCTCCGATTATAACGACCTTACCCATTTTTCTCTGTGTATCTTGTATCGTAAACGCCCTGGTGATTCCAAACCTTTTCGAGCTCCTTGAAGGTTTCGGTAACCTCATCTTTCTTTTCGAGTACGGTAGCGACGATAAGCGCGTTTATAAGGCTTAAGGGAGCTACAAGCGAATCAACGACAGACGCCATATCGCTTCTGGCGATAAGAACCTCATCCGCCGCGGAAACAAGAGGAGAAATCATACTGTCGGTAATGGCGATAACGTTAGCTCCGCGTTCACGTGCGAGCGTCATAGAATCGACAGCCATTGTGCTGTATCTCGGGAAAGAAATACCTATCATAACGTCTTCCTCGCCAATACGGAAAAGCTGTTCGTAGGTATGGGTTTTTGACGTATCTGTAATAACACGGACATTATCGAAAATAAGTCCGAAATAATATCCTAAGAACTGGGCAATCGAGGCAGTGGAACGAACGCCGAAGATATAAATTCTTCTCGCCTTAACTATAGATTTAACGGCTTTGGAAAAATCGTCGTGTGAGGTTTCCTCCAGAGTACGTCGGATTTTGTCGATATCCTGATTCATAATGGAGTCAAGAACGTCGTCGTTTCCGATACGGTTCGTGGTAACGTCAATACGCTGAACCGAGGTGAGCTTGTCGCGAATCATCTCCTGCATAGCCTTCTGTAGCTTGGGATAACCCGAATAACCGAGCTCTGTGGCAAAGCGCACGACCGTACTCTCGGACACGCCGACGGTTTTACCGAGTTTTGAAGCGGTCATAAACGCCGCTCTGTCATAATGTTCTTCTATAAAAGTGGCAATACGCTTCTGCCCCTTGGAGAAGGTATTCATTTTCATTTCAATACGTGAGAGTAAATGTTCTACCATTTCTTTTACTTCCTTTTAAAATGTTGTGACCACGTTAATCTTGTTAATTTCACCACTTCATTTTACCACTTAAACTTGCAAAACTCAACTGTTTTGCAGGAATTTTTTTATATTTATGCAAGATTAAGTATCAAACACAGCATTTTCTTGCATTTTGTTAGTTAATATGTTAATATAAATTGAAAATTGAAAGCGGACAAAGGATAAATACAGAGGACTGTATCGACAAGGCGGTATCTTTGGAGAAAAGCTTTGAGCTGACAATCCCGATTTTGCCGCTGCGTTGAGTTCAAACTGTCCGCAAAGCAAAAAACTCGGCAATTTGTCCTCAGTCATATATACAAAGGAGAAATCAACAATGATCGCGTTAATAGATTACGGCGCCGGAAATATACAAAGCGTTTATAAGGCGCTTAAATACATAGGCTGCGACTGCGTTATAACAAGCGATAAAAAAGAGATACTCAGCGCCGACAAAGCTATTCTTCCGGGACAGGGAGCTTTCGGCGACTGTATGAGCTCGATTACCGAAAGCGGAATAAAAGAAACCGTGCTTGAGTTTATAAGCTCTGGAAAGCCGTTTTTAGGCATTTGCGTAGGGCTTCAACTGCTTTTTGAAGAAAGCGAGGAAAGCAAAGACACAAAAGGACTCGGAGTTTTCAAGGGAAAGATCAGGCGTATTCCGAACGGCGAAGGGCTTAAAATACCTCATATGGGCTGGAACAGTCTTGAAATAAAAAAGAACGACGCGCTGTATAAGGGGATAGAAAACGGCGCGTACGTGTATTTTATCCATTCCTACTACCTAGACTGCGCGGACAAAAGCATTGTGAGCTCTCAGACCGACTACGGAGTAAAAATCGACGCCTCCATAAGCAGGGGCAACGTGTTCGCAACCCAGTTTCACCCTGAAAAAAGCGGCGACGTGGGAATAAAGATGTTAAGAAACTTTGTAAATATTAAGGAGTAAAATATGTACGCGAAAAGAATAATCCCCTGCCTCGACGTTAAAAACGGCAGGGTTGTAAAGGGGATGAGCTTCGTCAATCTTGTTGACGCCGGCGATCCTGTAGAATGCGCGAAACAATACGATAAACAAGGCGCTGACGAGCTCGTGTTTCTCGATATAACCGCGTCAAGCGACGCGCGCAAAACCGTTGTCGATATGGTAAAGCAGGTTGCGGACTGTATCTTTATACCGTTTACCGTCGGCGGAGGTATACGCACCGTTGAAGATTTCAACGAGATACTGAGAGCGGGCGCGGACAAATGCAGCGTTAATTCAGCCGCGATCAAACGCCCCGAGCTTATAAACGAAGCGGCTGAAAAATTCGGAAGCCAGTGTGTTGTCGCGGCAATCGACGCCAAGCGCAAAGACAACAGCTGGGAAGTCTACATCAACGGCGGTCGTGTTCCTATGGGTATTGACGCTATTGAGTGGGCTTGCGAATGTGAAAGACGCGGAGCAGGCGAGATTTTGCTGACAAGTATGGACGAGGACGGTCAGAAAAAAGGCTATGATTTAGCGCTGACTAGAGCTGTTTCCGAAAAGGTAAATATCCCCGTAATCGCGAGCGGCGGCGCTGGAGCGCTTGAGCACTTCTCGGACGCGTTCACAGAAGGCAAGGCTGACGCGGTTCTCGCCGCTTCATTATTCCATTTCGGAGAAATCCCAATACCAAAGCTAAAAGAATACCTGAGAGATAAAGGCATATCTGTAAGAATGTAGAAAGAGTCTAATCTTACAACAAGAAAGCGCGCAACTGAGCAGGCAATACAAAAAAGGGCACGAGTTCGTGCCCTTTTTATATTTGAATTGGTTTACTAAGAGATTAACACCTAACTTCCGAATATCTCAGCGGAGGTATTAATAATGTGGTCTACGTATTCCTGACCGCATTTATTTTTTATAAGCTCCATTGTAGGTGTGTATTCGTCGGGATTTCCGCGTGTTAAACTGTGGCAGTCAGTGCCGACTATGTCAATATAACCTCGCTTTATATACTTTAAAAGCCTGCGTTTCTGGGAAAAGCCTTTAAACGCGCCGACGTTTGTCTGGATAATTATATCTTCGTCACAAAGCTCCTCAACCAAGCCTTCGTCAGCCATAAGGTGCTCGTAACGCTCGATATGAGTGAGAACGGGCTTTAATCCGTAGTTACCCTTCAGCTTGTAAAAATATTCCATTGTTCGCTCGGAGAAGTGCGAGGAAAACGGGAACTCGCAGAGTATATACTTTGAGTTTCCGTAGCAGATACCACTCAAATCGTCATTATTAAACAGATACTCAGTGACGTAAACCTCAGCACCGACACAGATATTCACGTCATTGGGAAGCACAGGCTTAAGCTTTTCAAGGCTCTCCTCACGGCGCTCTAGAAATTTGTACATACTTTCCTCGTTGGTGTAGTAATGAGGTGTAAGACAAATATTTTTAACATTCTGCGCCCTGAGCTTGTCTATAATTTCAAGGCTCATTTCCACACTCTTAGAACCGTCGTCCATTTCAGGCAGAATGTGTGAGTGCATATCGTAATACATAGTTTACTCCTTATTGTTAATTGATTATATAACAGAAAGTGTTATATAAACTCACAAACCCTATCTCCCATTTCCTGAGTGCTGACCTTTGTCATACCCTCGGCGAAAATGTCGGGAGTTCTGTATTTCTTTAAGGTTTCGTTAACGGCATTTTCAATCGCGTCGGCAGCCTCGCTCTGGTCAAGCGAATAGCGAAGCATCATAGCTACGGACAGAATTGTCGCGAGCGGATTTGAAATACCAAGTCCCGCAATATCGGGAGCTGAGCCGTGGATAGGCTCGTAAAGACCGAACTTACCCTCGGCAAGACTCGCGGAAGCGAGCATACCTATAGAGCCTGCAATCATAGAAGCCTCGTCGGACAGAATGTCGCCGAAAATATTTGAGGTAACGATAACGTCGAACTGGCGGGGATTTCTCACGAGCTGCATAGCGCAGTTGTCAACATAAAGGTGATTGAGCTCGACCTCGGGATAGTCCTCGGCTACTTTGATAACCGTTTCTCTCCAGAGTCTGGAGCTTTCGAGCACGTTAGCCTTGTCTACGCTTGTAACACGCTTGTCGCGTTTCATAGCCATTTCAAAAGCTACTCTAGCTATACGCTCAATCTCAGGTACAGAGTACATCTCGGTATCCCACGCCGCGGCGGAGCCGTCCTCGGCTGTTGTTCTGCCGCGTTTACCGAAGTAGATACCGCCCGTAAGCTCGCGAACGATAAGAATATCAAGCTGACCGCCGATAATCTCATCTTTAATCGGAGAATCACCCTGTAACGGTTCAAAAATAACGGAAGGTCTGAGGTTCGCGAAAAGTCCAAGCGCGCCTCTGATTCCAAGAAGTCCCGCCTCGGGACGCTTGTTACCGGGGAGATTGTCCCACTTCGGGCCGCCTACCGCGCCTAAAAGCACGCTGTCGGACGCCTTGCATTTATCTATTGTTTCCTGCGGTAAGGGCTCGCCCGCAGCGTCAATAGCGCAACCGCCCATTAACGCCTCGTCATACTCGACGCTAAAGCCGAATTTGTCGGCAGTTTTGTTAAGAACCTTTACCGCCTCGTCAACGATTTCGGGGCCGATACCGTCGCCCTTGAGTAATGTAATCTTATAGTTTTTCATAATTAAAACTCCCTTGTATTTTGCTTTCTATATTATCTCACATTATTGAGAGGAAGATTGTAAAGTAGTTTACATTTTAGTTTGAGGTTCGCACTAAGCCGTTTTCTGAAACTGATTATTGAGAAGTAACTACAGGTATCTTCTGATACACCTCAACTACCCTGTCTCTCTGCCACATCATTGGGTTAATTCTTACGGAATAGCCGAAGCCGTTGTCCATAACCCACTCGAACGGCTTGGCGTGAGGAAGTCCGTAAACTGACAAAAGCGTCATTATAACACCTCCGTGGGTGATTATTACCGCCTCGGTGTTGTTGGTTTTCATCATTCCTTCGACAATCTGCTCGAAAATAAGACATACGCGCCTTGTAAAATCCGCGCCGCTCTCACCTCTGGGGGGCTTTGTGTCTGTTTGTCCCGCCAGCCACTTCTCGAACTCGGGATCATCTTTAAGCTCGTCAGCGGATTTATTCTCCCACTCACCGAAATTACACTCGCTGAGCTGGTCGATTATAAGCGGAGTCTGCTGTGGATAAAGTATCCGCGCAGTTTCCGTACAGCGCTTTAAAGGGCTGGTAAAAACAACCTGAGTACCGGGGTAAATATACCTGCCGTCGTAATCTCTGAGGTTTCTTCTGCCCTCGTCCGAAAGAGGCACGTCGGTTGTGCCGATATATCTGCCCTTATGGGTTTCGCTGATATCCCCATGACGTATAAAATGGATTATGTATGATTGCATAGTTAACTCCTTTTTTTATTAGCTGAAAACAGCGCTTGAGAATACGATTGTAATTATCCGAAAAGAGAACTTGTTCTTTACAATATGTAATATTAATGCTAAAATATTATACAAATAGTATATTTATGCAAAAACGAGGTGATTATATGAACAAGGAATTTGGGCGTAAAATAAGCCTTCTGCGCAAAAAGAAAGGGCTTAATCAGAAAGAAGTATGCGAAAAGCTCGGGATTTCGCAGGCGCTTTTGTCACACTACGAGAAAGGAATTCGCGAGTGCGGACTCAGCTTTCTCGTTAAGATAGCCGATTTATATGACGTTTCTGTAGATTATCTGCTCGGCAGAAGCCCTAACAGCTCCGCCCTGAATGAAGAACCCGACGTCGACAATATCGAGGAGTTCAACCGCCTTAAGGGCAACACATATTGTATGCTTAACCGCAGGCTGATTATAAACTCAACCGCGGTAATCTACGGTATGCTGGCAGAAATCAACAACAAAAAACTAAGCAAAAGCGTCAGCGACTATCTCAGCGTGGCGCAGTATAATGTTTTCAGAAAGTTATATTCTTTAGAAAAAGATAAATCAGATATCTTTACGCTGAAAACAGACTCGCTTGACGATTACTGTAACGCATATCTCGCTCTCGGAAACGCGAGAATTAACGAAATAAAACAAAACGGTACTATTGAGGGATTTGACCTCAGCGACGACGCTTTGGCGGAAAAATTCAGCGAGAGCTACTCTCCGTTGAACCAGATGATTAAAAACGCCGAAAAATCGCTGTCGCAAAGCTTTAAGATTTAGACTTAAAGGTTCTGTATTTATCAGTTTAATGGAATGTTTCGTTAACAAAAATTCCGCTATCCATTTATAAATAAACAAGGTCGAGTAGAATTTTCTGCCCGACCTTTTTCTATAAACTAGTCTTGTTTCTCAGTAGCTTCCTGTCCCTTACTTACTATAATCGTAACCGTCGAGCCGTGCTCAAGCTTATCGCCCGCCTTGTAATCCTTGTATCCGATAACGTAACCGTCGTCCACCTTATCGCTGTACTGGTACTCGGCGTTAACCACAAAGCCCTCGTTGGCAAGAATCTTGGCAGCGGTATCTACCGACTTATCCTTAATCGGAGAAAGCTCCCTCATTTGGGTGCCCTTGCTGATTTTAACGGAAATCGAAATATCTCCCGAAGCGGTCAGCTTATCGTTACCCTTTGGAGATTGCGCCATAACTACACCCTCGGCGTACTGGTCGCTGTAGCTTTCCTCGGTATCTCGGTAAATTGTTATATTACCTTTTTCCTCAGCCGCGGCAACAGCCTCTTTATATGTCATACCGACAAAGTTAGGTATAGTTTCACCTGTCCAAATCTCGGTTGCTTTAGAAGCGTTTTCTTCGTTATTTCCTCCCGCAAACACGCCCTGGAGAGGATTCTGCATAACGAACAGCACTCCCAATGTACCGAGTACAAGTATCGTTATAAATGAAGCAAGAATAGCTACGGTACGCTTCGACATTCCGTTGCCCTTATTAAGGTCTGATTTCTTCATATTCATATTCGCGGTTCTGGAGATTTCCTCCTGAATAGCCTGAGCCGTGTGAGATACCGAAAGCTGAGAGCGAAGCTCGTCAAAATCAGAAATACGGTTTTCACGCTTCACCTGCAAGCCGTTGGCTATAGCCGTAACAACGTGAGGCGGAAGTCTTTTCACCGTGCTTGTACTCATAAGCAGGCGGGAGTCCTTCATTCGCTCTTTGGCGTTAGCGGGAAGATTACCCGTAAGAGCATAGAACATCGTAGCCGAAATACCGTAAATCTCGGTAATGCTGTCTATCGGGAAATTACTCTCGTACTGCTCAGGAGCGGCACAACCCGAATAAAGCTGGGATTTAAGCGCCGTACCTCTCTTACGTTCGTTAGAAGTAGCGAAGCCCGCGATTTTGATTTTACCGTAAGCGGTAACGTACATATTCTTGGGAGAGATAGCGTAATGACCTATTCCTCTGCGGTGCATAGCCTCCAGCGCCGAAATAACGGGCATAAAAAGCGGACGGGCTATATCCCAGTCGAGATGACCGTTGCTTCTCTCGATATATTCCTCAAACGGAATCAAATCCTGATTTTCCTCGATTACATAGGCGGTGTTATTTTCCTGGAAAATGTTGTGGATTCTGATAAGCGCCGAAAAATCCTTGAGTTCGGCAATTGTGCGGAAATAGGAAATGAAATCCGACATAAGCTTTTTGAAGATATCGTCGTTCTCAAATCTTACTTTCATATTGGTTTCGTCGTGTTCGCGCTCAAAAAGTCCCATAGGCAGAAACTCGCAAACAATAACGACGTCGCCTGTCTGTTTATCAAAACCGATATATCTGGAGCTCTCGCCGTTCGTGTCGATTACCGAGCCGACGATATATCTGCCGTGCAAAACTGTTCCGTAAGGCAAAAACGGTGAGTGCTGTTCCTTTGAATTATCAAAGCCGCAGCTCGGGCAAACAACATTGTCGCCAATCTCACGCATACATCCCATACACAAAGACATAAAAATTACCTCCCGATTAAAAATCGAAGTATATTTTAGCCATAGTAGCTGATTATAGTATGATTATTGATTATATTATAGCATAGCGCATATTTAAAATGCAACAAACGAAAAGGCTATAATAGTTACAGTTTTGTTAAGTTAGACCTTAATTATATCAAATTCACTACAACAAGAACGTTACCTTTTAAAATATTGATTTTTACGCTGTCGCTTTTAAAAATATTCGACACTCCCGTAACCTGTGAGGAGCTTAACTCAAGCTCTCGGGCGGGGTACTCCACATTTCCCTCAAAGCTTACAACAGCGCTCTCGCAACAAAAGGGAATTAATGAAAACGTCCTGCCGTTTAGTTTATTATAAGTATATTCGCCAACCGTATGAAAATGAACCGTTTCAGTCCGCGTATTAACGGAAGCCTCAATTTCGTGCTCGGCGAAGAATTTGAGCACGTTAAAATTAGCCAGAGTATGGTCGAGTCTAGCGCCTGTAGCCGCGAGTAATGCCGCTTTTTTAAAGCCGTACCGCGCGGCTAACTCCGCGCAGTGCATTGTGTCGGTGTCGTCCTTGTGAGTGTTAAGCCTTACTACCTCGACTGATTTTTCAACTACTCCCTTGTACGAGTCAAAATCTCCGACAAAAATATCGGGAATTATTCCCGCTTTTTTCGCGGTATTGTAGCCGTTATCGGCACACATTACGTAATCGTTTTCCCGAACAAAGCTCTTTATAAAATCAATATCGGCTTCGGGAGAACCGCAGATTATTACAGCTCTTACTTTTTCTGCCATTGTTTTATATCCTTTACCTCGTTGTACATAGCGACGTAGCTTTCGTGTCTGGAGGGAGAGATTTTCCCCTCTTTTACCGCCTTAATGATCTCACAACCCTTTTCACAGGTATGGGAACAGGAGGTGAACTTGCAGGTCGTAAGATATTCTCTGAACTCGGGAAAACAGAACATTATATTTTCCTTGTCTATCATATTATAACGCTCCAAATCCACCGTAGAGAACCCAGGCGTATCGGCGACGTATCCGCCTCCGACTTTAAAAAGCTCAACCGTTCTGGTGGTATGCCTTCCGCGTCCGAGCTTTTCGCTTATCTCCCCTGTTTCGAGCTTCAGCTCTGGATAAAGAGCGTTTAAAAGCGTAGACTTTCCTACCCCGCTGTTGCCCGTAAAAGCGGAGGTTTTCCCCGTAAGGTACGATTTTACGGCGGCGATAGAGATTTCGTCGTCCTTAGAACAGGAAAACGCTTTTATTCCAGCCTTTTTGTATATATCAAGAAGCTCGCCGCCCGCTTTTAAGTCGGATTTTGAAACGACTATAACGGGTTCAATTTCGTTATCCACCGCCGCCGCGGTCATCTTATCTATAACGAGATAATTCGGCGAGGGCTCAACTGTGGAAACCACAATAACAAGTAAATCGATATTTGAAAGCGGAGGTCTTTTTAACGTGTTTTTACGCTGTTCGATTTCGTCAATAGAACAGTAGCCGTCCTCTGGAACGGTTATTTTTACACGGTCGCCCACCTTCGGAGAATTATTCTTTTTCCGAAAAATACCTCTCGCCTTACATTCATATACCACATCGGCGGCTTCTACATAATAGAAGCCGCCTGTGCTTTTTAAAATAATTCCGTTTAAACTCTTCATTTACTCGTTGTTATCCTCGGCTATCGCTTCGGTTTCTTCCTGTTCCTGAGGAGCTTCGGTAGGCGGCGGGTTTGTGGGCTTGGGTTTAGCCGTCGTAGTTACGGTGGGCACATAATTGTACGACGACGTCTGGTATTCGCCCGAGGTATAGTCTATTGTATACCGCCTGTAGGTCTGTCCGTCCAGAGTTACGAGCACGGTAGAATTTCCGCTTCCCGTAAACGACATAGCATAGCTTGAGTTATAGGACGGGTTGAGTTTTTTGGAATAGTTATAATCTTGTCTGCCGTCGACAAACACCGCCATATTTACGTCATAGTTAACGTTTGTGGGCAAATCAACGGTTATATTTACAGTAGATTTACTGCCCTTTCCCGAGCTTACAACAAGATTTACTATCGTTCCCGACTCGACCTTGCTGTATTGGAGAGGCGACTGCTGGATTACAGTGCCCTCGGGCTGTAAGCTCTCGTCGTCGTAAATGTACTTGCATTGCAAGCCCTTCTTGGAGAGCTTTGACTGAGCGCTGGAAAGCGTGCTCTGAGTAACCTTAGGAACCTTTACCTTCTTAACGTAAATATCCTTTGCTACATAAACATAAACTGTAGAGCCGACGGTTTCCTTAACACCAGCGGGCGGGAATGTGTCGCACACATAGCCCTTGGGAGTAAGCTTATCGTAAACCTGGATAATTCTGGGTGAGAGATTCTTAGCCTTTATAGCGTTCAAAGCCTCTTGCTTTGATACGTTAATACAGTAAGGCACAGCCATTTCGGTTTCCTTACCGTTTATTGTAAGCTCAATCGTAGAGCCCGATTTAACGTGCTTAGAGCCCGCCTCGGGATCCTGGCTCAAAATTTCTCCGAGCTCCTTGGTGCTTACGTATCGGCTCTTAATATCAAATTTAAAATTGTTGGGGTTTTTAGCCTTAGCGTCGACGATATTCATTCCGACATAATTAGGAACGTCAACGTCGGTAGCCTGTGAGGAGGTGCAGCCTCTGAACAGCGCCGCCGCGAGCACAATAAGCGCTACAATAATCGCCGTAATAATCACGCTCTTTACAGCGTAATACGCCTTTGGGTGCTGTTTTTTACGGTTTATATCCTCAGCCTCATCCTCAATTGTTTCCTCTTTCGAGTTCTTTTCTTCATTGTGATGTTCCTGCTTTTTAGGAACTTTTTTTATTCCCTTAACGTGCTTTGTCGGAGATTCGTCCACAAAATACTGATAGTCGAAGTGCACGTTGGGATTAAGTCTGAAGCGCTCCAAATCGCCGAGCATATCAAGCGCGGTCTGGTATCTGTCCTCGGGATTTTTCTGCATAGCGTGCATAGTAATCTGCTCAAGTCCGACCGGAATCGCGGGGTTGATTTTCCTCGGCATTTCGGGAGTGGACTGCAGCTGCATAAGCGCTACGCTTACGGCGCTGTCGGCGTCAAACGGAAGTCTGCCCGTAATCATCTCGTAAAGCATTACGCCTACGGAATAGATATCGGACTTACCGTCTGTTTTACTTCCTCTCGCCTGCTCGGGCGCTATATAATGAACCGAACCTATCGCCTGCTCGGTCATTGTTTTTGTCTGATTATCTGTAAGACGGGCTATACCGAAGTCGGTAACTTTAATCGTACCGTCCTGTAAAAGCATAATGTTATGGGGCTTGATATCCCGGTGAACGACGCCTTTATTGTGAGCGTGCTGGAGTGCTCTCAAAATCTGTGTTGTAAGGTGGAGCGCCTCTCTCCAGTCGAGTACGCCCTGCTGAGCGATATACTCCTTCAAAGTGATACCGTCAATATATTCCATAACGATATACTGAATCATATCGCCGAAGCTTACGTCGTAAACCTTAACGATATTGGGGTGAGAAAGCATAGCTATAGCCTTGCTCTCGTTTTTAAAACGGCGGATAAATTCCTCGTTATTTAAGAACTCGTCCTTTAGTATTTTAACAGCGACCTCACGGTCGTCAATCGTATCTGTACAGCGGTACACATAAGCCATTCCGCCTACGCCTATAAGCTCATG
The DNA here is from genome assembly GCA_902797225.1 of uncultured Ruminococcus sp. Lineage (GTDB taxonomy): Bacteria > Bacillota > Clostridia > Oscillospirales > Acutalibacteraceae > Ruminococcoides. The sequence goes on along the minus strand of CADBSD010000059.1, from coordinate 1,112 downwards.
TATTTCGTACCTTCCGTCCAGCTTTTTACCACTGTATTTGTCCACAAAATCACCTCATTCAATACACAACGGCAACGGTTATATTGTCCGTACCGCCGCCTGACTTGGCTTTCTCGACCAGCGTGTCGGTCAAGCCCTCGCCTCGGTTTTCATGGCAAATTTTAACCATATCGCCTGTTGTGACGCAGTTTGAGAAGCCGTCGGTACAAACCAGAAGCACATCTCCGTAGATGAAATTTGTTTCGATATAATCCAGGTGAACCGAAGGCTTGATTCCAAGCGCTCTTGTGATAAAGTTTTTGTTTGGATGATTCTGAGCCTGCTCCGCGGTAATCTCTCCACGCCTTACCATCTCCTGTACAACGGAATGGTCCTCGGTGAGCTGTTTGATTTTTCCGCCGCGAATAGCGTATGTACGGCTGTCGCCCACGTGGACAACGTGAACCGTAGTATCCTTTACTAGCACAAATTCGCAGGTTGTTCCCATTCCCGTAAGCTCAACGTCGTTCTGAGCCATATCGAAAATAGCTTTATTCGCCTGGGATACGATTTCCGTCATCAAGGTCGAGAGCTCGGATTTTGAAAGCTCGTCCGAATACATCTTCTCAATCTCCCGGCTGATGTATTCCACAGCGGACGCGCTGGCGATATTACCGCCGTTAGCTCCTCCCATTCCGTCGCAAACCACTACCCACGCGCAGCTTGGGGAAATAACTCCGAAACGGCAGTCATCCTGATTTTGTGTGCGGACTAAGCCTATATCGCTTTTGCTGAATATTTCCAAGCTATTTTCCTCCTTCTTCAGTATGATTTCTCTTTAACTGACCGCAGGAGGCGTTTATGTCGCTTCCGAGCGTTCTCCTGACGGTCGCCGTTATAGAGTGTTTATTAAGTATATTTATAAAAGCCTTTTGTCTTTCGACTCGGCTTTTTTTATAATCTGAGCCTTTTACCGAGTTTACGGGTATTAAATTAACATGGCAGTTAAGCTCCTTTAAAAGCGAGCCCAACTTTTCGGCACAGCCGTCGCTGTCGTTTACGCCGTCTATCATAGCGTACTCAAAGCTTACTCTGCGCCCTGTTTTATCGAAATAATCACGGCACGCCTTAAT
>CADBSD010000058.1 GCA_902797225.1 uncultured Ruminococcus sp. | reverse complement strand
TTTTACCTTTTCTGGACATAACAATGCTCCCTTCATAGTTAACAGTGATTTTTTATTTCACTGTCTTCCATAAAGGGAGCATATCAGATTGAGTCCGCGCTTTACTATTGCGTATTATTTCAGCTTATTACTTTCTTATGAACAGTATACCAAGCGTATTAGGCCCGCAGTGGGAGGTTATCGTACATCCCGCGGTGGTTTCCAGAATCTCGTTAAAACCCGGATAAAGCTCATTGATTTTGTTTCTTACCGCGTCGACGGTTTCCTGATTGCATTTTGTATGGGTAATAAAAATTCTGTTCTTTACAATATCGTCACGTCCTCTTAAACGGTCGCATACATAGTCGATAATTACCTTATCAATTTTACCTCTGTATTTCTTTGAGGGCGTCATTTTTCCGTCTATAACCTCGATACAGGGTTTAAGCTTCAAGAGGTTCGCGCCTAAAGCCGCAACAGCGGAACAGCGTCCTCCCTTATGAAGATAATCGATACTGTCGACTACGAAGCTCGCCTCAACCTTAGGCGTAAGCGCGTCGCACTCGGCTTTAATCTCCTCGGCGGTCTTTCCCTCTAAAACTAAATCAGCCGCGTGTAAAACCACAAGCCCCTGACCTGTGGAAAGATTTCTGGAGTCAACAACAAAAACGCCGTCTACCTCCTCTGCCGCGATACAGGCGTTGTGGTAGGAGCTCGAAAAATCGCTGCTTATCGAAAAATGGATAACCGTATAGCCCTCGTTACGGTAATTCTCAAAAAACTCAATAATATCGCTTATATTTGCGGTTGAGGTTTTAGGAAGCTTTCCTGTTTTGTCAACATACTTATATATATCGTCGGGAGTAGCCTCTACCCCGTCTTTTTTGGTCTCCTCGCCTAATGATACATAAAGCGGAAGAATATCAATATCGTATTTTTTCAGTAATTCAGGCGATAAATCGCAGGTGCTGTCTGATGTAAGTTTGATTTTCATATATAGCCCTCCAATCTTTACTATGTACTATATTCTAACACATTTTACAAGCATTTAAAAATATTATACTGCACAAAATTCAGCCTTTACATTTGTGCAAAACAACGAAAAAGCCTGCTCAGAATACCCGAGCAGGCAATTTTGTGAATATTATTTAATCTGTGGTTACTTATACTTTATCTTAACTTTCTTTGTACCCTTTTTAAAGACCGTATTAAATCAGTTAAAATAGTCCCAGATGCTGTCGCCGTCGTCTTCGTTTTCGTTTATATCGTTGCTTTGGCTGCCGCTTGACAAGCTGTCCTTAGTGTACTCGGCAAGCTTCATCTTAATTGTTCCCGACTGAGAACCGCGGTAAACTCCGAAGGTTACAACGTCGCCCACCTTAAGCTTTTTGATAATGGCATTAAGCTCAGCTGTGGTCTTGACCTCAGTTCCGTTGACCTTTGTTATAATATCTCCTGCCTGGAAGCCCGCGTTAGCGGCGTTGCTTCCTATATTAACACTTGTTACATATACGCCTGTCTGTGATGTTCCATACATCCACAGCTGAGCCTGAGAGCTAACATCCGAAAGGGACATTCCGAGGTCTACCTGACCTTTTACGTAACCGTACTTCTTAAGATCTGAGAGCACGTCCTGAACGTCGTTAATCGGGATAGCGAAGCCGATTCCTTCCGCTGATTCGGAGCTGGACTTGGCGTTAACAATACCGATTAACTCACCGTTGCCGTTAAAAAGTCCGCCGCCTGAGTTTCCGGGGCTTATCTCGGAATTGGTCTGGAGAAGGTTCATTGTCTGATTATCTATAGTAACCTCTCTGTCAAGAGCGCTTATAATACCGTCCGTTACCGTTCCGCCGAGCTGTCCGAGCGGGTTGCCGATTACTACGGCGTAATCGCCTACAGCGATTTTGGAGCTGTCGCCGAATGTAGCGTAGGTTAAATCTTTTTTGGGGCTGATTTTTAAAAGCGCGATATCTCCCGCGGAGTATGTGCCTACAACCTTTACATCTGTATATTCCGTCTTATCTCTTAAGGTGATACTGATTTTTGAGGCGCCTTCAATAACGTGGTAGTTCGTAACGATATAACCGTCTTTTGAAATAATTACGCCCGAGCCCGCGCCCTGCTGGATATACTGCTGCTGGAAAGAGCCTGTTTTAACCTGCTTTGTTGTGACCTCTACAACGGAATCAGCTGTTTTCTTTACTATTTCGGTAGTGGTAAGGTTCGCTGTGGAAGAAGCGTAAGACGAGCCCGACGCCTCCGATTTGCTGACATTAACCGAACCCGAGTTGTTGTTGAATAACGAAGCCGCGAGGAATCCTCCGCCGATTCCCAAAAGCGAGGAGCAGATAATGCTCACCGCGAGAATTACCGCTACCGCGCCTCTCGTTACGGGTTTCTTCTCCTTCTTAACCTTTTTCGGGGCTTGATTGTATGGCTGTGAGCCGTAGTAATTATTATGTGACGAAGAATAAGGCTGAGAAGAATACGGACTATGGTAATTATTCTGCGGAGCGCTCTGAGCGGCGCTTTGGTTTTCCGAATAATAACTCTCGCCGTATCTGGCGTAATTGTCAGCTGAAGCTTCTTTGTTAGCGAAATTCTGCTGATAATACTCATCGGGAGTATAGTCGGGAGTTGAAGCGTTAATATGCTCTGTGTCCTCGGGATTTAAGGAGGAGTTAATATTCTCCTCGTATTCATCGGAATGGTTTTCATAGCTGTTATCATAATTGTTTTCATATGGATTATTTGTCATTGTTATTTACCTCCAAATGTATTTGAATTTGTTTTTCTGACATAATAGTAGTTCCCCTAAGTGAAAACTATATGAAATAACTATGAAACAATATTGAAATTTAATTGTATAAGAATACACATTTCCCATTAGTACGTACCCTTTTTGAGGATAAGCATAGTATATATAGAAGTTTTCTTCAATCTAAACTAAGGAGTACAAACTGTGGAAATAATAGATTCTGTTATGGAAAGCTACGGACTCTCGCCGTTTCCGAAAAAAACAAGCGAAACAATGGCGTACGTACCGTTTCAGCAATACAACTCAAAATTATACTCCCCCGCTCAGGCTCTTGAGGCGGGCACGGCGTATCCTGTACTGAATAAACCGTTCTTCGGCGGAAAATGCTCGGGAGGTAAAGATGACTGACCGCGAAATAATGCTAAAAAAGCTCTCGTCCTACCAGTTTCTGATTCACGACTTAAGGCTTTACCTCGACACACATCCTAACGACGAAAAAACAATGGCGAAAATAGACGAATTAAACGCGGAATATATGCCGCTGAGAGAAAAGTTCGAGAATATGTACGGCCCTCTCACAGTGAAAGATCAAAGCACAAACCACTGGTGCTGGATAAAAGCGCCCTGGCCCTGGGAAAACGAGGAGGTTGACTGATGTTTGTATACGAGAAAAAACTACAGTATCCGATTAATATAAAGAACCCAAATCCGAAGCTCGCGAAAATGATTACAAGCCAGCTTGGCGGTCCCGACGGCGAGCTCGGAGCTTCTATCAGATATTTAACTCAAAGATTCACAATGCCTCTGCCCGAGCTTAAAGCCACGCTGACAGATATAGGGACAGGAGCACCTGCGTCGGGTAAAATAATGTGATTTTGTAAACATTCTTCAATTTCAGCCTTA
>CADBSD010000057.1 GCA_902797225.1 uncultured Ruminococcus sp. | reverse complement strand
TTCTTGTTCTTCATTGTGTTGTAATTTCTCTGTTTACATTCTGTACAAGCCAAAGTGATTTTAACTCTCATTGACGGCACCTCCCGTTATTTTTCGGAATATATTTAGCCTCCCTCAAAGGGCGCAAAAAAATAAGCCCCTTATACGAGGTATAAACAGTTTAACATAACTTCAAAGTTTAGTCAAGTGTTTTTTAAAACTTTTTAGGGCTTATCTTTTATATTAATTATTATTTGTTCTGCTGAGCCTGTAAGCGCTGAGCCATTGTCGTTTTCTTCTTCTTGGGCTTTTCGGGTTTAACCTTTTTGCCCTTGAACTTCAAAGCGGCTTTCCACGCCTTCTGTAAGTCCTCGGAAAGATACTCGTTTACGTCGTCGTATTTATTCTCGGGAAGCGAGTTAAGAATAACGATTGTGATAATCGAGCGTGTATCGGCGTCGCCGTTTGAGTACTGAGCGGAAAGAAGCTCGCCGAGCTTTTCCAAATCCTTCTTTGAGCCTCTGTTCACGAGCTCGTTAACCTTGGGAACGATAGAAGCTCTGGTAAAGGTTACTCCTCTGAACGGATAGTAACAGTCCTCCTCGTTTCTGATTTCGTCCTTGAGCTCGGGGAAAAAGCTTACGAATCTCTTTGACAAAAACAGAGGATCGGCGTTACCCTCGTCGGAATCCTTCTTCTTTTTCTTCTTTGTGGTTTTCATACGCTTTATAGCTGTCTGCGAGGAGCAGTTGTCCACAAAGTCGTTGGCGATTGACTCGGCTTCTTTCTGACCGTCGGTTTCAGGGTCGAACATCCATGTAGCCAAAACCTTCCAGTTGTTGTCAGGACCGTCGTCGGTCATAGCGCAGTGGCGCATAACCATATGCTGTTTATCAATAAAATAAACTACCGAGTAGGCGTTAGAGTCCGAGGTAAAGAGCGATACCATTTCGTTATCATTTCCGCTTACCTTCTGTTTTGTGAAGTCCTGGGATTTGAGCTGATCCTCTACCTTTTGTGAAATAAGATTAAAAGCTGTTTTTATATCCATAAATATCATTCCTTTTTAAACATATAGAAGTATTATACATTTAATAGTTCGATTTGTCAAAGTATATCGGAATATTTTTAAAAATATATTCTTGAAACTATTACATTTATATGATAATATATTAAGTTGAAAAATAATGTAAAGGAGAAAAACCATGAATAACGCTCCTATCGGCGTTTTTGACTCGGGACTCGGCGGACTCACCGCCGTAAGAGAGCTTAAAAACGTACTGCCCAACGAAAATATTATTTATTTCGGAGATACGGGACGAGTACCCTACGGCACACGCTCAAACTCCACCATAAAAAGATACGCCCGTCAGGACTCTAAATTTCTTTTAAAGAATAAAGTTAAAATGATAATCGCCGCCTGCGGAACGGTCAGCTCTGTAGCGACAAATTTAAAACACGACTTGCCCGTTCCATACACGGGAGTCGTTTCCCCCACCTGCTTTGCCGCCGCTCAAAAAACCAAGAACAAAAAGGTAGGCGTTATCGGCACAAGCGCGACAATCCACAGCCACAGCTACCGCGATCTGCTAAAGCAGTTCGACAGCGAAATCGAGGTAATCGAGCAGGACTGCCCGCTATTCGTTCCTCTCGTAGAAAACGGCTTTATCGATAAGGACGACCAGATCGTTAGACTTGTTATTGAAAGATATATGAATCATATAAAAGAAGCGGGAGTCGACACCGTAATTCTCGGATGTACCCACTACCCGATTATTACCGAGGCGATTTCTTCGGTTATGGGCGAGGGCGTCGAGCTTATCGACAGCGGCAAGGAAACGGCGATTTACGCCGCTAAAATTCTAAAAGAGAATAATCTTTTGGCTGAACGTGAAAAAAAAGGCGACTGTGAGTTTTATGTATCAGATACTCCCGACGGATTTGAGAACATCGCAAACGTATTTCTCGGAGAAAACGTAAGCCACAAGGTTGAGCAGATAAATATTGAATTATATTAAGGACAAGATAATGGAAGATAAAAAGAACGAATACCTTATATCCGTAACGGGAATACAGGAAGTCGACGGAGAAAAGGACAAAATCGAGCTCCAGACTATCGGCAACTATATGTTAAAAACCGACCACGCGTACATAAGGTATAAGGAATACGACGAGGAGAACCCTTCTATATCGTCAAATAACGTGGTAAAAATCGAGAACGACAGCAAGGTTACTATTATCCGTAACGGCGAAGTAAACACCAGGCTCATTCTCGAGAAAGGCGTCCGTCACCAGTGCCACTACCGCACGTTAATGGGCGATATGATGATCGGGGTATCGACAGACACCATTACAAACAGATTAAACGAAAACGGCGGAAAGCTTCACGTGAACTATTCGCTCGACTTTAACAACGAACTTATTTCTAATAACGAATTTTATATTGATGTACAGGAAAAAGGGTGAAAAAATGCAAACTTTAAAAACCGCGAAAGAACAGCTTAAAAACGCGATTACAAACGCGATAAATTCCGCTATAAAAAACGGCGATTTAATCGAGGCGGCTCTCCCCGATTTTGTTATAGAGGTTCCCGCCGACAGAAAAAACGGCGACTTCGCCACAAACGCCGCTATGGCGGGCGCGAGGGTATTCAGAACAGCTCCCGTTAAAATAGCTCAGGCTATTACCTCAAACATTGAGCTTAAGGATACTTTTTTTGAAAAATGCGAAATAGCGGGACCAGGATTTATCAACTTCTTCTACTCAGGCGATTTTTACGCTTCCGTTTTAAGAGATGTCGAACAGGAAAAGGAAAACTACGGCTCCTCGGATTTCGGTCAGGGCAAAAAAGTAAATGTAGAGTTTGTTTCCGCCAACCCCACAGGTCCTATGCATATGGGTAACGCGAGAGGCGGAGCGTTAGGCGACTGTCTCGCCGCCGTACTTAAAAAGGCGGGATATAATTCTTATAAAGAATTTTATGTTAACGACGCCGGCAACCAGATAGAAAAGTTCGCCTGCTCCTTAGAGGCAAGATACCTACAGCTCTACAAGAACGATATCGAGTTCCCCGAGGACGGATATCAGGGCTCGGACATAACAGACCACGCCAAAGCTTACGCGGACGAATTCGGCGACAAGCTTGTAGAATCAAGCTCTGAGGACAGAAAGAAAGCTTTAGTAGCGTACGCTCTGCCGAAGAACATCGCGAAAATGCAGAGCGATATGAAAAAATATAAAATCAACTACGACAAGTGGTTTTTTGAGTCTACCTTACACGACAGCGGAAAGGTAAAAGCGGTAGTAGATTTACTGACCGAAAAAGGTCTTACCTACGAAAAAGAAGGCGCTGTGTGGTACAAAAACAAGGAAGTATGCACCGAAATTCTTTTAAAAGAGGGCAAAACTCAGGATTATATTGACAAGCTCGAGCTTAAGGACGACGTACTTATCCGCCAGAACGGAAACCCCACCTACTTCACTGCCGACATAGCCTATCACAAGGACAAATTCGACAGAGGTTTCGAAACCTGCATTGACATATGGGGCGCGGATCACCACGGTCACGTTATGAGAATGAAAGGCGCAATGAACGCTATCGGATATGACGGCGATAAGCTTGTCGTTGTACTTATGCAGCTCGTTAAGCTCGTATCGGGCGGCAAGGTCGTAAAAATGAGCAAGCGTACAGGAAAAGCTATCCAACTCAGCGACTTACTCGAGGAAGTTCCCGTAGACAGCGCCAGATTCTTGTTTAACACCAGAGAAGCCAACACTCAAATGGACTTTGACCTTGATATCGCTGTTCAGCAGGATAACCAGAATCCCGTTTACTACGTTCAGTACGCTCACGCGAGAATTTGCAGTATTATAAAAGCCCTCTCAAAGGACGGAATCACTCCGAGAAGCTGTACCGACGAGGAGCTTAAGCTTCTGAAGGAATCCGAGGAACACGAATTAATCAACCATATCGCGGGCTTCTCCGAGGAAATCATTTCAGCCACAAAGGAATACGACCCCACCAAAGTTACCCGTTACGTAACTCAGACAGCAACGCTGTTCCACAAATTCTACAACGCTTGCAGGGTTAAAGTCGAGGACGAGGGCTTAATGCAGGCAAGACTTAATTTATGTCTTGCGGTAAAGACAGTCATTAAAAACATTCTCGATATGTTCAATATCGAGTGTCCCGAATCGATGTAATCGAAGTTTTTTAATATTTTCAAAAGCAAAAAGCGCGGATATCAGATTGAACTGCATCCCGTCAAGAGGACAGAGAAATAAATAAAATAATTTTCACAAAATAATACGATTAGCCGCAGATTTTGGCTGGACA
>CADBSD010000056.1 GCA_902797225.1 uncultured Ruminococcus sp. | reverse complement strand
CCAGCCAAAATCTGCGGCTAATCGTATTATTTTGTGAAAATTATTTTATTTATTTCTCTGTCCTCTTGACGGGATGCAGTTCATTTTGTGTCACGCTTGTTTTTTATTAATAGCAGGAAGAAGGAAGCGGGAAGCGTCGCGAGCCGCGACAGCCAAAGCCGCCTTTGGGAAAGTTTAACACATAGCCAAACCGTCATCAACGGCGGGTTTTTATGCAGCAGGAAGCGGGAAGCGGGAAGCAGGAAGCCTGTGGACGAGAAGAAAGATTGATATAATAATACACTTCTATGCCCGACAGAATTAATATGCTGTGCAAGCGGAGCTTGCATATAAATACTGTCGGGACACCGAGCTTTCTTACTAATCCGTCCTGTCTGCCCGACATTTAATTGCGCATTGCGAATTATTAAGGCGGCTTTGGCTGTCGCGGCTCGCGACGCTTCCCTCTTTTTCTTGACTTTTGCACAGTTTTTTGGTAAAGTAAAAATATAAATAATTAAAGTTCTACAAATCGAGGTGGGTACAATGTCTGATACAAAAGGACATAATCTGAAATTTAAAAGCAGAAAAGAAAAAATCGGTTGGTTTCTTGACGAAATCGACAGCTATAAAGAGGATATGGGAAAATGGTATTCGCTTTTTATACGCATTATTTTACCGTTTTTCATTTTCCTTATTCCCTCTAACATCGTTTGCGCCCGTTTTTATGAAATGATGGTGTCTAAATATTTCAGCGGGATTCTGGATTACTCGGACAGCGCTTCAAAAATCACCTTCTGGGTAATTTGTCTGCTGCTGTTTCTGGCGGTGCTTATTTTCCTGCCGAGGTTCGCGACTTTACTTGAATTCGCTATAAGCGGAGTTTTCTACTACATAGCGATGACGGTCACATACGTCGTTGAGGTAGACGGCAAGCTTATCGAAAAAGCGCTGATTACAAACGGTCTTGGCTATTTTGTGGTAATAACGCTGTCGGTGTTTATGTTTATGAAGCTTGTTTTCTTTGTGTTTGAGGTTATGTACAGAATCATTTTCCACGGTGAAAAAGAACCGAAAGCCTACAAAGACGATGAAAATGAGATTGTTTTCTAAAAAACACTTGCATTTTATTTCGGAAAGTGCTATAATTCTATTGTTGAATAATGAAAGTATGAAGGAGTGAGCGAACAGCTTGCTCCTTTTTTTCAGAGAAAAGCCGAGGAGCGCAGCCTTTAATTAGCGACCGGCGACAACTAATTTGCAGAGCGGTTAAAACCGCGGCGCAAATTTGGGGAGCTGTAGCTAATTAAAGATTAGCGGAGCTCAACGAGGCTGGACAGAGAAAAGCCGAGGAGCGCAGCCCTCAAGCTTTCTTTTCAAAACGCTTTCAAAATAAAAGGGGGTAAATATGGCTAAACAGAATACAGTCAGCAAGGTATGGGATATAGCGAGGCCTATAGCCGAAAAGCTGGGGCTTACTCTCTGGGACGTTCAATACGTCAAGGAGGGCTCGAACTTTTTTCTCCGTATCTTTATAGATAAGGAAAACGGCGTCGATATCAACGATTGCGAGAATATGTCGAGAGCGCTCGATAAACCGCTCGACGATAACGACCCGATAGCCGAGGCGTATATTCTCGAGGTCAGCTCCCCGGGAATTGAGCGCAAGCTTACGCGCGACGAGCATTATCTGAAATTTGTCGGCGCGGATATTATGGTTAAGATGATTCGCCCTATCGAGGGTATAGGCAAGGAATTTAAAGGCGTTCTGAGCTCGTACCGCGACGGCGAGGTAACAATAACAGACCACAGCGGCGAAAACACGGTAACTATCAACAAAAAAGACGCCGCGTGGATAAAACTCGATGATTTTGATTAAGAAAGGGTTGGTCAGAAAATGAATAACAAGGAATTATTTGCATCGCTTCAGCTGCTCGAAAAGGAAAAGGGAATTCCTATGGACTATATGCTCGAGCAGATTGAAACCGCTATCAGAGCGGCTTGTAAAAAAGCTTACGACGGCAACGAGAATGTAGTATTTAAAATTAACCCCGAGAAAAACACCTTTGACGTAAAGCTTACAAAAACCGTAGTTGAAGAAGTCGAAGATCCCAGTTATGAGATTTCTCTCGAGGAAGTAAGAAAAAAGAGAAAGAAAATCGAAGTCGGCGACGAATATGACGTTCCGCTCGATCCCAAACAGCTCGGACGTATCGCGATTTCCACCGCCAGAAACGTTATCCGCCAGGGTATCCGCACAGGCGAAAAGGGACAGATGCTTCAGGAATTCAAAAACCGCTTAGGCGAGCTCAGCACGGCTGTCGTAGAGAGAGTAGACCCCGTAAACGGTATGGCTACGATTCGTATCGGCAAGGCTGTCGCGACTCTGCCCAAGAGCGAGCAGGTTGGAAACCGTGTTCTTAAAGACGGCGACACTATCAAGGTTTTAGTAGCCGACATCAAGGACAACGAGAGAGGCCCGAGAGCTATGATAAGCCGTACAAACCCCGAGCTTGTAAAGCGTCTTTTCGAGGCTGAGGTTCCCGAAATCTACGACGGCGTCGTAGAAATCAAGTCTATCGCCAGAGAAGCGGGAAGCCGTACAAAAATGGCTGTTTTCTCCAACGACGAAAACGTCGACGCTATCGGCTCGTGTATCGGTACAAGAGGCGACCGTGTTAACGAGATTGTCGACGAGCTCGGCGGCGAAAAAATCGACACTATCGAATACAGCGACGAGCCCGAGAAGTATATCGCTTCCGCTCTTTCGCCCGCTACCGTAATTAATGTCGAGATTTTAAGCGAAAGCGAAAAGCGCTGTAAGGTAACTGTTCCCGACGGTCAGCTTTCGCTCGCTATCGGCAACAAGGGACAGAACGCCCGTCTTGCCGTAAGACTTACAGGCTGGAATATTGATATCCGTCCCGAGTCGGGCTTCTACGGCGAGGACGAGGACGACAACGAAACTGAAGCTGAGGAGTAATTCGCTTGAAAGAGAAAAAAGTACCGATGCGCAAATGTATAGGCTGCGGCGAAATGAAGCCGAAGCGCGAGCTGGTGCGCGTCGTAAAAGCTCCCGATACTAAAAACGAAAACGGTGAAATAACCGAGCGGGGCGAGCTGAGCCTCGATTTAATCGGAAAAAAACCAGGTCGTGGAGCGTATGTATGCAAAAATTCGGAATGCTTCGAAAAAGCGGTCAAGGCTAAACGCTTCGAGCGCGCTTTTAAGGGGCAGATCCCGCAAAGCATATTTGACGGCATTAAAGAGGAGTTGAAAGGTTTTGAATGATAAAACTCTGAATTTCCTCGGACTTTGCCGCAGAGCGGGCAGGCTTACGCTCGGCAACGACGCCGTTGTCGAGGAGATAAAAAACGGAAAAGCCAGGCTCGTTATCGTTTCAGGCGACATCTCTTTAAATACAGAGAAAAAGCTGAGAAAGGTTTGTAACGATTACGGCGTAAGCTGTGTAAAAATGAAGCACAGCCGCGACGAGCTTTCGGCGGCGCTCGGAAGATTTTGCGCGACAGGCGCGGTTTTGGACGAGGGCTTCGCCAAAAAACTCGCTCAGCTTATCAGTAATGATACATCAGGAGGTAACTGTCTATGATAAAATATAAGGTAAAAGAAGTTGCGGATGATTTTAACGTAAAAAGCAAGAAGATTTCGGAGATACTTTCGGAGAAATGCGGCGTTAATAAAAAATCAATGACCTCTCTCGAAGCGGAGGAGCTCAACGTAATTTTCGACGTTATGACTTCTGAAAACGCTCTCGAGAATTTCGACGAGTATTTCGCGGTTCGCAACAAGGCAATTGAGGAATACGAAAAGCAGATTGAAGAAATAAAGGAAGAAAAACCCAAGCGCAAGGAAATTCCCGTCGAAAAACCCGTAAAGAAAGAGTCTAAAAAGCCCGCGGCAGGCACAAAACCCGCCAAAGGCAAACCTCAGAAGGTCGAGGTTGTCAACACTATCGAGGAGGAAGGCACAGACCACCGCTCCAACAGACGCGTTATCGACACGCGCCAGAGCAACGTCGACGTTGAGAGATATAACCAGAAATACGACGATATGGCGAACGAAAAGCTCCGCCGTAATCAGGATACAAGTAAAAAGCAAAAATTCTCCAACCGCGCCCGCAAGCAGCGCCAGCGCAGAGGAGGAAAGCGCGAAACCGAGGCTCAAAGACTCGCGCGTATCGAGAAGCAGCGTAAGGAACGCTCTATCACAATCACCGTTCCCGACGAAATCGTTGTTTCCGAGCTCGCGTCGCGCTTAAAGGCGACAGTAGCCGAGGTTGTAAAGAAAGCCTTCTTAATGGGCTCTATGATTACAGCCAACGACACAATAGATTACGATACCGCCGAGCTTCTCGCTATGGAGTTCAACGCCAAGGTCGAGAAGGAAGTTGTGGTAACTATCGAGGAAAAGATTATCGACGACAGCGAGGACGACGAGGCTAATCTCGAAAGCAGAGCTCCCGTAGTCGTTGTTATGGGACACGTTGACCACGGTAAGACCTCTATCCTCGACGCTATCCGCCACGCCAATGTAACGGAAGGCGAAGCGGGCGGAATCACACAGCACATAGGCGCGTACAGAACAATCGTAAACGACCAGCCTATTACCTTCCTCGACACCCCCGGTCACGAGGCGTTTACAACTATGAGAGCCAGAGGAGCTCAGGCTACGGATATAGCTATTCTCGTAGTCGCGGCGGACGACGGTATTATGCCCCAGACTATCGAGGCGATTAACCACGCCAAGGCGGCGGGAGTTACCGTTATTGTCGCTATCAATAAAATGGATAAACCCGGAGCTAATCCCGAGCAGGTTAAGCAGCAGCTCACAGAGTACGAGCTCGTTCCCGAGGAATGGGGCGGCGACGTTATCTGCGTTCCCGTTTCCGCGAAAACCAAGGAAGGTCTTGATGATTTGTTGGAGAACGTGCTTCTCGTAGCTGAAATGAAAGAGCTCAAAGCAAACCCCGACAGAGCGGCTAAGGGTATCGTAATCGAGGCAAGACTCGACAAGGGCAGAGGCCCTATCGCTACAGTATTGGTTCAGAACGGTACGCTTAAGGCGGGCGACGTAGTAGTCGCGGGAACTTGTCTGGGCAGAGTTAGAGCTATGACAAACGACAAGGGCGAAAAGGTCACCTCCGCGGGCCCGTCCGTTCCCGTAGAGATCACAGGTCTTGACGAGGTTCCCGTAGGCGGAGATATCTTCAACACCGTTACAAACGAGCACCTTGCCCGTCAGCTCGTTCAGCAGCGTAAGGACGAGCGCAAGGAGGAAATCTTCAACGCTCAGACCAAGGTTACGCTCGACAACCTCTTTGACCAGATGAAGCAGGGCGAGATGAAGGAGCTCAAGATTATCGTTAAGGCTGACGTTCAGGGCTCTGTTGAGGCTGTACGCCAGAGTCTTGAGAAGCTCACCAACGACGAGGTAAGAGTTAACGTAATTCACGGCGCGGTAGGCGCGGTAAACGAGAGCGACGTAATGCTCGCGAACGCCTCCAACGCTATTATAGTAGGCTTTAACGTAAGACCTGACGCCACAGCTCAGGCGAGCGCCGAGCGCGACGGCGTGGATATGCGTATGTACCGCGTAATCTACGACTGTATCGAGGAAATCGAAAGCGCTATGAAGGGTATGCTCGCTCCCAAAACGAGAGAGGTTATTCTCGGTAACGCCGAGGTTCGTAACGTTATCAAAATCAAGAGCGTCGGAACAGTCGCGGGTTCATACGTTAAGAAGGGCAAAATCACCAGAAACGGTCTTGTACGAGTTGTCCGCGACGGTATTATTATCGCCGACGACAATATCGCCTCGCTTCAGAGATTCAAGGATTCCGTCAAGGAAGTTGCCGAGGGCTACGAGTGCGGTATCTGCCTCGAGAAGTTCTCAGACCTCAAAGAAGGCGACATTTTCGAGGTATATGAGATAGAGGAGTACAGGGATTAAGGCGCTTTTCTTTACGAGTGGTAAGTGGTAAGTGATAAGTGGTAAGCGTATGTCGAGTAGATAGCTCGATTTTGAAAAATACAACGGTATCCCGACAGTATTTATATGCAAGCTCCGCTTGCACAGCATACTAATTCGGTCGGGCATAAAACGTTATTGTTTTTTCAAGTTTTCTTCCCGACCTACCCTTTGCCCTGTGCCCTTAGCCCTT
>CADBSD010000055.1 GCA_902797225.1 uncultured Ruminococcus sp. | reverse complement strand
GAGTGAAGGGACTTGAACCCCCGACATCCTGCTCCCAAAGCAGGCGCGCTACCAGCTGCGCTACACCCCGATGTTTATTAAATTGTGGTCTGCTGTTGTGGTCAGCTATGTGGTCAAAGGTTATTTTTGACCGAATTATTTGGGAAATGAAAATCCCCGAAAGCAAGGTATAATGCGGAGTTTGGGGATTTTAAAAATCTTTACGAACCCAACGCCGTACACGCTCCCAAAGCAGGCGCGCTACCAGCTGCGCTACACCCCGATGTTATTAAATTGTTGTCTGCTGTTGTGGTCAGCTATGTGGTCAAAGGTTATTTTTGACCGTTTTTTTCGGGAAGCCTAATACCCCGAAAGCAAGGTATAATGCGGAGTTTGGAGATTTTAAAAATCTTTACGAACCCAACGCCGTACACGCTCCCAAACCAAGCACTCTACCAAACTGAGTTACACCTCGAGCTTTTTCAGCTTATTAATTATATAGTATTAACGCCTAAAAGTCAACACTTTAATCGAAGCGGGTTTTGTGGTATTATTAGTTTATTAAGAGGGTGAAAATATGACTAAGGTTGATTTGATAACGGGCTTTCTAGGCTCGGGAAAAACTACTTTTTTAAAGCTTTATGTCAAATATCTTTTGAAAAAAAGCGAAAAAATCGGTATTATCGAAAACGATTACGGCGCGGTCAATGTGGATATGATGCTTTTGTCGGAGCTTTCCGACCTCGGCTGCGAGGTGGAAACTATCGCGGGAGCGTGTGACCTAGACTGCCACAAACGCAGGTTCAAAACCAAGCTTATCGCTCTTGGAATGCAAAAGCTCGACAGAGTTGTTATAGAGCCGTCGGGGATTTTTGACGTCGACGAGTTTTTCGATATTCTCCACGAAGAACCTCTCGACAGCTGGTACGAAATCGGCAGCGTTATCGCCGTCGCCGACGCGCTGGAGCTCAGCGCTCTTTCTAAGGAGTCGAGCTATCTTCTCGCCTCTCAGACGGCTAACGCGGGTGCTGTTGTTCTGAGCAAGACTCAATTCTCCGACGAAAACAAAATAAACGAGAAAATACGTCAGATTAACGAGGCGCTGAAAGCTGTGAACTGCTCCAAAAAATTAGGCGATAATGTTATAAAAAAGAACTGGTCGGATTTTACCGACGACGATTTTGAAAAAATCGAAAGCTGCGGTTATGAGCTTTTTGACTACACCAAAAACGCCCTCCCTTCAAACGCCTATTCAAGCCTTTATTTTATGAATAACGATATCAATCCGCTTGAAATCAGGGAAATATCCCATAAGCTTTTCAGCGGTAAAGAATACGGCAGTATTTTCAGAATAAAAGGCTTTCTAAAACAGGACGAAAACTGGCTCGAGCTTAACGCGACGGAAAAACAGTTT
The DNA here is from genome assembly GCA_902797225.1 of uncultured Ruminococcus sp. GTDB lineage: Bacteria > Bacillota > Clostridia > Oscillospirales > Acutalibacteraceae > Ruminococcoides. Next base: position 6,507 of record CADBSD010000055.1, on the reverse strand, counting down.
GAGCTTTCGCCGAAAGATAACGGTCAGGACATTATTATCGTAATCGGGGAGAATTTAAACGAGGAAAAAATCAAAGAGGTTTTTAAAAATGAAGCTTGATTTTATAGACAACGGAAAAGAATTCGACTTCGGAAAAACCTCCGAGGACTACGCCGAATTCAGGAATATTTATCCGCGCGGTATGTACGAAAAGCTCGGCGGATTCGGTATCGGAAGAAGGGGTCAGAAAATACTCGATTTAGGCAGCGGAACGGCCGTGCTTCCGATTAATATGAGCCGCACGGGCGCTGAGTTTACCGCGGCGGACATCTCGGAAAATCAGATCAACCGCGGGAAAATTCTCGCAAAAGAAAAAGGCGTAAATAATATCGCCTTCAAGGTCTGCCCCGCTGAGGATACGGGCTTTCCCGAGGACAGCTTTGACGTTGTAACCGCGGTGCAGTGCTTTCATTATTTCGACGCCGATAAAGCCGCCGCGGAGATAAAGCGCGTTCTAAAGCCAAACGGTATTTTCTGCAAGATTTTTATGGACTGGCTGCCGTTTGAGGACGAGAAAATTTTCGAAATGGAAAAGCTTGTGCTTAAATACAATCCCGACTGGAGCGGGTATGGCTTCAAGGAGTACAACTATACATTCCCGAAATGGGCAAAGAACAGGTTTGAAATCGAAAACGTATGCTCCTATAACGAAACGCTTGAGTTTTCAAAAGAAGCCTGGCTCGGCAGAATAAAAAGCTGCAGAGGTATCGGCGCGAGTCTTAGCGCGGATAAAATCGCGAGATTCGAGGAAGAATACCGCGGTATTCTGAATAAGTACGACGAGCCGCTGCGATTAAAGCACCAAATCCATATCGAGGTTTATAAAAATACAAAGTGAGATTAGCGTTTATAACAGTTAACGCCGACGCGGTAAAATCCGAGTCGGCGTTTTAAATTTGTTATTAAAAGAGCTTACAGAACCTTCGACAAAAAGTCCTGAAGTCTGGGGTTTTGGGGGTTGTTAAAGAACTCCTCGGGAGTGTTCTCCTCGGCGATAACACCCTCATCGATAAACACAACCTTTGTGCCTACTTCACGGGCAAAGCCCATTTCGTGGGTAACGACAGCCATTGTCATACCCTCTTTCGCGAGAGTTTTCATAACGTCGAGAACCTCTCCTACCATTTCGGGGTCTAATGCCGAGGTAGGCTCGTCGAAAAGCAGAACGTCGGGGTTCATAGCGAGAGCGCGGACAATCGCGATACGCTGTTTCTGTCCGCCCGAGAGCTGGTTCGGATAAGCGTCGGCTCTGTCCGCTAGACCTACACGCTCCAGAAGCTTCATCGCTTCGCTGTTGGCTTCTTCCTTCGTTTTTTTCAGAAGCTTAATCGGCCCAAGAGTTAAGTTCTGCAAAACCGTTTTGTGCGGGAACAGGTTGAACTGCTGGAACACCATTCCCATTTTCTGACGGTGGAGGTTTATATCGACCTTGGGGTCGGTAATATCCGTACCCTCAAAAAGAATTCTTCCGCCTGTCGGCTCCTCGAGCAGATTAAGGCAGCGCAAAAATGTACTTTTACCAGAACCCGAAGCTCCGATAATAACGATAACGTCGCCCTTATGGATTTCAGCGTCAATACCCTTGAGCACTTCGACGCCGTCGAAGCTTTTTTCAAGCCCCTCAACTTTTATAAGCACTTCATTAGTGGTCACTGTTACGCAGCCTCCTTTCTAATTTTCCGAGGAAGAAGGTAAGTATCATTACGAGCACGAGATAAATCACCGCGGTTGTAATAAGCGGGAAAAACGCCTCGTATGTACGCGAACGAATAAGATTAGCGACATAGGTTAAATCCTGAACCGCCACATAACCCGCTACCGACGTTTCCTTCAAAAGCACGATAAACTCGTTGCCCAAAGCGGGAAGAACGTTTTTAAACGCCTGAGGCAGAATAATATGTATCATAGTATCTTTGTAGTTAAAGCCTAAAGAGCGGCTCGCCTCAAACTGTCCCTTGTCGATAGACATAATACCCGAGCGGATTATTTCAGCGACGTATGCGCCGGAGTTGATACCGAACGAAAGAATTGCCGCGAGAATACTGTCCCTGGAATTCGCGAAAATAATAAAGTACATAATCATAAGCTGAACAACAACAGGAGTTCCTCTGATTATTGTCAGATAGATTTTACAAATTACATTTAAGACCTTTATTATATAGTCGCCGAAGGTAAGGCATTTTTTTGTCTTTACGTTAGTTTCGTACGTCGAGCGGACAATAGCTATAAGACAACCTAAAATAATACCGATTATAACAGCGAAAAACGTGATTAAAAGAGTAATGCCCAAACCGCTTAAAAGCTGCTGCCAGCGATCCTCAACCAAAAATGTACTGATAAAATTATCACGCGTGCTATCAAAAAATTCTTGCATACTAAAAATCCTTATCATTCAAATTAAAGGGCGGAACAAGCCCGCCCTTTATTCTTCTAAGCAGATTATTAAAGTTTTATTCCTTAATATACTTAGCGTTAATCTTATCTAATGTGCCGTCCTTCTTAAGCTCCTTTAAAGCCTTGTTGAACTCGGCTGTTAACTTGCTGTCTTTCGCGAGACAGATAGCGTAATCCTCCTCAGCGAAGGGCTCGCTTAAAATCTTTGTGCCCTTGTTTTTCTTTACAAAAGCCTTAGCGGGCTGACCGTCGATTACTACAGCGTCAACCTTGCCCTTTGTAAGAGCGAGAACCGCGTCGGGGCCTGTGTTAAAGCGCTCGATTTTAGCCTTCTTTAAATCGGAAACGTATACGTCGCCTGTTGTACCGCGCTGTACGCCGATTGTAGCCGTAGCTAAATCATCGATAGTTTTTACCTTGCTGTCTTTTTCGTTAACTATAATAACCTGAGTTGTGGTTGTATAGCTGTCGGTAAAGTCAACCTTCTTCTTTCTCTCGTCGGTAACTGTCATACCCGCCATACCGAAATCAGCCTTACCTGTTGTAACAGCTGTGATAATAGCGTCAAAATCCATATCATCGATTACGAGCTTGTAGCCGAGCTTATCGCAGATAGCCTGAGCCATTTCGGGATCGATGCCGACAATCTTCTTGTTTTTGTAGAACTCGTAAGGCTCAAAAGCCGCGTTTGTAGCCATATGGAGCTCTTTTACTTCCGCTGTTTTTGAGTCGGAAGCAGTGTTTGAGCCGCCGCAGGAAGCGAGTCCGATAACGCAGGACATAGCCATAACCGCTACGAGTACAAGTGAAATAATTTTTTTCATTTTAATTTCCTCTTTCCTTTCATTTTTTCAATTTAATAAATTGGCTATTATATGCTAATACAAAGCGGCGGATTTTGCAAGTGTTTTTTGCAAATTTGTGCAAATTTTTGTGAATATTCGTATATTTATACATTGTATGAATAATAAACGTACATTTCAGGAAAAATTTATATTGTGAAATTAAATAAATGATGATATAATGTACTAAATTACAGAGTTTAGGTTCAGGAGTTTACCTCTAAAAGCTTAAACGACAACGCTTTACGCGGACGTAAAAAAGGAGTAATCAATATGAATCAACGTAAAATCGTACCTATTACACTGCTCACGGGTTATCTCGGCGCGGGTAAGACCACGCTTTTAAACCACGTGCTCAATAACCAGGAGGGCTACAAGGTAGCCGTAATCGTAAACGACATCGGCGAGGTAAATATAGACGCCGAGCTTATCCAGAAGGGCGGTATCGTTAACGAAAAGGACGACAACCTCGTTCCGCTTCAGAACGGCTGTATCTGCTGTACGCTTAAGACCGACTTAATCGAGCAGATTTGCGACCTTATAAAGCAGAACAAATTCGACTATATACTGATTGAGGCTTCGGGTATTTGCGAGCCTATTCCGATAGCTCAGACGATTTCTATGCTCGACGGCTCTTACAACGACCCGAAAATCCCCAAGCTCTGTTACCTCGACAACGTTGTTTCCGTTGTCGATGCGGCAAGACTTTCGACCGAGTTCGGCTGCGGCGGAACGCTTCTTTCCGACAATATCGAGGAAGAAGATATCGAGAATCTTATCATTCAGCAGATTGAGTTCTGTAACACAATCATCATAAACAAGGTTGACCTCGTAAGCGAGGACGAGCTCAAAAAAATCAGAAAGGTTATCCGAGCTATTCAGCCCGAGGCTAAGCTCATAGAAACAACTCGCGGCGACGTGCCCGTAAGCGAGGTGCTCGACACCAAGGCGTTCAACTTCGAGAAGGTCGCCAACTCTCCCGCCTGGGTTCAGGTTCTCAACGGCGAAATGGAGGAGGACGAGGAAGAAGAACACCACCACGAGCACGACGAGCATCATCACCACGACCATGAGGAACACCACCACGAACATCACGACCACGATGACCACGAGGAGCATCACCACGGTCACGGACATCATCACCATCACCACCATCATCACGGCGAGGGCGAGGTTGAGGAATACGGTATCGGCACGTACGTATACTACCGCCGTCAGCCGTTTATGAGAGATAAAATCGAGAACTGGCTCCAGCACTTCCCGAAGAACGTAATCAGAGCCAAGGGCATTTTCTGGTTCGTAGAGGATAAGGACTGGGCGTATATGCTCGAGCAGGCGGGCAAGCAGGTTCAGGCTACCGACTACGCCGAGTGGATCGCCTCAGCGCCTATCGCTGTTCAGAAAAAGGCGCTCTCCGAGGATCCCGAGCTCCGCAAGGAATGGGACGAGAAATACGGCGACAGAATGATTAAGCTCGTGTTTATCGGTCAGAAGCTCGACAAGGAAAAAATCGCGAGAGAGCTCGACGAATGTCTGACCGACATTTAAAAAAGCGCGCAGCCTAGCGGGCGATATAAATAAGCGTTATTAAAGGGGCGTGAGGTTTTAAACCTTACGCCCCTTCTTTACCGCGCTATTCAGTCGTATGACTTGAGTTTCGCGGTGTTTTATTCTTTTACCTTTGTTTTTATAATTACAACGTCCTCTTTTTCGTCGTCCTTATACATCTGCGAATACTTCATATCCTTCTGCTGAGATTCTCTGTCCTTAACAGCCTTGACCTTGTTATCGGGCCAGATAGAATACAGAATCTTAAGTATGATAGGCGTAAGAAGCGAGGAGGTTATAATCAGCGGAACTACGGCGAAATTCATCATTTTGTTTATTATTCCCGCCGTAATGCCTTTATCGGCTACTATAAGCGCGACCTCTCCCCTAGTCATCATTCCTACGCCGATTTTAAGCGAGTCGGATTTTGAGAATCGGCAAAGCTTCGCCATAGCTCCGCAGCCAATGATTTTCGCAATCAGCGCGGTGATTGTAATTACCGCGACAAAGCCGAGAAGCTCAAACGACATTCCCTTTAGGTTCGACTTCAAGCCGACGCTCGCGAAGAATACGGGGCCGAAGAACATATACAGACAGACCTCGATTTTCTCCTCGATATACGACGCGCTCTTGAGCTCACAGAAGATGATTCCCGCGGCGTAAGCGCCCGTTATATCGGCTATACCGAAATAAGTTTCGGCGCAATAGGAAAGAAAAAAGCAGAACGCCATAGCGAAGATAGGGATAGTTCTGGTATGGGGACGGCGGTTTTCCAGCCATTTAAAGCCCTTGAAAAGCAAAAATCCCAAAACGACCGCGATCGCGAAGAACGCGGCGATTTTCAGGCAGATTACGCCGATATTCTCCTGATGTCCTTTTTCGCCGTTGTCGGACAGCGTAATAACAAACGTCAGCACAACCATACCGATGATATCGTCGATGATCGCGGCGCTGAGAATCGTGTTTCCGACCTTTGTGCGCAGATACCCGAGCTCCTTGAGCGCCTGAACGGTAATGCTTACCGAGGTCGCGGCTAAAATCGTACCGACGACAAGCGCCTCAAAAAACCTGTTTCCGTTGTCAAAACCGAAAAGATAATACACTCCCGCTCCCGAAGCAAGCGGAACGACAACGCCGGCGCAGGCAATCAGAAACGCCTTAGGGCCTACCTTTAAAAGCTCCTTTAAATTCGTTCCCAAGCCCGCCGAGAACATCAGCATAATAACGCCTATCTCAGCGATTGAGCGAACCGACAGCCCGTACTGGGGATTGTTGATATCAATAAAATTGAGCACGCAGGGCCCTAAGATAAGTCCCGCCGCGATTTCGCCGACAACCTGAGGCATCTGAAGCTTCCTGGCGACAAGTCCCAAAAACTTCGCCAGACAGAACACCAGCGCAAGCGGCATAAGAATCTGAAACAGCTCAATCTTACTGAAATAGCTTACAATTTCTTTCGCGTCCAAATTAATCACTCCAAAAATACTGTTAAATTACCACCGAGTATTATAACACTTTGAATTTTTATTTCAAGTCCCGAAAAACAGACCTCCCGAACAAACGGAAGGTCTGATAATATAACAAATGTAATTGTTATCTCTTTGAGAACTGCGGCGCACGACGGGCTCCTTTGAGACCGTATTTCTTTCTTTCCTTCATTCTCGGGTCACGAGTGAGGAAGCCT
>CADBSD010000054.1 GCA_902797225.1 uncultured Ruminococcus sp. | reverse complement strand
TTTTCTCACTTGTAATTTCTTTGAGTTCTCTCAAAAGATCATTACGGGTTTCTGTACTTTCGTTGTTTAATTTTCAAGGTTCTTTTTCGCTGTAACTCGTATTACAAACATGTAATTTTTATCGTTGCAGCGTAATTGATATTATATTACATTAAGTGAATAAAGTCAATACCTTTTTCCAAAAAAATGAAAAATTTTTTTATAAAAAACGGTATAGTTTTTACAACCTCCACATATACTGTAAAATAGCGCTCTATGCGGCTTTTCCGCGGATTTTAAGCTGTTCAAACGTTATATTTCACAAATGGTTTATAATTCTTTTGTGCAACATTAATGAAATTGTAACTTTTAGTTGATTTTTTGGTGTAATTTGCATATAATGAATAGTATAAACTACGCTGAGGAGGAATATTCTATGGCTTGTAACAACATTATTACCATAGCGCGACAATTCGGAAGCGGCGGACGTGAGATCGGTGAGGCTTTATCTAAGGAGCTTGGGATAAAGTTTTACGACAAAGAGCTCATATCAATTGCCGCTAAGGAAAGCGGAGTTGATCCCGAGGTGTTTGATAATGTTGACGAAAAAGCCGCTAACAGCCTTTTGTATTCTCTCTCTATGGGACTGTACTCTTTCAGTTCCACTTACAGCTCAGGTCAGCTGCCTGTAAATGACAGACTTTATTTATTGCAGCACAAGATTATAAAACAGCTCGCGAGCGAAGAACCGTGTATATTTGTCGGAAGGTGCGCGGACTACGTTTTAAGAGATAGAAACGACGTTGTAAAAGTATTTATTTACGCGGATATGGATTACAGAGTAAAGAGAGCTGTAGAGCTAAAAGGCATTAAGGAATCCAAAGCGGAGCAGACTGTCGTTAAAACCGACAAATCAAGAGCAAATTATTATAACTTTTATTCGGGCAAGAAATGGGGCCAGGCGGAAAATTACGACTTGTGTATCAACCGCACCAAGCTTACAGCAAAGCAGGTTGTGGATATTATAGTCGGATATATTGATGTAATCAATTGAATTTTCGCGCCGCCTTATACGCCTGTACTACAACAAGGAGGTGCGTTTTATGTTATTCAGAAGATTTTTTGATGACGGAGATATTGATGATTTCATTTTCGGCAACGAAGAATGGCACGAGAGTGAAAGATAAAAATATAGATTAAAAAAGTTAATAGTTTTTTGCATATACATCGCCCGTTATTTTGCGGGCGATTTTTTAATATATTTCTTATCGGCTGTCATTATATACATATTATATAGTGAATTTTTGTACAAAAAACGAATTGTTTTTTTAGTTAAAATATTTTATCATAGTAGGTGATATAAAGGTAAATATACCTTGTTAGAAGTTTACAGGAGGAACTCTTATGAAAAAAAGAATTATCTCAGTTGTTGTAGCTGTCAGTATTATACTGACCTGCTTCATCGCGGTTCAGTACTCTGTAACAGCCGCTTCAACAGACAAACAGACTTCCGCTGCGCAAGTCAACGGAATTACCGACTCTAATGACAACGCTACTATTCTCCAGTGCTGGAACTGGAGCTACGCAAACCTTAAAAAAGAAATCCCTAAGGTTGCCGCTCAGGGCTTCTCTGTTGTACAGATTTCTCCGCCGAATGAAATCAAAGAAGGTACAAAGGGACATACCGTTGTAGAAGGCAACGATGATAAAAACGGTTGGTGGATGTTCTATCAGCCCGCCGGCTTCCAAATTAACGAAAGCACAGACAACGCTTTAGGTACAAAAAAAGAACTTATCGAAATGGTAGAAGAAGCTCACAAGTACGGTGTTCGAGTAATCGCTGACTCGGTTATCAACCATATGGGTACATGCAACAATGAGTCATCTATAACTTCGCAGAATCCGATGGACCACCTAACTCCCAAAGCCGCGACTTTTGAGCCCGAAATCGTTAATGGCAAGCTTTTCCATACACCGTGGAAAGAAATGCAGTATTTGGAGAACCCAAATGAGCACAGCCGTTACGACAGTACTTATGACCTTACAAGAAACTGTACTTCACGTCTCCCCGATCTTAAAACAGAAAGCCCCGTTGTTCAGGGAGCAATTTACGATTACCTCAAGGAATTAGTAGACGCGGGAATCGACGGTTTCCGTTTTGACGCAGCTAAGCATATTGAAACTCCGACAGATATTGACTCGCTCAAATCCAGTTTCTGGACAAACACTTTAACCAAGGTTAAAACTTACGCTAAAAACACTTACAAAAAAGATTTATTGGCTTACGGCGAAATCCTTAACACTTGCGGTGTAGGACGTCCCTGGACTTCATATTGCAGTCTTATGAAAGTAACCGATTCAAGTTTATTCTGGCAGCTTTCAGACGCAATAAACAATAGAAACGCGGCTATTCCTCAGAACATACAAATGTCAGGAGCTACAAAAGCTCAGGCAGTTCTTTGGGACGAATCCCACGATACATATATGGACGCCAACACAAGCGGATTCTCAGTAGAAAAGAGAAATAAGCTTTGGGCAATCACAGCGGGACGCGACGGCATTACTTCGTTGTATTTCGCTCGCCCGTCAACTACAGTTACAAGTAACAAGGCAACATTGAAAAACGGTCTTAAGAGCATTAAGATGGGTGACGCTAAAGAAACAGACTGGGCTACATCCAAGGCTGTAGCGGGCATTAACAAATTAAACAACATCTACGCAGGCAAGGGCGAATATATAAGCAATTCAAACGGCGTAACCATAATCGAAAGAGGAACAAGCGAAAGCAACGGCGGTGTTCTTCTCGTTAACATGCAGGGCACAACAAAGAGCGTTTCAATTTCATTACAGAAGAAAAAAGTTCCCGACGGCAAATACAAAGATGCTGTAAGCGGCGGTTCCTTTACAGTAAGCAGCGGCAATGTATCAGGTTCTATAGGCAACACAGGTATTGCTGTAATCTATCCCGAATCTATGGAACCGACTCAGCCTGCCACAGAAGCTCCGACAACTGTTACAACAGCGCCTCCCACAGACGCTCCGACAACCGTTGCTCCTACAACTACAGCTCCTATCGTTACAGAGCCTCCTACAACCACAGCTCCCGCTTCCAAGTTCGAGAAGGGCGACGTTAACAGAGACGGCGACGTTAACATCAAGGACGCTACAATGATTCAGAAATATCTGGTTAAGCTCTTCACGCTTGACGACGAACAGAAATGGCTCGCTGACTTCGACGGCGACGGCAGAGTAAGCATTAAGGACGCGACAAAGATTCAGTACAAGCTCGCGGGAATGCTTTAATAAAGAAATAAAACATATAAAAATGTGTGGCACAGCATTGTGTCACACATTTTTTGTTGCTACAGAGAAGTACGTAAAAGCTGAAAGATTACGCAAGCTCTGTTTTATTTTTGCCCCTGAAACGAAACGAGGGCTCTATACTATTATATAATTACTTACTCGTCGTTGTTGATAAGCGTGAGCGGGTCGGTATACTGACCGCCTACCCTGACGGCGATATGAATATGGTTTTCGTCGAGCTCCTCGCAGGGAACGGTATCCGCCGTCGCGAGAGTGTCTCCCGCTTTCACCGTACTTCCCTTTTCAACTTTCACGTTGTTCGATAATCCGCTGTAGTAAGCCGTGTAAGTATCCGATTTCACCACAATCGTTTTACCGAGCAAATCATCCTTATAAATCCGTTTTACCTCACCGTCGCCCATTGAATAAACGTTATCGCCCTTTTCACAGGCGAGGTCTACGCCCGTATGAGCCTGCCACTGATTAAGGGTTTTGTTATAAACGGTTTCCTCACTGTACTCCTTAATCACCTTTTTCTTGTCCAAAGGATAAGACAGCGTGGTGTCGGCTTTCGCCATAGTCTGGACGGCGTCCTTTGTTTCCTTGGGCTCGGTTTCCTCTTTAAACTCCGCCTCGGCGGTTTCGGCTTGTGTGGGCTTCTCGGGCTTTTTCGTCGTTTCCGCAGGCTCAGTCGCCTTTGTTTTCGCTTCCGTTACGCCCGTGACGATATTCTGGACAGCAAGGGTTTCGCTTTCGTCCTTGTCAAAGATGCCAGTCAGGCTCGTATACGTCGAGTACGCCGCCATTCCGACGGCTATAACGCAGATAGACAGAGCCGTAAAGAATCCCGCGCGTTCTTTTCTGCTTCGTCTTTTCTTTTCACTGTATCTCATAAAATCACCTCTGCCGTTATTATTGGCAGAGGTTTTTTTATTATTCAGATTATTAAATTAATTATTAAATTCACAAAAAGAAAGCCCGCGGTTAAGCGGGCTTTAAGTTTTTATCCGTTATATGTTTCCCAGGAATCCGAGCTTAATACATAACAGTTGTTAGGTAAATCTATAGTTACGTTCTCACTCTTGTTCGCCCAGTCACTATCTTTTGTTCCTTCGGTTTCCTTAAACAGGAAGGTTTCTGTTCCGTTGGGAATTGGTGTTTCGAGCTCTATTTTCCAAATATTACCCGATACTTTCTCGAGCGGAATCGGTACTTTATTCAAGCCATAACCCCAACCATAGAGATAAACCGAACTCCAGTTTTTATCGTTCTTTACATAAATTGTGGAAATTGAATCGGTTTTTTCTTCGGCAACATACGGTTCAACGTCAGCGCCGAGAATTGTATCAGTGCCTTCTTTGCCCGCCTCGGTAATAACAATACAGTTATTCGTCGGCGAAACAGTCAGTCCCTCAACAGCGTTATATCCTGTTTCGGGTGTAGCCTCAGCCAACGCGCGGTAGAAGCTTACATCTGACACGCTCTTAGGTACATCGGCTTTGAAAACCTGAGGATACGCATCTAAATCCTGAACCATAAGATAGCTTGTGCCTGAAGCGTTATCATATACATACGGCTCGCAACCATCTGAGCTTAACCACGAAAGCTTTGATTTAACATAAAGCGTATAAGTCTCGGCGGGCTGAGGATCTGTTTCGGGCTCGGGCTCGGTTACGGGCTCGGGAGTCTGAGTTTCGGGCTGAGGCGCCTGTGTGGGAGCCTGTGTTACGGGCTCTGTACGGAACCGCCGTACTTCTGACCTGTCTTTGAGTTATGCGCAAGCTTAGCAACATATTTCTGGATAGCCGTAGCGTCCTTGATTGAGATATTGTTATCGCCGTTTACATCAGCGAGCGGCTGACGGTCGGCGGGAATCAACGCTAACTTGGCAACATGCTTCTGGATAACTGTAGCGTCCTTGATACTTACGTTTGAGTCACCGTTTACGTCGCCGTAGATAGCGTCGCCTGTTACGGGAACGGGCTCTGTTGTTTCCTTCTGAGGCTCGGTTACGGGAGCTTCTGTCGGCTTAGCCGTTGTGGGCTGAACTACCGCGTTGCCCTTTGTAACATCTGTTGCCTGTACGACAGTTGAGGACTGTCCGGGAACTTCTGTTGAAACCTGCCAGCCTGATGATGTCAGCGAGGTAAGCTTATGAGTTTTACCCGCGAGCGTAATCGCCTTACCGCCGCGGATAGGATACTGCTTTCCGCCCTCGGCGGTTACTGTCGAGTCGCTGAGTATTACGTTAGCGTTCGCGGAAGCGGCGAGGTTAAAGTCGGATTTAACAGCGTTGGCAGAGCCTGTAACGACGCCGTTTTCAACCTTTGTTGTTTTCTCGGAGGTACATTCCTTGCTGTTGACCTCAAGGTAATACGCGTTGAGCTTGGAGTCGAACTCGAGTTCCTCTCCCGGCCAAGCGCCGTTCTTGTAAACCTGACCGCCTACCGTATTTCCTTTACCTGTTTTTTCGTCGTAAATATAAGCGAAGATAGGAGTTTTCCAATTGTTTGATTTTACAACAGACGCGGGGAATATGATATAAACGCCTGAGGAAGCCGCCTCAACCTTAGTATATTCATATACGTTTGTAGTAGTCTGAGCGCCGTCTGTCGCTGTCAGTGTTAATTTGATTGTATCGCCTGCCTTATAATCAGAACCGAGTCTGATTTTGGGCGAGCCTGTGAATGTTACGGGTGTGTAGTTGTCGAGCTGGTATGTACCGCTTGTAGCGTTAGAGAGCGAAAGACCTACTGTGATTGTATCGCCCTGGAATGATTTCGACTCCTGGTCGGCAATAGCGAGAGGAGTAGTTGTGCTCTGTACAACTACCGCAACGCCTGTCGAACCGATTTTTCCGCTTACCGTACCGCCTGATACAGTGAAGTTCTCGCCTGTAACCATATCCTTATAAGCGCCGTCCTTAAGACCTGTGCCGCTTACGGAAGCACTGCCTGACGTGCCGCTTACGTTAACGATAACAACGCCGGAGTTTCCTCTTGCTACATAAGCGAAGCTGCCGCTTGTGCCGACTTTTTCAGCCTGGCTCGCGAAATTGTTGTGGAACTTATTAACTTCCGATACCGCCACGCTCTTGTAGGAGGTGTTGGAAGCGGACTGTCCCATTCTCATATCGTTTGTACGGGCGAAGAACAGAGGCGTAGCGTCCTTACGAGAAGCTACTAAAGCCCAAGTCTTTACGATATTCTCGTCGGAAACGCCGTTTGACGTACCGCCGTCGTCTGTATTTAAGTATGTATCGTGAGATTCAGCCCAAATTACAGACTGAGTCGCGGAGCCTAATTCTGTCGGATAAGAGCTCGGAACAGCGCCCGAAGCGTTTTTGCCTACTACCGCGTTTCTGATTCCGTTACCGAACTTGTTATTTGTTACACGGTATTTTCCGCCGTTTAAGCTTGTGTAACCCGAAATTGAACGTCCGCCGCCGGGAGTGTTAAGAACCTCGCCGTAGTAGAATAATGTTTTACCTTTACCCTGAGCATAGGAATTAGCTCCGTTGATTATGTTTGTCCAGTAGTTGTTGGGAGAAATTCCGCTGTCCGCGGGAGTCTCGATATGCTTAGCCGCGTCGAAACGGAAGCCGTCCGCGCCCGCGTCGATACACTGCTTAAGTAAGCCTATAACCTTATTCTGAACAGTTGAGTTACCTGTGTTAAGGTCGGGGCACTTTGACGATACGAGCTGAGTAACGGAATTCGCGTTGCTGTCGCTCGCCTGTCCCGTGGGATTGTGGAAATAGGGGTTGCCCTGAACATTACCGTTGCTGTTCCAGAGCACAGGCTCGTAAGTCTTAACCTCGTCGGCAAGCTTTACCCAAGGCTGTGATTTGTAATCCTTATCGCTTGTAGCTCCAAGGTGGTTTGTAACAACGTCGCATATTACCTTTACGTTGTACTTATGCGCTGTAGTACAAAGAGATTTAAGATCGGCTTCAGTTCCAACCCAGCTGTCCTTGGCGAGAGCCAGGCTGACGGGCTGGTATAATTTCCACCACTGACCCGATACGTTTGTGGACGTACTGATATCCTTAGGCTGCTGAACGGGAGAAACCTGAACCGTAGAGTAACCTGCCGCCGCTATAGCGGGGATATTCTTTTCAATCGACTTGTAACTCCAGCATAACGCGTGCAGAATTACGCCTTGTGAGATGTCGTCCTGAAGCTTCGCCTCGAGCCCCGTATTGCTTTTCGACGTGTCCGCCGCCTGAACGGAGGTCGCGAAAGCAAAAGAGGAACAAAGTAAAGCAAGCACCATAACTATGCTCAATATACCTTTGAGTTTTTTCATTTTTCAAAACTCCTTTCTAAAATTAACGCAATACATAGTTCACGTTTTATCATTATTAATTATATCAAAAATGAAACAATATGTATATATGTTTTTTCAACCAATAAACAACCTATATTTTGTGTAATTTGCTAAAAACAAGCGCGAGGTATTTTGAGAATATATTTTTCATTGACTTTTAAAGAAAAAGAAATTATAATAATCTGCGGTATTAATATACTAAAGTATAATATATTGACTTGGAGCGGATAGATGACAACTAAAAATGACGTTATTGTATCTTTGAAGGATATTTTTGTTCAGTTTGACGGCGAGGTTATTTTGAATCACATCGACCTCGACATAAAGGACAAGGAATTCCTTACAATATTAGGCCCGAGCGGTTGCGGAAAAACCACAACGCTGAGGATTATCGGCGGTTTTCTGGAGCCCGAGCAGGGCACAGTCACCTTTGAGGGCAAAAAAATAAACGGTTTACCGCCTTATAAGCGCAACGTTAATACGGTTTTTCAGAAATACTCGCTTTTCCCCCACCTCAACGTGTTCGACAATATCGCGTTCGGTATGAAGATAAAAAAAGTGCCGAAGGACGAAATTAAAAGGCGCGTTAAGGAAATGCTGGCGATAGTAGACCTCAAGGGCTACGAAAAGCGCAGCGTATCAAAGCTTTCGGGCGGACAGCAGCAGCGCGTCGCGATAGCCAGAGCGCTTGTGTGCGACCCGAAGGTTCTGCTTCTCGACGAGCCTCTGGGAGCTCTCGATTTAAAGCTCAGGAAAAATATGCAGTGGGAGCTAAAGCAGATTCAACAAAAAACCAACACGGCTTTTGTATATGTTACACATGACCAGGAGGAAGCGCTCACGATGTCCGACACTGTTGTGGTTATGAACAACGGTGTAATAGAACAAATCGGAACTCCGACAGACGTTTACAACGAGCCCGTAAACGCATTCGTAGCCGACTTTATCGGCGACGCGAATATAATAAACGGAACTATGCTCGACGACTGCCGCGTCAGGATTCTTGGCGAGGAGCTCGAATGCGTCGATAAGGGCTTCGGACAGAATATGCCCATCGACGTTGTGATACGTCCCGAGGATATAGAGGTTGTAAAACCCGAAGAAGCCGTTTTAAAGGGCGAGGTCACCGAGGTCGTATTTAAGGGCGTTCACTACGAAATAACGGTAATGTGCAAGGGTTGTGAGTGGATAATCCATTCAACCGAAGGCGCGAAAGTCGGCGACAAAATAGGAATGAAAATAATTCCTTTCAACATACAGATTATGAACAAAATGTTCCTCGCCGAGAAAAACACCTTCTACGCGGACGTTGTTTCGGCGGATAAAGAAGCGAACACGATTACCGTTCACGTCGAGGACAGCGAGTTCGAAATCGAGGGGCAGTATTTCGAGCCCGAAACGAAGCTCGCCATTACTCTGCCGCCCAGCGCGCTTTCTATCGCGGGCGACGGCGTAGGTCATCTCGACGACGTTTATATCGAGTCGGTTATATTCAAGGGCGAGCACAACGAGATTATACTCGAGTCCGACAAGCAGAAATGGCTTATGCAGAGCGACGTTGACGAGCAGGTAGCCACCTATGTACCGCTGAAATTTGACTTTACAAAAGCCGAGTTCAGGGTTATGGAGGGCGAAAATGAGACTTAAACGCCCGTCTATACCATATATAATCTGGATGGCGGTATTCACCTTTATTCCGATAGCGCTGATACTTTACAGCGCGTTCACGGATTCCAGCGGCGGTTTCACCTTAGAGCCGTTCACAAAGGCCTTCGGATACTTCGACGTATTTTTGAGAAGCCTATGGATAGCGTTTATTTCGACGCTTATCTGTCTTGTACTCGCCTACCCTATCGGCTATATTATGAGCCGTCAGAAAAAAAGCACGCAGAATATCCTCACAATGGTGATTATGATACCGATGTGGATGAATTTTCTGCTTAGGATATACGCGTGGATAACCCTGCTCCAGAGCGGAGGCCCTATAGACACGATGCTCTCGCTTTTGGGGATACACACAACGCTTATCGGAAATCAGGGAGCCGTTATTCTCGGTATGGTCTACGAATACCTGCCGTTTATGGTGCTTCCGCTTTACTCCGTTATGGCTAAAATCGACAACAACCTTATCGAAGCCGCTGAGGATCTGGGCTCAAACAGGCTGAGCGTTATGCGCAAGGTTGTGTTTCCGCTCAGTATTCCCGGAATCGTATCGGGAGTCACAATGGTTTTCGTACCCTCGGCAAGCACGTTTTTAGTAGCTCAGTACCTGGGCGGAGTCGACGATATTATGATAGGCGACGTTATCGACAGGATTTTCTGGAGCGACCAGAACACGGGCGCGGCTATAGCGCTTATCCTTATGGCGGCGATTTTTCTCTTTCTTATTATTCTTAACTTCTTCGGAGACGAGGAGGCGATCGCGTAATGAAAAAGATATCAAAAATCTACACCGCGTTAATCATATTTTTTATGTATATGCCGATTGTAACGCTGATTATTTTCAGCTTCAACAACGGCAAAACCACCGTCTGGAAAGGCTTTACGCTTAAATGGTACACCGACCTTTTCAGAGACAGCCAGATTATAAGCTCTCTCTGGAACACGCTTATCATAGCGCTTTTAGCCTCGTTTATCGCCACAGCCCTGGGCACAATGGCGGCTATCGGAATCAACAACTTCAAGGGCAAAAAGCGTATCCTTATCCAGAACGCCAGCAACGTGGAAATACTCAGCCCCGACATTGTAACGGGCGTCGCTTTAATGCTGATGTTCACAATGCTCGGAGTCGCTTTCCACTTCAAAATGGGATTTTTAACCGTACTTCTGGCGCATATTACGTTCTGCACGCCCTATGTTGTGCTGAACGTTCTTCCGAGAATCCGCCATATGGACTACTCGGTGTACGAGGCGGCTTTAGACCTCGGCTGTAACCAGTGGCAGGCGTTCAGAAAGGTGGTAATCCACGAGCTTATGCCCGGTATGTTCTCGGGATTTTTAATGAGCTTTACGTTCTCTATGGACGATTTTGTAATAACATATTTTACGCGAGGCGCGAGCTTTCAGACGCTTTCAATCCAGATTTACACTATGACTCACCAGCGCATTTCGCCAAAAATCAACGCGCTTTCGGCGTTGATGTTCGTGGTGGTTCTGGCGCTTATGATAGTGGTTAATCTGAAGGACAGGAAATCGGAAAAGCAACAAGCGCAGCGAGTATAAAGGAAGGGGTTCAATATGAAAAAAGCATTATCTCTTATTCTTGCCTGCCTTATTTTAGCGGGTACCGCCGCTGTGATGTCGTCCTGCTCAGGCGGCTCAAAGGGCGAAATCAACGTCTATAACTGGGGCGATTACAAGGCGGACGGCAGTGAAAAGGACGACGGCACAAACTACAAAGATACTATTGCCGAGTTCGAGGAGGAAACGGGTATTACCGTAAACTACACCACATACGAAACGAACGAGGAGCTGTACAACATTCTTAAGTCGAGCAACTCAAGCTACGACGTAATCATTCCCTCGGACTATATGGTTGAAAAGCTCAAGGACGAGGGCTTGCTCCAGAAGCTCGATATGAAGAAAATCCCCAACTCAAAGGATATTCTCGACAGCCTCAAAAATCCCGTTTACGACGAAAAGGGCGAGTATTCCGTTCCCTATTCCTGGAACGTGACAGGTCTTGTATATAATAAGGAGAAAGTAAACTACAAGCCCGACAGCTGGAACGCCTTATGGGACAAAAATCTCAAGGGAAGTATTTTGCAGTTCAACAACAACCGCGACGCCTACGCTATCGCTATGCAGCTTTGCGGCGTAAATCCCGAAAAATTCGATAAAAAGGATATCGACAAGGCAACCGCGAAATTGAAACAGCAGAAGCCTCTGCTCAAAAAATACGTTATGGATCAGGTTTTCGTCGAAATGGAAAAAGACCAGTCGGCGATCGCTCCATACTACGCGGGCGATATTTACACAATGATGAAAAACAACGACAAGCTCGTGGGCGTACTCCCCAAGGAGGGCTCCAACCTCTTTGTAGACGCTATGTGTATTCCCAAAAACGCCGAAAACGTTGAGGGAGCTCACAAGTTTATAGACTTTATGAC
>CADBSD010000053.1 GCA_902797225.1 uncultured Ruminococcus sp. | reverse complement strand
GATTACCCGTGAACAGGTTCAGAAAATTGCTGAGACAAAGATGCCTGACCTTAATGCCGGCAGCATTGAAACTGCTATGAGTATGATCGCCGGTACAGCAAGAAGTATGGGTATCGAAGTAGTAGACTAATTTTTTAAATCCGGGTGGGAGGAATATCCGCTTGACCACCTAATTATGGAGGAAAACTGATGAAACACGGTAAGAAATATGTCGAAAACGCTAAGCTTATCGACAGAACTAAATTATATGACATCGACGAGGCTATCTCTACTGTTGTAAAGACAGCCACAGCGAAGTTTGACGAAACAGTTGAGCTTCACGTTCGTCTCGGCGTAGACGGTCGTCACGCTGACCAGCAGGTCAGAGGCGCTCTCGTACTTCCTAACGGAACAGGTAAGAGCGTAAAGGTTCTCGCAATCTGCAAAGGACCTAACGAGGATTTAGCTAAAGAAGCAGGCGCTGACTATGTAGGCGCTGAGGATATGACACAGAAAATCCAGCAGGAAAACTGGATGGACTTCGATGTACTCGTTACAACTCCCGACTGTATGGGACTTGTAGGTCGTCTCGGTAAGATCCTCGGTCCCCGCGGTTTGATGCCTAACCCTAAGGCCGGTACAGTAACTCCCGATATCGCCAGAGCGATTAAGGAAGCTAAAGCAGGTAAGATTGAGTATCGTCTTGATAAGACAAACATCATTCACTGCCCGATTGGTAAAGCAAGCTTCGGCGAGGCTAAGCTCCAGGAAAACTTCGACGCTCTTATGGAAGCTATCGTTAAGGCTAAGCCCGCGGCTGCTAAGGGACAGTATATCAAGTCCTGCGCGGTTACATCAACAATGGGACCGTCAGTTCGTATCAATCCCGCTAAGTTCAGCGTTTAATAGCTGATACAAAATAATAAGCAACGCCTCAGGGCGTGCTATATATCGCTATTCTAAAGACAGCAGGTGCTTTTGCGTAATGGTTTATCCGCCTGCCGAGGAAGATGCAAAGATTTGTATTTTATCGTCTCCTCACGTCTTGTGGGGAGATTATTTTTAGATTGGCGAAATTTTTAAAAATTAATATGGAGGTGAAAATTTTGCCAAGTAAAAGTGCTTTAGAAGCTAAACAGGCGGTTGTTGCCGAGTTAGCTGAAAGACTTAAGAACTCTGTAATGGGTGTTGTAGTAAGCTACAAGGGTATCAACGTTGAGGACGATACAAAGCTCCGTAAGGAACTTCGTGAGAACGACGTTAAGTATACTGTTGTAAAGAACACACTTTTAAAGCGTGCTAACGAGCAGGTTGGTTTATCCGAAATGGACAGTGTGCTTACAGGTACTACAGCTCTCGCTACAAGCGATGAGGACTATGCCGCGGCGGCTCGTATCCTCGCTAACTTCGCTAAATCTCACGATTTCTTCGAGATTAAGTCGGGCTATATGGACGGCGCTGTAGTTGATTTAGACGTTATCAACTCTCTCGCTAAGCTGCCCACAAGAGATGTTCTTCTCGCTAATGTTCTCGGTGCGTTCCAGGCTCCTATCTCAGCGTTTGCCCGTGTTATTCAGGCTATCGTTGACGAAGGCGGCGTAGAGAATTGCAAGCCTGCCGAGAAGGAAGAGGCGGCTGAGGAAGCCCCCGCTGAGGAGGCTAAGGCTGAAGAGGCTCCCGCTGAGGAAGCCAAAACTGACGAAGCGTAATAAGCTTCACTAAATTATTAAAAATAACTAATTACTAATATGGAGGTAAATTAAAATGGCATCTGATAAGATTACTGCTATTATTGAAGAATTAAAAGGCCTTACAGTTCTCGAGCTCGCTGATCTCGTACATGCTGTAGAGGATGAGTTTGGTGTATCCGCTGCTGCCGCTGTTGCGGTTGCAGGTCCCGCTGCAGGCGCTGAGGGCGGCGCTGAAGAAAAGACTGAGTTTGACGTAGAGCTCAAGAGCGCTGGCGCAAAGAAGATCGGCGTTATCAAGGTTGTACGTGAGCTCACAGGTCTCGGACTTAAGGAAGCTAAGGCTTTAGTTGACGGCGCTCCCAAGGTTCTTAAGGAAGCTGTTTCCAAGGAGGACGCTGAGGCTATGAAGGCTAAGCTCGAAGAGGCTGGCGCTGAGGTAGAACTCAAATAATTCTATTTATGAAATATAAGGCAGGCGTAAGCCTGCCTTTTTCTTTTTCTGGTTTTGTTGAAATTCGTAATTAAAATAATTTGCTTTTTTCTCAATTATAATATATAATTATAAAGCATTATTGTAAAATGAGGTGTTTATATGAAAATCAAAAAGGATTTTATTTTAAGAAAAGTTTCTGATTCATATATTGTGGTGCCTGTTGGTGAAGCTGTAGTTGATTTCAGTGGAATGGTTAATCTTAACGAGAGCGGAGCTATGCTTTTTGAGGCTTTACAAAAGGGCTGTGAGGAAAACGACTTAGTTGAGCTCTTATTGTCAGAATACGAAGTTGACAGAGCTACAGCCTCGGCTGATGTAAAACGTTTTATAAACAAAGTTAAGGAAGCTGATATACTTGAGTAACACTTTCAGTTTAGAAGAAATTCTGCCTGTAATGAAAGAACAGCTCGATAACGGAAAGACCGTTTCGTTTGTTCCTAAGGGCAACAGTATGCTGCCGATGCTGAGAAACGGCAAGGATATGGTGATGTTAAAGAAGTCTGACGGGAAGCTTCATTTGTCAGATGTAGCTTTTTATTACCGCAGAGAAACCGACTCCTACGTTATTCACAGGGTGGTAGGATTTCAGAAAGACGGTTCTTATATTATGCTCGGTGACAATAACGTCCAAAAGGAGTATAACATAAGACCTGAGGATATTATAGCTGTTGTGACCGCGTTTTACCGCAACGGCAAAATGCACAAGGTTACGGATTTCAGCTACAGACTATATTGTGATGTTTTGTTTTATTACAGACCTGCGCGTAATTTGTACCGCAGAACCAGAGCTAAAGCAGCGCGTATTATAAAGCGTAAAAATAAGCGGGGATAGATTTGAAAATTATGGACAATCTCTCAAATTCGTATTTGAGAGGAATGAAAAATTTCGATAAAAAAACAACCGTGTGGATTGCTAAGCATTCAAAACCGCAGCTCGTTAATATTATACTGATCGCTGTTGTTTACGCCATACTGGCTTATATCGGAGTACTTACGGCTCAGCTCGCCAGGGGAATAGTTGACTCGGCGGCGTATGATCACGACGCTGGAAAGGTTGTTTTTTTCTCAGTGTTGCTGATATCGGTAACGCTTTTTCAGGTTTTATTGAATATTGTATCGAGGATTGTGTCGTTCAACGCCAGCGCTAAGCTCGAAATCAGCATAAAATCCCACCTGTTTGAAACAATTCTAAAAAAGGACTACTCAAAAATAACAAAATTCCACACAGGCGAGCTGATGAACAGGCTTACAAGCGATATTCAGGTTATTTTAGGCGCTATTTTGAGTATTCTACCGAATTTGACGTATTTTATCGTAAAGCTTGTCGGTATTTTTATTGTGCTTTTCGCTATAGATTGGCGTTTCGCTTTGGTGTTTGTAATCGGCGGAGCGGTTATTCTTTTTATTATGCTCCTGTTTAAGGGTACGCTTAAAAACTTACATAAAAAAGCTCAGGAAACCGACGGCAAGGTTAGAAGCTTTATGCAGGAATCGCTGTCGAGCTTACTTGTTATCAGAGTTTTCAACAAATATAAGCGTATCTCAAACGAAGCCGAAAAGCTCCAATGGGATAATTTCAGAATAAAAAGAAAACGAAACTATATCTCGATAGCTTCTACAATGGGTTTTTCTATTATTTTCGTCTGCGCCTATATCTACGGACTTATCTGGGGCTCGTTCCAGATTCTGGGCGGAGTAATAACCTACGGTGTTTTGACCGAGATATTGTCGCTCGTTTCCCAGATTTCAACACCTATTCAGGGGCTTACCTCAATACTTCCGCAGTATTACCAGGCGCTCGCGTCGGCAGAGAGAATTATGGAAATCGAGGAGTTCCCCGACGAGCATATAGAGGAAATGAATACCTCTATCGACTTAAAGGAGCTTTATGATAACTTAAGTTCAATCGAGTTTAAGAATATAACCTTCAGCTACGACAGAGATATCGTACTCTACGATACGAGTCTGAGTATTAAAAAAGGCGAGTTTATTGTTATTACGGGTATTTCCGGAATAGGCAAAAGCACGCTCACAAAGCTGCTTCTGGACGTATTTCCTGTTGATAAGGGCGAGATATACCTAGAGCAAAAGGACGGCTCTAGAGTCGTCGTCGACAAGAATGTCAGAGGCTTGTTCGCTTACGTTCCGCAGGGTAATTTCCTGCTTTCGGGTACTATAAGGGATAATATTTCCTTTGTACGTCCCGAGGCTTCCGATGAGGAGATTATGCGAGCGGCTGAAATCGCCTGCGCTGACTTTATCGACGAGTTGCCCGAGGGACTTGATACCGTGCTCGGCGAAAAGGGAACGGGACTTTCCGAGGGACAGATTCAGCGCGTCGCTATCGCGAGAGCTATTCTCTGTGACGCGTCGATTATAATTCTCGACGAAGCTACCTCAGCGCTTGACGAAAAGACCGAATTAAAGCTTTTAGAAAATATCGAAAAGCTTAAGAATAAAACCTGTATTCTTATTTCCCACAAAAAAGCGGCGTATAAGGTCTGCGACAAGGAAGTCAGAATAGAGGACAAGAAAATTATTGTTAAAGATTTATAATTGATAAAAGCAGGACGGTTCAAAATCGTCCTGCTTTTCGTTAAAATAAGTATTTTTCTTACTGCTTGTCGATATGTACGTCGAGCTGATTGTAGGGGATAGTGATGTCGCGGTTCTCAAATTCTTTTTTTATCCCCTCCATAAGACCGTAGTAAACGTCCCAGTAAGTCTTGAAATTTGTCCATACTCTGACTACCATATCCACAGAGCTTTCGCTGAAACGCTCTAGCCTTACTTTAGGCGAGAAATTTTCGTTATTAATAACATAGTTAACACTGCCGCATACTGAGAGGAGTATCTTTTGAACCTCCTGAAAATCAGCCTCGTAGCTTATTGGTACGAAAATCTGTACCCTGACTTCGGGATTTTTCGTGTAGTTTGTAACCTCGGTTGTTGTAATACAGCTGTTCGGAATTACTACATTAGTGTCGTCATAGGTGCGGATATAGGTGTGCATAAGGTCGATTTTTTCCACATAGCCCTTATGGTCGCTAAACTCTATGAAATCACCTGTCTGAAACGGCTTGGTAAACAGAATCACAATACCTCCCGTCAAATCCGTCAGGTTATCCTTAAGAGCTAAAGCCAGCGCCGCCGCGCCTGCCGAGAACGCGGCTATAAGTCCCGCTCCCGAGAAATGTAACATCGACAATACCTTCATTATGATTGTTACAAATCCTAAAATATAAGTAATTCTGATAAAGAATTTTAAAAGCGACGGGTCGACATCTTTCTTTTTACCCGCCTTTTTGATAATAAAGACGATTATTTTTATCGCTACTATAGCCAGCACTATAAAAACAGCCGCCTGAATAAGCTCCATAAAATGCTTTGGAGTAAAAAGCTTTCTTACTTCAGTTAAAAGGTTATCTACGTCCTTAACGGACTTTACAACAGATAGCATAAACATCACCGATATTATTATAAAAAATATTCCTCGTTTTGTAAATACGAATATTTGATTTTATTCGCCTTAATGAATAATTAGTAAATTTTTCCGCATAATATTACTGTGAAAGGCGGTAATATTATCAAGAATATCAGAAGAAAAGGAATTTACGCTGTGTTCGCGCTGGGCGTAATTGTATCTGTAATCTGCGCCTGCGTCGGAGTAAGTGAAAGAAATGAAAAAGTTTTTATTCCAAGGCTTTCCGCGCCCGAGTATACAAACTGTTATTACTATTCGGACAATGTTTTTTATAACAGCGGCTATGGAATACCAAATTGTACCGCTTACGCTTGGGGCAGGGTATACGAGCTTACAAAGAAAAAACCAAGGCTTTCAACAGCAAACGCGGGGGACTGGTACGAATATAACAAGGAGAATAGTATTTATCCGTACGGCAAAGAGCCGAAGCTCGGCGCTGTAGCGTGCTTTAATAACGAATACGGCGGGCACGTCGCGGTGGTTGAGGATATTAACGACGGAAGAATAACATTTTCGAATTCCGCTTATAACCAGACCGAGTTTTATCTGTCATACGCTGATATAAGCGACGAAAACCCGGGACAAAATGGCTGGACGTTTCAGGGATATATTTATCCCGAAGCCTTTAAATCCGAAACAAAAAAGCAAAGCTCAATACGGAGAGTAAGCGTTGAGAACGGACTTAATTTCAGAGCGGGCACAAGCGTTTATTCGGATATAATCGACGTAATCCCCGAAAACGAGGAGCTTTATATTTCGAGCGTTTTTAATAGCGGCGGCTATAACTGGGGCAGAACGTTTTACAACGGAAAAGTCGGTTACTGTGTAATTGATTATACAGTAACCGTATAATAAAGCGCTCGTGAGCGCGGCGTGCAAATGAGCGGGCAATACAAATTAAATATGTGATAGGAGTTAGTTAAGATGATTTATGTCACTTTCTGGCTCCTACGCAAAATAAAGAGCGGCACATTTTGTGCCGCTTTGTTTTAGCTTATATTCGCTAAGCGTTTTTGAATTGCCGTGGTATCCTTTATGTCAACCGTTCCGTCGCCGTTATAGTCGGCGTTTTCAAGTTTGTCGTAATCAAGCGTTTCCATTTTAGCGAGGTGCTTTTGAATCAGAGTAGCGTCCGAAATGCTGACGGTTTCGTCGTAATTCACGTCGCCTTTAATCTCGGTGTTTACCTTATTGTTTGTGACCGCTTTAATAACAAGCGTACCGCCGATATAATCATTTCGTTCTTTTATGTAATAATCTCTTACGTCAACAATACCGTTGTTATAGGTAACGAAGGACTGCTTGTATATACAGGTTTCCTTAAATCTCATATTCTGTGTATCCGCTTCTCGAAGCCATTCGCTTACTCCGATATTGTTTTGCGCGGTGCATTTCGGTGTGTCTGTATTGATTTCCACCGCGATAGCGCCTTTCTTTTTCGGGATAATTACGTTGTTGAGCTCAACACAGTAATACCCGTTGTAATCAACTGTGCCTTTTTTCAGCGGCTTCCATTTAGCTCTGTCGTTAATCGGTCGCCCGTTTTCGTCTACAGGCGCGTAATAAACATTGTACTTAGCGCCGAGCGAGGTCGTTTCAAAAATGACTTTTTCCAGTACGTTGCCGTTTTTTGAGAAATCGAATACGTTAAAATATGTTATATCCTTGTTGTCGATGAACGAGAAGTTGTAAGTAGCGCCGTAAATTTCGTTCTGATAGAGGTGCTCGTCCGTACTTATTGTTTCAATATGCTCAAGCGCGAAGCTCGGGTCAAAGGTATCGCAGTTGAAAAGGTAATAATCCTCATAGGAAATCCAGATATATCCTCCTATGGAGTTATAGTTCGCCCCCCAGCTGTTTTTGCACAGCCACGCTCCGTCGTTTTTTGGAGTGTAGTTGCCGTCGAAATTTTCCTTACTGTAATGGTCGTCCCAGCCGACAACGGAAATCGTATGACCTAAACTTGAGGATATAGGGTCAGTCAGGCAGTAGGCGTGGAGGTTTTTGCTGTAGGCGTAGCCGTCGCTTATATAGCTCGCCACAACCGAGCCTGTCCTCATAATCGCGAGTTTGATAAGCGCGTCGTCGCCCTTGTCGTAATAAGAAACCGCGTTTACGGAGTATTTCGGCTCGCTGCTGTTTTGTTCAACCGCTCCGTTCCTGCTCGTGAAATAGCCTAAAGGGATAAGCGTAGTTCCCCAGTCCGCTTCTTTTCTTATCCAGCCCTCGCCGTTGCTGTCAGGCAAAGCCCATTTGTCGAGCGCGTCTGTGCTCAAAGGCGCGGAATACTGCTTTTGTTTTAGAAGCGCTGTTTCGAATGTAGAAATCGAAGCGAAATTCCAGCACATATCGCCTTTTTGATTTTTTACGCTTGTACACCAGCCCAAATCCTTTGAACTGTAGCTTTCGGGTAAATCGAGAAGCTGAGCGCTGTTTTTAAATCTTACCGAGGAAGTGTTTTTGAATTGCTTTTGACGGTTGTTATGGCTTATTTCTGCCGCCGATACACTGACCGCGGAAAGCGATAAAGCGGATATTATTAAAATTGTAATCAGTATTTTATAAACAGTTTTCATATTAATCACCATTTTCTTAATTATAACATAAAAATTCAAAAAAGTTCAATATATAATAACGAATATGTGTACACAATATTTGCCATACTAAAAGAGAAGTTTTATAAAAGAGATGATTAAATGGAGCGGAGAACCGACTTAGCAGTTGAAGCGAGAGAGCTTGCGGGAGCTGACGTCCAGGGCGTTGAGCACTACGAGCGAAAGGAAAACGGGCTTGATATTTCAAGGCTTTACGTAAAAAGCCATCAGGCGAGCGTTAAGCTGAAAAAAGAGGTGGGAACATATATAACGATTGACGTTCCCGCTATGACCGATAATTTTCTCAGCAGTGACGAGAGAATAGAAACTATCGCGAATGAAATACGCCGTCTTTTACCCGTTAACGGGCTTGTGCTTGTCTGCGGACTCGGGAATATCGAGATAACACCTGACGCGCTCGGGCCTAAAACAGTGTCGAGAGTGCTAGCTACAAGACATATAAAAGGAGAAATCGCCCGAAGCACGGGGCTTAATACGCTTCGTCCCGTGGCTGTTATGAGTCCGGGGGTTACAGGTCAGACAGGAATAGAAACCTTTGAGTATATCGAAAGCATAATAAGAAAGGTAAGACCTACGGCGGTTGTGGTTGTGGACGCTCTCGCCTCGCGCAGACTCTCAAGACTCGGCTGTACGCTCCAGATAAGCGACACAGGTATTTCCCCAGGAGCGGGAGTTCAGAACCACCGCCAAAAGATAACCTACGATACGGTAGGTATTCCAGTTATAGCGGTAGGCGTTCCAACAGTGGTTGACGCTGTTACTCTGGTTTCAGATTTACTTGACGTTGACGACGAGAAAACCTCCTATCGGCTAAACGATATGCTCAGCCCCGATAACCGTAAAATGGTAGTAACGCCAAAGGAAATAGATTTGCTTATCGACAGAGCCAGCCGTCTTATATCGTTGTCGTTAAACGTAGCCTTACACAAGAACGTTGACGTCAATCTGATAGAAGCTTTAATGTAATATCGCCTGTCCTTTACGCATATTATTGGAGTAAAGCAGGTGGTAGTTTGAAAATAAAAGGAAAGCTTAAGAAAATCGCGTACTCGGCTTTGGCTCTTACCATAGTATCAATAGCTGTTTTCTCAATTTACGAGAGGGCGTCCGATTTTTCGGGCGGGGACAAGGTCGCGGTAATGGCCGCGGCGCTTACAATGTCAAAGGGCAATTACAATATCGAGTACAAAGCCGCAGGCGTTAAAAAGTCGGTCAAAAAGAAAAAGACAACCGAAACACAACCCGCGACGCAGAAGCCAACTACATCTTCAACCTTCTCGCCAAAGTATTACAATACGTTTTCATCACACAGCGGAAAGAAGAAGTATCCGATTTATACCAAGCAATACCGCGTGGGAGGGGAGAAGTATGACAATTTTTATGTGAAAAACAATACCTCCTATAACCTTGATATCGCTTCGGCTGTAAAAAAGGATTTGGGCTTTAAGCTCGAAAAAAATAAAGATGTTCAGGTTTTGATTTACCATACCCACACAAGCGAGAGCTTTATCGACTGCGATGTCGGCTATTATTACTCCGATTTTTACCCGAGAACCACAGATACAAGGTATAACATAACAAGAGTCGGCGACGTTATCGAGCAACAACTCAAAAACGCGGGAATAGGCGTAGTCCACGATAAAACCTCTCACGACGATTTGTATACGGGAAGTTATCTCAGAAGCCGAAAAACAATAGAAAAATATCTTGAGAAGTACCCGAAAATAAAGGTTACGCTCGATATCCACCGCGACTCAATCGGTTCGGACACCTTTAAGGTCAAGCCGACCTTTACATACAAGGGAAAAAAAGGCGCGCAGATTATGATACTTTCGGGCTACGACCCGAACGGCTATTTTAATTTTCCAAAATGGAATTATAATCTCCGCTTCGCGTTAAAACTCCAGAAGGAATGTGAAACAAAATACAAAGGAATGACGCGTCCGCTTGATTTCGGCAATTTCGCTTACAATATGAATGTAAACACAGGTTCGCTGTTGATTGAGGTCGGAGCGGACGGAAATACGCTTGAAGAAGCGGAGTATTCGGGAAAATTATTAGGTAAAGCTGTCGCTCAAGTCTTGCAAAATTCATATTGATTTGTTATAATGCTATCTGTAATAAAATGGGTATTTTGGAGTTTTATCTATGAAGTTGAAAAATATATTAGGAAGGATAGCTGTTTTCGCGATAGTTCTGCTCGTGATGCTGACGTCGTTCGGCGCGGTATTCGCTGTGGGCGAGGACGACGGGAACGAGGAAGTTGTTACCGATGAAATAGTAACAGACGCTCCCCCCGTTGAGACTGAAGCTCCTGTCGAAACCGATCCCGCTACTCAGGCGCCTCAGACGCAGGCTCCCGTAGATACCGAAGAACCTGTAGATACGGACGCGCCTACAGAGGCTACTCAACAGACGCAGACCGAGCGCGCGACTAACTCTCAGCGTCCTACCGAGTTTCAGGATATCTTCCTTCCCGAAGCGGTAACAGACGAAGACCCGACGGCGGTTATCGTTAAACCTAAAGAGAATAAGGATTTAACCTACGGCTACGCGAGCTGGGCTTGCGTTATTATCGGCGTGCTGACTATTGTTATCGTAATTATAAGCAACAAGTCTAATTACACAGGCGGAGCGGGCAAACACCGCTACGGCGAGGGTAATAAGATTACAGGAGCTAAACAACGTCTTTTAAACGACGATTATTATACAAAACGCAAGTATAAATCCTACAACGACGACGTAAGACGCCGATGAAAATAGGAAATATAGAGATAACCCCGCCGATTATGCTTGCTCCTATCGCGGGAGTTACAGATATGGCGTTTCGCGCTATGTGCCGTAAATTCGGCGCGGGCTACTGCGAAACCGAAATGGTTTCCGCCAAAGCGCTCAGCTTTAATGATAAAAAAAGTTTGGAGCTTATGGAGCTTAGCGCGGACGAGCACCCCTGCGCTATACAGATTTTCGGCAGCGAGCCTGATACTATGGCGGGCGCCGCTGTAACCGCCGAGAAAGCGGGCGCTGATATTGTAGATATTAATATGGGTTGTCCCGCTCCGAAAATCGCCAACAACGGCAGCGGCTGTGCGCTTATGAAAAATCCCGCTCTATGCGGTGAAATCGTAAAAGCGGTAAAATCCGCCGTAAATATTCCCGTTACCGTTAAAATCCGAAAGGGCTTTGATGATAACACGATAACAGCCGTTGAGGTTTCTCAGATTTGCGAGAAAAACGGCGCTGACGCCGTGATAGTTCACGGCAGAACAAGACAGCAGTATTATTCAGGTCAATGCGACCTTGATATAATAAAACAAGTTAAAAACTCTGTTTCCGTTCCCGTAATAGGCAACGGTGATGTGAGAGATATAAAAAGCGCCGAGAAAATGCTTAGTTATACAGGCTGTGACGGTCTTATGATTGCGAGAGCGGCGCTCGGAAATCCGTGGATTTTTGAAATACTTAAAACATATTTCGAAAAAGGAAAAATAATTGAACCATCCGCCGCTGAGGACAAGCTCAGGATTATGGCTGAGCATATCGAACTTGCTTGTAAATACAAGGGCGAAAAAATGGGTATGCTCCAGTCGAGAAAACAGATAGCCTGGTATTTAAAGGGCTTTAAAGGAGCGGCTTCCTTTAGAAACGAGGCGGGGAAGGTGTGCACTCTTGACGATATGTATTCGCTTATCGAAAGGGTAAAAAACAGTTTGTAATTATTTATATAGACAAAAGGTAGTTTAAAAAGGTAGTTTTATAAGGAGAGATTAAAATGAAGGAAATGCAAAACATTGAGCTTTTAAAGCAGTACGATCCCGAAATCGGCAACGCTATGTCTGACGAGCTTGCCCGTCAGAGAAGAAACCTCGAGCTTATCGCCAGCGAAAACCTCGTAAGCGAGCCTGTTATGGCGGCTATGGGCAGCGTTCTTACAAACAAATACGCTGAGGGACTTCCCGGAAAGCGCTATTACGGCGGTTGCCAGTGCGTTGACGTTGTTGAGAATATCGCCAGAGAAAGAGCTTGTAAGCTTTTCGGCGCTGAGGCTTGTAACGTTCAGCCTCATTCGGGCGCTCAGGCTAATACAGCGGTATACTTCGCTATGCTGAATCCCGGCGATACTGTTATGGGTATGAACTTAACCGAGGGCGGACACCTCACACACGGCTCGCCTGTTAATATCTCGGGTAAGTATTATAATTTTGTACCTTACGGCGTAGACCCCGAAACTCACTACATAGACTACGACAAGGTACTCGAAACAGCTAAAGAGTGCAAGCCCAAGCTTATCGTGGCGGGCGCGAGCGCTTATCCCCGTGTAATCGACTTCAAGAAGCTCAGAGAAATAGCTGACGAAGTAGGCGCGTATCTTATGGTAGATATGGCTCATATCGCTGGACTGGTAGCGGGCGGAGCTCATCCGAACCCTGTTCCTTACTGTGATTTCGTTACAACTACTACTCATAAGACATTAAGAGGTCCCAGAGGCGGTCTTATCCTTATGAAGGAGAAATACGCAAAGGATATTAACAAGGCTGTATTCCCGGGAACACAGGGCGGCCCGTTAATGCACACTATCGCCGCCAAGGCGGTATGCTTCGGAGAGGCTATGAAGCCCGAGTTCAAAGAATACGCCGAGCAGATTGTAAAGAACTGTAAGGCTTTAGCAGACGGACTTTTAAAGCGCGGAAACAAGCTCGTTTCGGGCGGTACGGACAACCATGTTCTCCTTATGGATTTACGCGGAACAGGCGTTACGGGTAAGGAGCTTGAAGCAAGACTTGACGAGTGCTATATCACTGTTAACAAGAATACAATTCCCAACGAGCCTCTCTCACCGTTCGTAACCTCAGGCGTGCGTATCGGTACCGCGGCGGTTACGACAAGAGGTCTTAAGGAAGACGATATGGATAAAATCGCCGAGTACATTACTCTCGTACTTAAGGATTTCGACGCTAACGCCGATAAGGTAAGAGCGGGCGTTGAGGAAATCTGCGCGAAATATCCCCTTTATGAATAATAAGAAAGCGCAAAGTGTGCAACTGAGCGCGCAATAAAATTTCTTGTGGTAAGCGGTAAGATTATTCTTATCACTTACCACTTATAGCTTAAACTGATTTTTCGGAGGTGAAACTATGTCCGCGCCGCTTGCCGACAGACTTCGTCCCAAAAGCCTTGACGATATAGTAGGGCAGAGGCATCTGCTCGGAAAACACAAACCGCTCAGAAGGATTATTGAGAGCGGAACAATTCCTAATTTAATATTCTACGGGCCGTCGGGAGTGGGGAAAACCACACTCGCGAATTATATCGCCCAAAAAACGAACCGTACTTTTAAAAAGCTAAACGGTACGACCGCCTCGACAGCGGATATAAAAGAGGTTTTCGCCTCTACGGAAACGCTCATGGGAATAAACGGGGTTCTGCTTTATCTCGACGAAATCCAGTATTTCAATAAAAAACAGCAGCAAACCCTTCTCGAGTATATAGAAAACGGCAGAATCACGCTCATAGCCTCAACTACCGAGAATCCGTATTTCTACGTATATAACGCTATTTTATCCCGTAGTACGGTATTTGAGTTCAAAAGCGTCGAGCCCAAGGAAATAGAAAAAGCCGTATACAGGGCGGTGGATTTTCTTGCCGAGGAGCAGAATATTGATATAGATATCGACGACAAGAGCGTTTCACATATAGCGGTAGCCTGCGGAGGCGACGTGCGCAAGGCAATTAACGCCGTAGAGCTTTCCGTTTTAGCTACAAAGGAGCTGGACGGCAGGAAATATGTAGAGTATTCCACTGTTGACGAGCTGACTCAGAAATCAGCCGTAAGATACGACCGCGACGGCGACGAGCATTATGATATCGTTTCCGCCTACCAGAAAAGTATGCGCGGCTCAGATCCCGATGCCGCTATTCACTATCTCGCGAGACTCCTCGAAGCGGGAGATTTGCCTTCGGCGTGCCGACGGCTTATGGTTTGCGCCGCGGAGGACGTGGGACTCGCGTATCCTCAGCTTTTGCCTATAGTTCACAGCTGTGTTGAAATGGCGCTTAAGGTCGGGCTTCCCGAAGCGAGAATACCTTTAGCTGACGCTGTTATTATGGTTTGTAACGCGCCTAAGTCCATTTCGGGAATTATGGCGATAGATAAGGCGATATCCGACGTTAAGAAGGGTAAGGGAGGACCTGTCCCCAGACAGCTCCAGAATATGCACTACGACGGTGAGGATAATCAAAACAAGGGACAGTTTTACCTTTATCCCCACAGTTATCCCGACCATTATGTTGAGCAGCAGTATTTGCCCGACGCTTTAAAGGACATTAAATACTACGAGTTCGGCGACAATAAAAACGAACAGGCGTTTAAAAAATACTGGGATAATATTAAGAATAAAAACGAGAAAACCGACTGACAAAAGTCGGTTTTTTTTGACTTTTTTTAGCTGTTTTTTAAGGTGTGTTTTTTAAAGATTTGTTATTATAAAATAAAGACAAAATTTACGTCTTAATTTCGTTACTTTGACGAATTTATAATTCTAATTCAGAAAATTAATTCACCGTTTTTTTGTTAAAATTACTATGGGTAGATTTTCATAATTTATTATGGGAAGTTTTGAAATTTAAGGAGGAATTCTTATGAAAAAGAATAAGTTTATAAGCTTATTCCTTGCGGCTTTAATGGTATTATCCTGCTTTGTAGCGGCGGGAATGACCTCATCAGCCGCGTCAGGCGATGTGATTTACTTCGATAATTCCACTACAAAATTCACAAATGTATACTGCTATCTCTTTAACGACAACGGCAGTAACGCGCAACTCCCCGGGGAAGCTATGACAAATGTGTCGGGCGATATCTGGGAGTACAATGTAAGCGGAGATTGGGATTATGTTATCTTCGGCGACGGTGAAATAAAGTCAGCCGAGCTCAGCTATCCCGCTGATAACCAGATCGCAAAACCCGACAGCGACGGCGAAGGCTTCTCGGTTTCATGGTCCGATTACTCAGTTCAGGAAACAACAATTGCTGAGACCGTAGAGAAAAAAGCAAAGGCTAAAACAGGCGCCGGCACGACAATTTATTGTCAGAATGACGCAGGTTGGCCCTCAGTATATTGTTATATGTGGAACGGCAGCGGCGGTTCGGGAAATGAGAATTCAGGCTGGCCCGGAAAAGCTATGACAAACATCGGTGAAAATGTTTGGGAGTACACTCCTGATAAAAACTACGAAAACATAATCTTTAATAACAACAGCGGTACTCAGACAGATAATCTGACCGTTGAGTCGGGCAAGAATCTTTTTAATAACAAGACAAACAGTTGGGATATTTACAGCACAAGCCCCGTAAAGATTACTTCCTTCACAACTGATGTAGAATCGCCTTCCTACACAAATTCCACTGTTAAGCTTTCTGCGGCAGCTACTTCAAGCCAGGGAGCTGTAACCTATAAATTCTCTGTAAAGAGCTCGAGCGGCGCCGCTACGGTATTATCTGACTCAGCTTCTTCGTCAGTAGTATGGACTCCGACTGCCGCGGGAACTTATACTCTTACTGTTGATGTCAGAGATAGTATCGGCAACAACAACAGCCGCAGTATCAAGGATTTTGTTATAAAGGACGCTTCCAACTTAGCCGAGCCGTTTATCAGCTCGTTCTCAAATTCCTTAGGTACGCTCAAAACAATAAAGGTTAACACAAGTATTACCTTTACAACGGGAGCTATAGGCGGTAAAACAGGTACAAACCTGCTTTTCTATAAGTTTATTATCACAGACCCGAGCGGTAATGAGAATACTCCTTACTACACCTTGAACAAGAGTTACACATATACTCCGAACAAGCTCGGTACATACACGGTAAAGGCGTTTGTACAGAATTCTTACAACAATACTGTTGAGAGAACCTATACATACGAGTGCAAGGGCGAGATTCCCGCGGACGACAAGGATACTCAGCCTACACAGCAGCCTTATAATCCCGCGACTCAGCCTGTAACTCAGGGCCCCACAGAGCCTATCGTTACAGTTCCGAGTCCTTCGCTCGGCGATGTTAACCGTGACGGCTCCGTAAATATCAAGGACGCTACTTTGATCCAGAAATATGTCGCCAGAATGGCTACTTTTGACGACGCGCAGCTAAAACTCGCCGACGCAAACAAGGACGGTTACGTAAGCGTTAAGGACGCTACACAGATTCAAAAGCTGGTAGCGAAATTAATAAGCTCTTTCTAGTACAAAGGAGAAAAGCGTATGAAGCAATCTCGAAAAATAATTGCTCTGCTTCTGGCTTTATTATTAGCTGTTTCCGTCGGCGTTATTTCTACTGCGGCAGTTACCTCAAAGAAGGCTAATACAAAAGACTCCGACGGAATTACAGTACATTTTAAGAGTGAAGAAGTAGAGCCTTATATCTATTATTGGAATTCACTTCCTAAGAATATTGAAACTCAGTACCCGGGCGTGAAAATGACTAAGGACGCTAGCGAGGGTGCTAACTGGTACACATACACATTCAATGATGTAACTAAGATTAATATGCTGTTTACCGACAAAGACGGTAAACAGCTTTCAAACGAACTCACCCGTAATTCGGGCGAGTGGTGGTACGCTAAGAAAATCTGGAGAAATCAGAATCCGGATAAAACTCCGCAGAGTGATACGGTGGATTTCAGAGAGGATACTATCTACTTTGTAATTCCTACCCGTTTCTACGACGGAGACCCCTCAAATAACGTTCATTGCTGGAATGACGAGACTTACAACAATCCTGATACAGACCCCGCGTGGCACGGTGATTTCAAGGGCTTGGCAGAAAAGCTGGATTACATTAAGGCGCTCGGTTTTTCAGCGATATGGATAACTCCAGTTGTTGAGAACGCTTCGGGTTACGATTACCACGGCTATCACGCGCTTAATTTTGATAAGGTAGACGCGCGTTACGAGAGTAAAGACTTTACCTATCAGGATTTAATTGAAGCAGCTCACGCCAAGGGAATTAAGATTGTACAGGACGTTGTTTGGAATCATACGGGTAACTTCGGTGAGAATTATCTCTGCCCCGAGTTTACAAAGGATGAAACAAAAGATTTATCCAATATAAAAGAGTGTATGATACCGACTAAACAGCTGCTTGACCTCGCGGGCGTAAAAACCGCCGAGGAATACTGGAAGCTTCCCGACCAGAAGCAGTATGACGCTCGTTTAAATCTGATGAAGAACACTACGATTTCCGCTAATAACTCCAACAAATCACATCCTACTAAGGATGATGACGATATCGTTAAGGTTTCTTCTTCCGATATTTACAATTCCAAAAACTATTATCATTCAGGTTATTTCCAGAGTCTGAACTGGGATGACTGGACCTGTAAATTCTGCCAGATAGCGGGCGACTGTGTTGACCTCAACACAGAGAATCCCGATGTTGCGAAATATACTGTAGATACATACGCCAAATACGTCGCTATGGGCGTTGACGCGTTCCGTGTGGATACGGTTCGTCATATTCCGAGACTTTCTCTTAATTTGATGTACAATAAGCAAATGCTCGCAGCCGCGGCTGACGCTGGAAAACCGAACTTCTATATGTTCGGCGAAATTTGTTGCAGATACTCACAAATCTGGTATCGCGACCACGCTCAGGAAAGTGTTCAGTTCTATACCTGGGACGAAAGCTCCGATACTTGGGCAGGAAAATGGAACTGGGGTTCAAGCGCTAAGGAGATTAACGATAATATGAACCTTACGTTTGAGCATTACAGACAGTACGACAGCGTTTCGAATCAGCCTACCTCAACCAATGCTTTATTAAACGGTATTGATTATCATAAGCCTGATTACAGCAAGGCTTCGGGAATGAACGCTATCGACTTTACAATGCACTGGTGCTTTGATTCGGCGAGCGGCGCTTTCGGCGCGGCTAAGGCCGAGGATAAATACTTTAACGACTCTACCTGGAATGTGGTATATGTTCAGTCACACGACTATTCTCCCGATCAAGGTCAGAAGAAAGGCTACGCGGGAGGAGAACAGGCTTGGGCCGAGAATATGAACCTTATGTTTACGTTCCGCGGAATTCCGTGTCTGTATTACGGAAACGAAGTCGAGTTCGGTAAGGGACTGCTTATAGATACGGGTAACCCTGACGACCATATTCCGCTGTCAAAATCCTGCCGAGCTTATTACGGCGATTACCTTGAGGGCGATGTAAGCGCTAAGGATTTCAGCAATTTTACGGCGACGGGTACAGTCAAGAAAACTCTCGAAGAACCCTTGTGCCAGCAGGTATCTAAGCTTAACGCTATTCGCAGAGCTATACCCGCTTTACAGAAGGGACAGTACACTGTAGACAGCAAGTATGTAAGCGGCAATATGGCTTATATCAGACGCTTTAAGGACGAAAAACAGGGGGTAGACTCTTTAGCGTGCGTAGCTGTTACAGATGGCGCTACGTTCAAAAATATCCCCAACGGTAAGTATATCGACGCTGTTTCGGGAGATGTACAGACCGTATCGGGCGGAACGCTCACCGTTCCCGCTATAGGTAAAGGTAACGCGCGAGTATACGTATGCTGCGCTTCGGGATTCACGGGAATCAACGAAAAAATCGGCGGCAATACAAAATACTTAAAATAATAGTATATTATATAACGGGCAGTTCAAACTCCGCTTGAGTTTTTGAACTGCCCGTTTTGATATATACTTATTTTTTAAATATTTCTACAGGAATCGCTATCCACTCTCTGACAAAATACGTAGGGTAGGTGATTATTCCGACTTCACCGTTAGTTGAATTGATTGAGCCGACGCTGCCGTCAAGCTTTTCTTTTTTCTTTAGCTTGCCCATAATGATTCTCGCTCTGAATTGGTGGTAGCTGTCGGTGATTATCGCGATATCTTTATTAAGGTTATTATCTGTTATAATTCTATTAGAGAATAATATATTCTCCTTTGTGTTGGTTGCCTTATCTTCCTTATAAATCCTGCTGCCATTTATGCCTTGTTTTACGATATTATCGTACATACATTTGGCTTCGCTTTCGGGTTCGTCGCTGCCTTTTCCTCCTGTTACTACCGCGACAGCTTCGGGATTTTCCTTTAGATATTCTACCGAAGCGTCTATTCTTTGCTGAAGCAGCGTACTCGGTCCCCACGGCTTTACCTGAGCGCCGAGCACAACGGCGGTTGAATTCTTCGCGGGAGGTGTAAAAAACGCTGTAAATACCATTAAAGCGCTTATAATTACCGCGTAAGCGACGAAAGCCGTAGTGCATACATTGAATATCCTCCAAAGTATTTTGACCGCCTCAACAGAGCACAGGCTTTGTTTTATTTGTACGTATTTTTCGTTGAAACCGCCCCAGAACATCAGGTAGAGGCAGATTATAATTCCAAATATGTTACCCGGGTTTATTATTCTGAAACTGATAATCGGCATTATAAACCATATCAGGAATACCAATGCGACGATAAAAACAGTAATACATAAGGCTTTATTCATATAACCACTTCCTTCTATGAATATTGTAATACATTAATAAAAAGAATACAAGTGCGGTTTTTAATAATCCTTTACAAAGCAAAAAGAGGAGATACAAAACGTATCTCCCTTTTTATGTGATTTAGAATTAATAGGTTTGGAACAGCGCTCTTATTGCCTTGTTCTTGTTCCTTCGTAAAGTCTGTCCTCGTCTACGCTGATTGCTTTACCCGCCTTAAGGCTCTTTTTTACATCGAGAAACCTCTGGTTTTTACTTCCTCTGAACAGAAGCATTAAGCTTCTTTGCTCAAGAATAAATTTACCGTCTACGAGATAATCACAGTTTTCGAGCAGACGAATCCATTCTGGGTGCTCGTCCTTGCCCGCCAGAAGTTCCTCAAAGGTGTAGCCCGTGTACGACATTACATTAAGTCCGTTCTCGTGGCATTTCTCAGCGAGCTCAGCCAGAGCCTCTGCTTGACAAAACGGTTCGCCGCCCGAGAATGTAAGTCCCTGTAAAATAGGGTTTTTAACGGCTATCGAGAGGATTTTATCCACATCGCCCGAGTGCCTTTGCTCGAAAGCCCAGGTTTCGGGATTGTGACAGCCCTTGCAGTGGTGCGGACAGCCCTGTGTAAATATTGTCATTCTGATACCTGGGCCGTCAACGATACTCTCGCTGACGACCCCTGATAAATTCAGTTTTGTTCCCATTACGCGGATTCTTCTTCCAGTAAGCTCATATCCATACTCTCGCCGAGGCTGTGTTTAACTCTGTCCTCAACTTCTTTTCTTTTCGCGTCGTTGAAGCGGTCGAGCGTACCTACGAGATAGCCTGTGATACGGCGGATTCTTTCGAAGCCCTTGCCGCCTTCGCCTTCCTTACGTCCGCAAACAGGGCAGTAGTCGCCGATTATGCCGGTGTGTCCGCATACGGGATCTCTGTCTACGGGATGGTTGATTGAGCCGTAGCCTACGCCGCATTCCTTCATCTGGCGTATTACCGCCTCAAACGCGTCGAGGTTCTGAGTCGGATCGCCGTCAAGTTCAATGTAGGAGATATGACCGCCGTTTGTAAGGTTATGATAAGGCGCTTCGATTTTGATTTTATCAAAAGCGGAGATATTGTAGTAAACGGGTACGTGGAAGGAGTTTGTATAATACTCTCTGTCCGTAACTCCGGGGATTGTGCCGAAACGCTCTCTGTCGATTCTTACGAAACGTCCCGAAAGTCCCTCCGCGGGAGTACCGATTACCGCGAAGTTAAGTTGATATTTCTGTGTAGCCTCGTTCATCTTCTTGCGCATATAGCCGACGATTTCGAGACCGAGCTTCTGAGCGCTTTCACTCTCGCCGTGGTGCTTGCCTACGAGCGCCTTAAGACACTCGGCAAGTCCGATAAAGCCTAAGGTTAAGGAACCGTGCTTCAATACGTCGCGTACGGAATCGTTCGGACCGAGTTTCTCGGAATCGAGCCATACGCCTTGTCCCATAAGGAACGGATAGTTCTTTACAATCTTTGAACATTGGATTTCAAATCTCTCGAGAAGCTGTTCAACAACAAGGTCGCACATTCTGTCGAGCTGCTCAAAGAAGAAGTCTACATTCTTGTTTGAGAGAATAGCGAGGCGGGGGAGGTTGATTGATGTGAAGCTGAGGTTTCCTCTGCCGTATGTCTGCTCTCTGTCGGGATCATAAATGTTACCGATAACTCTTGTACGACAACCCATATAAGCGACTTCCGTCTCGGGATGTCCCTCTTTATAATACTGGAGGTTGTAAGGAGCGTCGAGGAAAGAGTAGTTGGGGAACAGGCGCTTAGCCGATACCTTCATTGTTTCCTTGTAAATATCGTAGTTCGGATCGCCGGGGTTGTAGTTTACGCCTTCTTTTACCTTGAATATCTGAATCGGGAAGATAGGTGTCTCGCCGTTGCCGAGACCGTTATCTGTGGCTTTAAGAATGTTCTTCATTACCATTCTGCCCTCGGGAGATGTATCTGTGCCGTAGTTGAGGGAGGAGAAAGGAATCTGAGCGCCCGCGCGGCTGTGCATTGTGTTGAGGTTGTGGATAAGCGCTTCCATAGCCTGGAATGTCGCTCTGTCAGTTTCGGACTCTGCGTGCTTAAACGCGAATCTCTGGATTTTGCCCGCGATTTTGTCGCCGAAAGCCTCTGATAAAAGCTTATACTCAGCTTCCTTGTATTCGGGAGTCTGGTTTTCAAGCTTAGGAATAGCGCCCGAAATTTCCTCTGCCTTGTCGGCGAGATCCTTGGAGAAGCTCTCGGGGTTTTCCGTATCTGTCAGAAGCTCGATAGCTCTCTCTAAATTCTGGCGGTAACGCTTTCTGTATGTCTTTGTAACGCCCGGCGCCATAGAATAGTCGAAGTTCGGCACGCTCTGTCCGCCGTGCTGATCGTTCTGGTTGGACTGAATCGCGATACACGCGAGAGCCGAGTAGGATTGAATATCGTTGGGCTCTCTTAAATAACCGTGACCTGTGGAGAAGCCGTCTTTGAATAGTTTTAAAAGGTCAATCTGACAGCAGGTTGTTGTAAGTGTCAGGAAGTCTAAATCGTGAATATGAATATCTCCGTCGAGGTGAGCCTTGGAGTGCTTGGGGTTGAGGATATACATATGATAGAACTGCTTAGCGCCCTCTGAGCCGTATTTGAGCATAGTACCCATAGCTGTGTCGCCGTCAATGTTGGCGTTCTCACGCTTAACGTCGTTGTCTTTAGCCGCCTTAAAGGTTAAATCCTCGTATATCTTCATAAGCTTTGTGTTCATATCACGTACTCTGGTACGGTCGGCTCTGTAGAGGATATATTCCTTAGCCGTTCTCGCGTGGCCGTTTTCGATAAGAACCTTTTCTACAGTATCCTGAACGTGTTCAACGGTGGGCTCTGTTTCCGCTTGTCTTTCAAGGATGTCGTATACTTCCTTTGCGAGCTTGCTCGCTGTTTCGTAATCTGTTCCGCCGATAGCCTGTGCCGCTTTGTAGATTGCCTGTGTAATCTTTTCTATGTCGAACGCCGCGGTGCGTCCGTCTCTTTTCTTAATTTTCGTAATCATTCTAAATCCTCCCAATGTTACACATTTGTAATCGTTATTTCTTTAAAACCACAATATATTGTGGTCACTCATAACTTGCCTGCACATTATAGCGGATTTGCTGTTTTTCGTCAATAGTCAAAGTGCCAAATTTTCGAGTCCATTTTTGTGCAATACGAGCATAAAAATAGAATAAAATTTTTATTGAGAATTAAACGCTAATATTCATTCTTTTTTGCAAAAAAGAGCAAAAATTTCTTTTTTGATGATTGTTAAAAAATGTAATCTTTATGTTAATTTTTTGTATTATTAAGAGTTGCGAGCCGCGACAGTCAAAGACGTCTTTGGAAACGTTAAATACAAAGTCAAACCGTAGGAAGCGAATGTCGGGCAGACAGAACGGACTATTAATAATTCGCAATTCGCAATGCGCAATTAAATGTCGAGAAGATAGCTCGGGTTTAGAAAAAACGTCGGTTTCCCGACAAAATTAATATGCTGTGCAAGCGGAGCTTGAATATAAATATGGTCGGGTGTAAAAGGTTATTGTCTTATCAACCTTTATTCTCGACATTCTCTTTGCCCTGCGCCCTTAGCCCTTTACCCTTAAAAAGTAGCAGAACGTTCCCCAAGTTTCCAAAATAAAGGTAAGGGGGGTGTGAATTCTTAGACAGGAACGATCACGCCTGACGTGGACAATAAAAAACGAAAAAAAGGACTCCCGCTGGGGGAGTCCTAAAAATCTAAGTAAGATTATTTAATTTTAAGCTTAACTACCTTCTTGATTGTCTTAGCCTTAACTTTCTTAGTCGCGCTAATCTTAATCTTAAGCTTGATCTTGTAAGTACCCTTCTTAATAGAAGCTTTCTTCTTGAGCTTGATCTTAGAGCCCTTAACGTAAATCTTCTTATAGATCTTCTTAGAAGTACCCTTCTTAAGAATCTTATAAGTTACCTTTGCGCCCTTAGTCTTTGTGATCTTGATAAGCTTAGAAACCTTGATGCCCTTCTTCTTAAGAGTCTTAGCT
>CADBSD010000052.1 GCA_902797225.1 uncultured Ruminococcus sp. | reverse complement strand
CGGCAAGGTTATTGCCGAGCCCGAGAGAGAGGATATCGACTTCCCTGTAGAGGAACATCTCATTGTCGAGTTGTACTCCAAGTAATCCACATATATTTTTAAAAGGCAGATTACAATACGACAGCATTTTTGCTGCCTAATAAGGAGGATTCGTTATGATAGCGATTAAAAAACCAAGCATAGAAACAGAAGAACTCACCGATGACGGAAAATACGGCAGATTTGTCGTAGAACCTCTTGAGCGTGGTTTTGGTAACACACTCGGCAACAGCCTCAGAAGAGTGCTTTTATCCTCACTCGAGGGCTGCGCGGTTACATCAATTAAGATTGACGGCGTGCTCCACGAGTTCTCAACCCTCCCGGGAATTAAAGAGGATATTACCGAAATCGCTTTAAATATCAAGAGCCTTATTCCGAAGCTCCTCGATACAGCTCCCAAGGTAGTGGAAATCTCCGCTGAGGGTCCCCGCGAGGTTACAGCCGCTGATATCAAGCACGACGCCGAGGTTGAAATCTTAAACCCCGAGCTTCATATCGCTACTCTTGCCGAGGACGCTAAGCTCAATATAGAGATTACTCTCGACAGAGGCAGAGGTTATGTTCCGGGTGAGCGCAACAAGCAGCTTTCGGGCAATAACGTAATCGGAGTTTTACCGATTGATTCGATTTATACACCTGTTTTAAAGGTTAACTATACCGTAGACAACACCCGTGTCGGTCAGATTACCGACTACGACAAGCTTACTCTTGACGTTTGGACTAACGGCGTAATAAACGCTCAGGAGGCGGTTTCCTTAGCCGCTAAGGTTCTCACAGAGCACCTTAACCTCTTCGTTTATCTCTCCGATAACGTTACAAACAGCGAGATTATGGTTGAAAAGGACGAAAAGAGCAAGGAGAAGGCTCTCGAAACTACTATCGAGGATCTCGATTTAAGCGTTCGTTCATTTAACTGCTTAAAGCGCGCGGGTATCAACACGGTTGAAGACCTTACAAACAGAACAGAGAATGATATGATAAAGGTTCGTAACCTTGGACGTAAGTCGCTCGATGAAGTTCAGGCTAAACTCGAGGCTCTCGGCTTCACCCTAAAAAAGGAAGACGAATAACCCTTTATAACGAAAAAAGGAGTGAATTATTATGCCAGGTACCAGAAAGCTTGGAAGAACTACCGCCCAGAGAACCGCAATGCTCCGCGCGATGGTTACTTTCCTCTTGGAAAAAGGCAAAATTGAAACTACAGTTACTCGTGCCAAAGAGGTAAGCTCAATGGCTGAGAAAATGATTACTATAGCTAAGGACAACTCTCTCGCTAACAAGCGTCTTGTTATGAAGTTCGTTACTAAGGAAACAGTAACAAAGAAGCTTTTCGATGAGATTGCTCCCAAGTATAAGGACAGAAACGGCGGTTATACCCGTATCACAAAGATCGGCCCCCGCCGCGGCGACGCAGCTGAAATGGCAATCATTGAGTTAGTTTAATAGATGATAAAAGCTCGGCTTCCTCGGAAGCCGAGTTTTTTTTGTATAAAAATTCCGCGCGGGAAGTACGTCGGCGGTTTACTTGCTCAATGCGGGAAAATATGCTATTATATTATCGGTGTTAAAAATGATAATCAAACAAAAATACAAGGGAATAGTAATGATAATAATATCGGCGTTTTGTTTCGCGCTGATGAGTACGTTTGTGCGGCTTTCGGGGGATTTGCCGACGCCTGAAAAGGGCTTTTTCCGTAACCTTGTGGCGTTTGTTTTCGCGCTCGTTATTATGATAAAG
Organism: uncultured Ruminococcus sp.; assembly: GCA_902797225.1. Classification (GTDB taxonomy): domain Bacteria; phylum Bacillota; class Clostridia; order Oscillospirales; family Acutalibacteraceae; genus Ruminococcoides. The sequence goes on along the minus strand of CADBSD010000052.1, from coordinate 10,696 downwards.
GACAGGGAGAGTTTCCATTTTCAGAAACGTAACCTCCCGCTTCTTATCGGGCGCTCGCTCGCGGGCACTGTCGGTATTCTCTGTAATTTTTATGCCGTCGACCATTTGGCGCTCGGCGACGCTTCGATTCTTAACAAAATGTCGCCGTTTTTCGCGGTGCTATTCTCGCTTATATTTCTAAAAGAGAAATTAAAACTTTATCAGGTATTGATTCTGACGGGCGCGTTTATCGGCGCGATGTTCGTCGTGAAGCCGACTTTCTCAAACGCGGAGCTAATACCGTCCTTGTGCGGGTTTGTCGGAGGTATGGGCGCGGGCGCGGCGTATTCTATGGTCAGGGCGCTCGGCATAAGAGGGGAGAAGGGCAGCTTTATCGTGCTGTTTTTCTCGGGAGTGAGCTGTCTTAGTATGATACCGCTTATGGCGTTTAATTTTAAGATATTCACTCCGCTACAGCTTTTGTTTTTGCTTTTGGCGGGACTTTCCGCGGCGGGCGGCCAGTTTTCGATTACGGCGGCGTATACCTACGCTCCCGCGCGTGAAATATCGATTTACGACTACAGCCAGATAATATTCGCTTCGGCGATAGGCTTTTTCGTGTTTGCCGATATTCCCGATATTTTCTCGGTTGTCGGATATGTTATTATCGTCGCTATGGCGGTTGTGATGTTTGTAATCAATAATAAAAGGGCAAAGGTTGTTTAATCAACACTTTGCCCTTTTTATATTACTTTAAAAATTATACAAATACCGCCTGAATCAGAACCATATAAAGCACGGTGCTGACTCCGATACTCAACAGCACGTTGCCCTTCCACGCGTGCAGTCCCATAGCTACGGCTATGCATATCAGCTCGGGGATTCCGTGGCTTCCGCCGATAAAATCAACGGAGCTGATACAGTAAATAATCAGTACGCTCATAAGAGCGGGAGGTAATAGTCTGCCGAGATATTTTATCCATTTCGCGGGCTCTTTTCCGCGTCCGAAGAATATAAACGGCGCGAACCTCGTAAACGCCGTAACTCCCGCCATTGCGAGGATAATGCCCATACTTGTGAGGAAATCGCTCATAACCGCTCCTCCTTTTCAAACACAGGTCTTAGGCACATCAGCACAACCGAAACCGCGAGCAGCGCGGGAATAAGAAAGTGCTCCGAGCCCAGAATAATAAGGCTGATTATCGGTAGTACAAAGCCGATAAGCGCGGGGAAGTGGTTTTTGTGAGCTTTCCATTGTTCCACGACGAGAACGGAAAAAAGCGCAGTCATAACGAACTCGATTCCCTTGGTTGAGAACGGAAGGATTCCGCCGACTACAGCGCCTAGTACCGAACCGATTATCCAGTAGCAGTGGTTCATAAACGTGACCGCGGTGTAGAACGCGCCTCTGGTTATTCCCTCGGGAGGCTTTTCCGTGGAGAGAATAGCGTAGGTTTCGTCAGTGAGTCCGAATATCATATACCATTTTATACCGCCCGCCTTGTGATACTTGTCTATCATCGAAAGCCCGTAGAAAAAGTATCTGAAATGCAGCAGGAAGGTTATCAGTATAACGTGAGGGATAGCCGCTCCCGCCGCTAAAAGCGAGCAGATAAGGTATTGCCCTGTGCCCGAGAAAATTATTACGCTCATAAAGAAAGCCCACTCGGGGCCGTAGCCCTTGGCGGCGAGCATAATTCCGAACGCGAAACCGAGCGGTATGTAGCCGAACAGTACGGGCAGGGTGTATTTAAATGATTTTTTCAAGGCGTTTATCATTTGCATCTGTCTTTCTATAAATAGTTATCATTTCAACTCCTGACAGATTATAACATATTATTAAAATATTCACAATACGGATTTACAAAATTGTTTTTTAATGGTAATATATTTTTAAGCTAACCATTTAAAAGTGAGGAGGATTTTTAATGGGATTGTTTGATAGTATTTTAAATAATAACAAAAATCAAAACACGGCTCAAAAGCCGAAGGAAAACGAAAGCGTTACCTTTAGCTTTGTAAGGCTTCCCGAGAGCTTGGAGGAGCTTAAAGCTTTGCCCGAGGCGAAAATGGATACGCCGTATAAAACGGCGGCGCTGTCGCTTCTGGCGCTGTGCGCGTTTGCCGCGGACGAAAACATCGGTAAAGAAATGCTCAATTCCCTCAAAGGCCCCGCGCCTTTAACCCCGATGCAGATAAGCTTTATAAAGGACAGATTCCGCGACAGCAAGCTTGTGCCGTTTTCGTATTTCAAGGGAGCTAAGCCCGAGAATAACTATACTCCCGATGTGCCGTTTACGGTGACGATTTTCTCGAATCCCTACTCGTTCCAAAACGAGAATTACGCTACTCTCCATTTGAGAAGCGGGGGAGCGGACAATCCCAGACAGTTCAGGCTGAGATTAAAGCCCTCAACGGGGGTTTGGTATCTCGACGAGCAGATGATTTTGGTAGGTATCAGGCCCGCTCAAAAAGACGACCCCTGGAGTTAATAAATCGATAAAAAATTCGGTCGGGTGACTTTATGTCGCCCGACCGTTTTTCTACACTGTTCAGTGTTTCTTTTTATCTTTTACGTTTTACGTTAACAATGATTTTGTAGCTTGTGCCGCTGATTTTGGCTGTTATTGTTGCTTTACCGCCCTTTTTGGCTTTGATTTTTCCTTTTTTGGTTACGGAAACAATCTTCTTTTTGCTTGATTTCCACTTTGCTTTTTTGTTACCGCTGACAAATTTAACGAGTTTCTTGAGTGATTTGCTCTTGCCTTGTTTTATTGTAAGCGAAGTGGTATCAACAGTTACCTGACACTGCGCGGTAAATTTGCCGTCGCATTTGTATGTTATGGTCGCTTTACCAAGATTCTTAGCCTTAATATCCGCTGTGCCGTCGTCATAACCGTTGAGAGTAATAACCTTATTGTTGGAATTACTCCAGCTGTCGGTTTCGGCTACTGCGTCATAGGGTGTGTAAATAGCCGCTAACTCGCGGGAATCGCCTTTCTTGAGCTTGAGTGACGATTTGTCGAGCTTAACGCCTGTTACAACATCGTCCTCATCTTCCTCGTCGTCTTCGTCGCCACTTTCGTCCTCGTCTTTTTCGTCAACATCTTCTTCATCCTCGTTCGCTTCGCCCTCATCGTCGAGCTCGTTGGCGTATTTTTCATAGTATTCGTCATCGTGCTTCGTTTCGTCGTCATTATTATCGGATTCGCTGTTAGGATTGGTGATGTTGCTGTCCTGAGAATTATAATCGGCGCTGAGCGAGAATTGATAGGATAAGGTACCGCCGTCGTCTTCATTAACGAAAAGCAGATATGAGCCCGCTTTGAGATTTACCTGTGTAGATGACGCGCCCTTACCGTCGAAAGAGGAAACGCAGGAGTTGTTTTTGAATATCTCGAACGAGAACGCGCCTGTAGTTTTGTCTGTTGTTTCAACAGTGACTACAGCTTCCTTTTCGAGATAAAACATATAGCCGATGTAATCATTGCTTTCAAGCGTGCCCTCAACGTTGTTGAGCAGCGTGGCTTTGCCGGTGTTTTCAGCGTTGCCGTAGTCCGCACTCAAAGAGAACGTGTAATCAAGCGTAGAAGCGGAAGCGTTTTTGATGTTCAAGATATAATCGCCCTTATCAAGAGCTACGGTTTTTGTCATATTTCCGAACAGTTTAAATGCCACAGCGGGTTTTTCGCTGTCGCGGTTAATAAACTCGGCGTCGACAAAGACCAAACCGATTGCTTTAACTTCCAGAGAAACGCTCGCTGAATAATCAAGATGAAAGTCGTAGCTTCTGTATTCGTTCTGATTTAAGCTGTCGCTAATGTCGCGGAAAACAACGCCTGTGTAAGCGTAGGCTGTTATCGGAACATAAAGCCCCGCGACAAGCAACATAGAAAGAATAACAGCAATAAGAGATATTATTTTTTTTGGTGTCTTAGTTTTTGAGATTTTCATATCGGGTAACCTCCCTTGTTGTTAATTTTGGGAAGACAACGAGAATATACTATTGTCTTCCCGTAAGTTGTTTAGTTAAACGTGGTTTTATGAACCTTATAAAAAACTTTGTTTAAATGAATCTAATCTCTGCGGTAGTACCGCGTATAAGCGTTAATAATACTAAGTCCCGCCGTTGATGAAGTTTTGAATTAAAACTAACTTTTCCAAAGGCGGCTTTGGCTCCCGTGGCTCACGGGCTATGCCCAGTTGAGAGTGTCGTTATAGATGTTGATGTAATCCTGAGCGGAACGCTCCCAAGAGTTGTCGCTCATCATAGCGCGCCACATAAGCTTGTGCCAGCCTTCGTTGTCCTGGATACCCCAGAGAGCTCTTCTTACAGCGCCCTGTAAATCGGCTGTGTAGTAGTTTGCGAAGGTAAAGCCGTTGCCGTAGCCGTCCGCGCTGTCGAATACGGAGTCCTTAAGACCGCCTGTTTCGCGAACTACGGGGATTGTGCCGTAACGCAGAGCGATCATCTGAGAAAGACCGCAGGGCTCCATTTTGGAGGGCATAAGGAAGATGTCGGCGCCCGAGTAAATCTTACGCGCGAGTTCGGGAACGAAGCCGTGGCAGAAGCAGAGTCTGCCCGGATATTTCCACTGCATATCGCGGAAGAACTGCTCGTACTCCTCGTCGCCTGAGCCTAAGATTACGAACTGCATATTCTCTGTGTTCATAAGTTCCTCAAGTCCCATACGAACGAGGTCTAAGCCCTTATGCTCAACAAGTCTTGTAACCATAGCTACGATAGGAATATCCCACCTCTGCTCAAGGCAGAGACGCTCCTGGAGCTTCTGCTTACAAACGCCCTTGCCGCTCATATCGTCCTTGGAGTAGTTACAGTAGAGCTGATAGTCTGTTTCGGGGTTATAGCTTTCGAGGTCGATACCGTTCTTAACGCCGCAGAGCTTGTAGTGGCGGAGATTAAGCTCGTTGTAAAGACCGAAGCTGTACCACGGGTCGCGAATCTCAAGCGCGTAAGAGGGAGAAACGGTAGTTACTCTTACCGCGGTCTCGATAGCGCCCTTAACCATATTAAGCTTACCGTCCATTTCGAGGATTTTTGTATCCTCAGCGGGAATACCAACGCACTCTGTGTTAACTTCCCAGCCGTACATTCCCTGATACTGAATGTTATGGATAGTAAAGATGTTTTTGATGTTAGCGTACCACGGATTCTTGGAGTAGAAAAGATAGTAGTAGGTGGGAACTAACGCGGTCTGCCAGTCGTTTGTGTGGATAATATCGGGATGAAAGTCGATATACGGAAGCATCTCGAGGATAGCTCTCGAGAAGAAAGCGAATCTCTCGGCGTCGTCATATGAGCCGTAAAGAGTGCCTCTCTTGAAGTAATACTCGTTATCGAGGAAGTAGTAGGTGCAGTCGTTCCATCTTGCCCAGAAAAGCCCGCAGTACTGATGTCTCCACGCTACGGGAACTGTGAAGTTGGCGATGAAGTTCATCTGGTTTTTGAGGTCCTGGGGAATTGTTCCGTAAAGCGGCATAACAATTCGGCAGTCCTGACCTTTGCGGCATAAAGCGTGGGGGAGCGAGCCCGCTACGTCGGCAAGTCCGCCTGAACCCGCGAATGGATTCGCCTCTGATGTACAGTATAATATTCTCATATCAAATTCCTCCTATTTAAATAACCGATTTCTTCTCGATATGAATCGGATAAGAATCTACACCCGCCATAGAGATATTCGGCGAGATAGTTACGTCCTTGTCGATGATAAGGTAGTTGAGAGTACAGCCTTCGCCGATTTTTGTATCCTGCATAATAATGCAGTTGGATACCTTAGCTCCCTTGGCGATATGAACGCCCTTGGAGATCACGCAGTTCTCAACCTCGCCGTCGATGAAACAGCCCTGAGATACAAGCGAGTTTTTAACCGAGCTTGTAAGACCGTATTTACAGGGAGCGTCATCTCTTACCTTTGTAAGAATAGGTCTGTCCGCCTGGAACAGCTCCTGTCTGAGCTCGCCGTTCATAAGAGCCATATTGAACTTGTAGTATTCGTTCATCGAGCTTATTAAAGCGCATGTGCCCGGGCACTCGTAAGCGAATACAGTATAATCGTCAACCCATTTCTGAATAAGACGGTCGAAGTGAAGCTCGTTTTCGCTTATAGCCTTGTTGATAAGCTCTAAGAACAGCTCCTTCTTCATAATAAGCGTTCCGATGTAAAGGTTGCATTTGCCTTTTACGTTAGGCTGAATAAGAACCTTTTCAACCTTGCCGATGTTGTCGTGGCTGATTGTCATCGGGGTGAATTTATCGGGAACCATCATATTCTTGTAAACGAGCGTGATGTCAGCCTTGTTTACGGAATGAAGATAGAAAAGCTCCGTAAAATCGATGTTATAAATTACATTGCTCTCAGCGAGAAGAACATATTCCTCGTCAGCGTCCTCAAAATATCCTCTGAGCTGATAGAGAGTTTCAACCTTGTTGGAGAAGCTTACGCCCGCGTACGGGGGTAAAATTGTGATACCGCTTCTCTTTTTGGATAAATCCCACGCGGAGCCTGAGCCTATGTGGTCCATAAGTGACATAAATCCGCTTTTTGCCACGATTCCCACGTTGTTCACGTTGGAGTTCGCGAGATTGGAGAGAACGAAGTCTATCATTCTGTATTTACCGCCGATAGGAACGGAGGCGGTTGTGCGGTGAGCTGTGAGCTCAGTCAATGTTTCTTCACTGGAGTTTGAAAAAATTAATCCTAATACGTCATTACTTTTCATTTTTTAACCCTCCATATCTTTATCAATCATAGCTTTAGGAGGTACTACAACGTTTTCGCCGATTTTAAGATTATCGCCGATAACGGTTACGCCCCAATCATCGCGGTTTTTAACCTCGCTCGGACCTGCGCCGATTTTGGCGTTTTTGCCGATTACGGAGTTCTCTGCCACGATAGCGAACGATACCTCAGCTCCTTCCTCGATAACCGCGCCGGGCATAATAATCGAGGAGTTTATTTTAGCGCCCTTGCCTACCTGAACGCCCGCGAAAAGAATCGAGAATTCCAAATCACCGTATACGTTACAGCCGTCGGCGATAAGTGAGTTCTGAGTGCTCGCGCCGTCCGCGATGAAGTGCGGAGGCATCATCGGGTTTCTCGAGTAAACGTTGTTTAAGTCGAGAGAAACGTTCGGGTCGAGCAAATCCATATTAGCTTCCCAGAGGCTGTCGATTGTTCCAACGTCCTTCCAGTAGCCCTCAAACGGATAAGCGAACATTCTCTCACCAGCGTTGAGCATAGTGGGGAGTACGTTTTTACCGAAGTCGTTTGAGGAATCGGGATCCGCCGCGTCGTCGATTAAGTATTTTCTCAGCTCTTTCCAGCTGAAGATGTAAATACCCATAGACGCGTTTGTGCTCTTGGGATGAGCGGGCTTCTCGTCGAACTCGTAGATAGAGCCGTCCTTGTTTGTGTTGAGAATACCGAAGCGCGAAGCTTCTTCCTTGGGAACGTCGATAGCCGCTATCGTACACGCGGCGTTGTTCTTCTTGTGGAACTCGAGCATCTCATTATAATCCATTTTGTAGATATGGTCTCCTGAGAGAATAAGCACATAATCAGGATTATATCTGTCAATATAGCTGATATTCTGGTAAATCGCGTTAGCTGTACCCGAGTACCAGTCAGCTCCGCCCAAAGCTTCGTAAGGGCTGAGGCAGTTAGCTCCCGAGTGCATTCCGTCGAGATCCCACGGCTGACCGTTTCCGATATACTCGTTGAGTATAAGGGGCTGGTACTGTGTGAGGATTCCGACTGCCTCGATTCCCGAGTTAACGCAGTTTGACAGAGGGAAATCAATTATTCTGTACTTTCCGCCGAAAGGAACCGCAGGCTTGGCGAGCTTCTTTGTGAGCACGCCGAGTCTCGAACCCTGTCCTCCCGCGAGGACCATAGCTACGACCTTTTGTTTAGGTATCATATTCTTACCTCCGTGTTTATTTAAATTTATTATTTATTAAAAAATGAATAATATTTTAATCCTTTTCTTTTTCAAGCGGCTTAACCGTTTTAATAGGTTTAAGGGGCTTGACCGCCTTTTTCGCTATTTTCTTAGCGGGCTTTTTCTTTGCCGTTTTTTTCTTTTCGGTCTTTTCCTTAACGGGACGCTCTTTCTTTTCTCTGAGCTTGATAAAGCTTACCGACAGGGGAGGAATTTTAATTTTAATCGACTGGTTATAACCGTGAATAGCTATATCCGTCGTTTCAATTCCCTTGCCGTTTGAAACTCCCGAGCCGCCGTAACGCGGGTCGTCGGAGTTGAATACCTCGTCGTAAATTCCGTATTCGGGAACGCCGATATAATAGTTTACGTGAATTTCCTGCTGGAAGTTGCACAGAACGATAAGCTCGTCGCCGTCTTTGCCGATACGCCTGAAAGCTATAATGCTCTTGGTGTAGTCGTCGTGGTGAATCCAGTTGAAGCCTTCCCAGCTGAAGTCAAGCTCAAACAGAGCCTTGTTGTTTAGATAGAAACTATTGATATCACGATAGAAATCGTGGAGCATACGGTGGTTTTCGTCCGCCAGTATTCCCCAGTCGAGCTCGCTGTTCGAGTCCCATTCCTTTTCCTGTCCGATATCGCTTCCCATAAAGATAAGTTTTTTACCCGGGTGAGCCATCATATAAGCGATGAAAGCTCTTACGGAAGCGTATTTCTGAGGAGGATCTCCGGGCATTTTGTCGATAAGAGAATGTTTTCCGTAAACGACCTCGTCGTGTGATACAGGGAGAATGAAGTTTTCGGAGAAAGCGTAGAAAAAGCTGAACGTTAAGCTGTCGTGGTTAAACGGTCTCCAAAGCGGGTCGAGCGACATATAGTGGAGCATATCGTTCATCCAGCCCATATTCCACTTGTAGTCGAAGCCGAGCCCTTCTTTGTCTACAGGCTTTGAAACATTCGGCCACGAGGTGCTTTCCTCAGCTATCATCATAGCCTCGGGGTGGTACATATGAACCGCCGTGTTCATTCTTTTTATGAACTCGACCGCCTCGATGTTTTCCTTACCGCCGAACTCGTTAGGATCCCATTCGCCCTTGTTGCGGTTATAATCGAGATAGAGCATAGACGCTACGGCGTCAACTCTTATTCCGTCGAAATGGTATTGCTCAACCCAGAACATAGCGCTGGAAACCAGAAAGCTTATTACCTCGTATCTCGCGTAGTTGAAAATGTAGGTTCCCCATTCCTTGTGCTCGCCGCGTCTTTCGCCCTCGTACTCGTAACAGCAAGTTCCGTCGAAGCGGGCAAGTCCGTGGTCATCCTTGGGGAAGTGGGCGGGTACCCAGTCCAGAATTACGCCTATGTTGTTTTGATGGCATTTATCGATAAAGTATTTTAAGTCGTCGGGCTCGCCGTAACGTGAGGTCGGGGCGAAATACCCCGTTACCTGATAACCCCAGCTGTCGTCGAACGGGTACTCGGTAATCGGCATAAACTCGATGTAGTTGTAGCCCATATCCAGCACATAGGGGATAAGCTCGTCGGCAAGCTTGCGGTAGTTGAAAAAGTTGCCGTCCTCATATCTTCTCCACGAACCCGCGTGAATCTCGTAGATGTTTACGGGGCGCTCCTTGTGGGAGTGCGTTCTGTTAAACTCCAGCCATTCGCCGTCGTTCCACTCGTAACGGTCGAGGTTGTACACGATAGAGGTGTTGTCGGGCCTTGTTTCTGTATGGAAAGCGAAGGGGTCGGATTTGATTTTTTTCTCGAACCAGGGCGTTTCAATACAGAATTTATATCTTGTGAATTCCGTAAGTCCCTCGATGAAAAGCTCCCAAACGCCTTTTTCGCCGATTTTGTACATATAGTTGCTCATATTATTCCAGTCGTTAAACGGACCGATTACGGACACCGTCAGAGCATTGGGCGCCCAAACGCGGAAAACTACACCCTCGCGACCGTCCCAGTTTACCAGATGAGCTCCCATAATATCCTGAGCTCTTACGGCGTCGCCGTCGTGATAAATCTCAAGCGCGGCACGTTCGTCGTTAAAGTTATAGTTCATATTCCGCCTCCTTTTTTACAGTTTTTCCAAATTTGACGTAGTTACACTTATATTCATTATATATAATAACAAATAACTCAAGTAATTTCAAGTAAATTTATAAAATAATTTATTTTTTAGGTGTGAATTTTTATTAAAAATATCTAAAATGACAAAAAGGAATAAAGAAAACGCTAGAAGCTGGTGACGATTTATACGTCTGTTAAATAATACATAAAAAAACGGCTTCACAAGGAAGCCGTTTAAAATTGCTTGTAAACTGTTCGATATCAGCCTAACTCAGCGAAATATTTGATTGTTCTAACCATCTGGCTTGTGTAGCTGTTCTCGTTGTCATACCAGGAAACAACCTGTACCTCATAGAGGTCGTCGCCGATAGGAGCTACCATTGTCTGAGTAGCGTCAAAGAGTGAGCCGTATGTCATACCGATGATATCGGAAGAAACGATAGGATCCTCGTTGTAGCCGTAGCTTGCGGAAGCAGCAGCCTTCATAGCGGCGTTGATGCCTTCAACAGTTACGTCCTTGCCCTTAACAACAGCGGTAAGGATTGTTGTTGAGCCTGTGGGAACGGGAACACGCTGAGCGGAACCGATGAGCTTGCCGTTTAACTCGGGGATAACAAGACCGATAGCCTTGGCAGCGCCTGTTGAGTTAGGAACGATGTTAGCCGCGCCTGCTCTTGCTCTT